>DAOULT010000129.1:0-29176 GCA_034417895.1 Anaerolineae bacterium | reverse complement strand
CCCAAAGGGTCGGCGGTCATATCCACTTCCAACAGCGAACGTTCGTTCAGCGAGCGTTCGTTGTTGCCAGGCCCCTGGTGGAGTCTGGGCCGCCTCCATCGGTGGGGCAAAACCGACCCACGGAGCCAGCAGGGCTATCGAAAGTAAGGCTATCAAATACTTTTTCATTTTGGCCCTCCTCTGTAAGTGGAGAGAGCGGGGTAAAAAACCGCCCCCTTTATGTCCGAAGGAAAAGAACGCCCTCGTTGTTATTGCCCCTTGTTCTCGTAGACAGGGGCGGAAAGAACCTGGCTCCAATTCGGCTCCGGGCGATTATTCCAGGTTCTATTGACTGGCGGGTTTCATAATGAGCGGCAGGTTGACCTCGGCCCTTTCGCCCGTGACCACCACGCTGCCCACCGCCTGCCCGCTGCACCCCGAAAAAGCCGTGATCGATATCGGCCTGGCTGCCAGAGGCGTCACCTGGGTACTGACCAGACCGCTGGTGGTGCTGACTGCTACGCTGGCGCCGTTGCCCCAAAATAGCCCGTCCTGAACGGCCAGGTCGATGACCGTGCCGTCCGCGGCGTGGTATACCTCACGGCGCAGCGTGACCGTGACCGTCGTCCACTGCGAGACTTTCACCATGGAGGGAACGGCCTCCACGCCGGCGGTGATGATCGGGCCGGGGTTGACGTGAGCGTTGTAATCTTCTGTGCCGGTTGTGCCCGAAATGGGCGAGTTGGTCCCCCACCAGTTGCCGGGAGCGTTCAGGTTGCCGCCGTTCTTGTACAGGTTGAAGTTGGTGTTGCTGCACAGAGTGTTGTCGCTGATGGCAGGGGTGGCGGCGCTGCCCACGTAGATGCCGCCCCCCGCGAGGGCCGAGTTGCTCTGAATCACGTTGTTGGAGATATTCGAGTTTCCGCCGCCGAGGTAGATGCCGCCGCCGTTGGCGTTCGAGTTGTTGTTCTGGACGGTGTTGTTGGAAATGGTGGGGCCGCCGTCATTGATGTAGATGCCGCCGCCGTTGTCAGTCGAGGTGTTGCCCTGGATGGTGTTGTTGGAAAGGCCAGGGTTGCTGCTGCTGATGTAGATTCCGCCCCCGATGTTGGAGTCGTTGCCCTGGACGGTATTGTTGGAAATGTCGGAGTCGCCGCTGTTGACGTAGATTCCACCCCCGGAGCTGGCGTCGTTGTCCTGGACGGTGTTGTTGGAGATGGTGGGATTGCCGCTGTTGACGTAGATTCCTCCCCCGGAGTCGGCACTGTTGTTCTGGATGGTAGTGTTGGAGATGGTAGGGTCGCCGTTGTCGATGTAGATGCCGCCGCCGGTGGTGCCTGTGTTGCCTTCGATGGTGTTGTTTATGATGGAGGGGCTGGCCCCGCTGATGTGGACTCCACCGCCGTCGGCCTGGGCGCTCACCCCGCCGCTGGCGCTACCGCCGGTGATTTTGAAGCCGGAAATGACCGTGCCGGGGCCGATCCCGCCCCCCTGGATAGTGACCACCGAACCGCCCCCCGCGCCCTGGAGAGTGGTGCGGTCTGCTCCAGAACCGTAGACCGTCACTCCGGCGATCAGGGTGATGTTTTCGACGTATTGGCCCCCAGAGGCGATCACCTGCTGACCGGATAGGGCCTCCTCGATACCGGCCTGGATGGTGGTGTAAAGCTTGCCGGTATCAGGGTTGAGTACGGTGTTGTTCGGGAGAGCGTGGCCGATGCGGAACCTGTCGATGGCCTGTCCGGTGTACCACATCCTGTAGGCGCTGCCATCGTAGATGACCTCGGCCAGAGCGGCCATGTTCATGTCCCAGCTACCCGTGGGGCCCGGCTCAAGGATGGGATTGCCGCTGTACTTCGTCCATTCGAGGCCATCGTCTGAGACAGCGTAGCCGAGGCGGTAGGTGCCATCGAGGTCGATGCTCGTGTACCACATCCTGTAGAGCTTGCCGTCGAAGAGGACGGACGGAGACCGCACGCCCTTGGAGTCGAAGCTCCCGGCTGACCCCCCCTCCATAACCGGGCTTGTGAAGGGTTTCGTCCAGCCAATGCCGTCAGGCGAGGTGGCGTAGCCGATGCGGAACCTGTCGTCGGGACCAAGCCCGGCATACCACATCTCGTAAACGCTGTCCTGGCGGATGACGCACGGGTCTATGACTTTCTGCTCCTCCCAGGTGCCGGGCGTTACGGTCAGGATCGGGTTTCCAGGGTGCTTTGTCCAGGTAACTCCATCGACGGAGGTGGCGTAGCCGATCTGTTCTATCTGTCCTGGGCCTATGCCGCCGATGCCGCCGTGATACCACATCTTGTAGATATCCTCGTCTAACATGACGTAGGCGCCGGCCACGTTTTCCTCATCCCAGTCGCCCGCCGCGCCCGGCACCAGAACCGGATTGTTGGTTTCCTTTGTCCAGTCGATGCCATTGGACGAGGTGGCGTAGCCGATGCTGAGATGCGCCACCTGAGGCTGACCGAAGGAGACATCCTGTCCCGAATACCACATCTTGTAAGCGCCCCCATCGTAGATCACGCCCGGCTCCAGCACCATGTAAGCGTCCCAGCTACCGGCGCGGCCAGGTCTGAGGACGGGGTTGCCGTAGTACTTCGTCCAGTTCACCTCAGGCGGAGGTTGTTGCTGGAGCGGCCCGGCTCCTGCCGAGACGACCATCAGCAATCCAACCAGCAACAGAACGATCGCCACCCGCATCGTTCTCATCACTTTTGCTTTCATCGCTTTCGCCTCCTTTGCATAAGAGCGAGCATGATGGGGAGAGGTTAATGTCCCAGGATGCTCACAATATACTGGCGGGGCCGGAGATTGAAGGCGCAGGCGGAGAAGCGCCCCAACAACCGCCGGGCCTGGTTGCGATAGGCTCTCATCCGTTCGTTTTTAGCCTGCCACGTGCCCTGCACCTGGTTAAGGACTAATTTGCTGTCCCCCCGTATCTCGATGGAGAATTCGGCCTGGTCGTGGCTGGCTCTGGTTATGGTTTCGAGGGCATCTTCCAGCCCGGCGATGAGGGTTTCGTATTCGGCCTCGTTGCTGGTCATGTCCCGCCCGAAATCCAGCCGCCGCAGGCGCTTTTTTTCGTCGCGGCCCCTGACCAGGACGTAGCTCCCGTAGCCGGGTCCCGGATTGCCCTGGCTGCCCCCGTCGAAGATCAGGAGGTAATCGGGCGGCCCTTCCAATTCCTTTACCTGAAAGCCCGGTGTGAACGCAGACCCTTGGGGTTTTGAAAACCGGAAGGGCCTGCTGTCCAGGCGGGAGAAAAGTTCCTCTCTTTCCTCGGCGCTCAGAGCAGAGATAGCCTCCAGGATGTCGTCCACCGTTTTCATCTGCCTTCTCCCCTCTCGTCGCTCCGCTCTATCGGCGTTCATCGGCGGTTGGCGTTTATCAGTGGTTCATCTCCAGCCAGTTCGGTCCGACCTTGAGGTCCACTTTCAGGGCGGCATCGAGAGTGAAAGCATCCTCCATAACAGACCTGATCAGGGGCTTGACGGTTTCCAACTCGTCTTCGGGCACCTCTAACACCAACTCGTCGTGAACCTGCAAAATCATTTTGCTTTTCAGGTCGCGCTCTTTAAGGGCCTGGTGCGCCCTGATCATGGCTATTTTAATGATATCGGCGGCGGTACCCTGGATGGGGAAGTTAATGGCCGCCCGCTCGTCAGCCTGGCGGATGACGGTGGAAGCCTTGCTATCTTCGCTCAGGCGAGGAAAGTAGCGTCTTCGGCCCAGAAGGGTCTCCACGTAACCCTGGGTGGCGGCCAGGTTTTTGGTGTCCTGCAAGTATTTTTTGACCTGGGGGTAGCGGGCGAAATAGGTCTCGATGAATTTGTTGCCCTGCTCCGGCGTCAGGTCACTTTGCTGAGATAGACCGTAGCCGCTGACCCCATAGGACACGGCGAAGTTCACCACCTTGGCTACCCGCCGCATCTCGGAAGTCACTTCAGCCAGGGGCACGTTGTAGATGGCCGCCGCAGTGCTGGTATGGATGTCCTCTCCTTTGCGGAAGGCTTCCAGCATGGTGGGGTCCTGGGAGATGTGGGCCATGATGCGCAATTCTACCTGGGAGTAATCGACGGCCAGAAGACGCCAGCCCTCCTGAGCCACGAACGCCCGCCGCACCTGGCGCCCCAATTCGGTGCGAATGGGGATGTTCTGCAAGTTTGGCTCGCTGGAGGACAGGCGGCCCGTGACCGTGCCCGTCTGGTTGTAAGAGGTGTGCACCCGCTTCGTGTCAGGATTGATGAGTTGGGGCAGGGCATCGACGTAGGTGGACTTGAGCTTGCCCAACTGGCGATGTTCCAGGATAAGGTCGATGACAGGGTGCTGGCCCTTCAGGCTCTCCAGCACGCTGGCCGCCGTAGAATAGTGTCCCGACTTGGTTTTATGCACCCCTCGGCTGGATAGGTTCAATTTTATAAAGAGGGCGTCGCTGAGCTGCTGAGTGGAATTGACGTTGAAGGTATAGCCCACCTCGTCCTGAATCTCGCGTTCCAGGGCATTCAGCCGCTCCTGGAGTTGGCCGGACATGGCTGCCAGGTAAGCGGCGTCCAGGGCCACCCCGGCCCCCTCCATTTCGACCAGGACCGGCAGCAGGGGCATCTCCACCTCGGTGAATAGGGGCCACAGAGCTTTAGCGCGCAGTTCCGCCTCCAACAAATTGGTCAGGCGGTAAGTCATGTCCGCATCGGCCCCGGCGTAGGCCGCCGCTTTGGGGACGGGCACCTGGGCCATGCTGATCTGTTTTTTGCCCTTGCCGATCAGGTCGGCGATGGGGGTCATCTTCACTCCCAGGCGCTCGCGGGCTACGTCCTTGAGTCCCAGGTAGTGGCTGTCGGGCTGGAGCAGCCACTCGGCGATCATGGTGTCGAAGGCCAGGCCCTCGACCCGCAGCCCATAACGGGCCAGGACGGCCGCGTCGTACTTGCCGTTGTGGGCGTATTTGGGGATGGCTCCATCTTCCAGCGCCGGGCGAAGCCCCTCCAGGACGCGCTCCAGAGGTAGTTGGGGGATGGGAGGAGAATGCCGGGCGCTGAAAGTCAGACGTGGATCGTCGGACGCGTGCCCGACGGGGATGTAATAGGCTTCTCCTTCTTTCATGGCGATGGAAATGCCCACCAGTTCGGCGACCATAGAGTCCCGACTGGTAGTTTCCACGTCGAAGGCAAATCCTTCGGCCCCGGCCAGGGCGGCCAGGAGAACCTGGAAAGCGGTTTCGGTATCCACCGTGTGGTGCCGGGTCTCGATGGTGGTGGTTGGAAACAGACTCAACTGCTCAGCGCGGCTTTCGGGCAGCCGCTCCATCAGGCTCCTGAACTCCAACTCCTGGAACAGAGCCACGACCCTGTTGTGGTCGTACCCGCCGAGGCGGCAGCTTTCCAGATCGAGGGTGAGGGGCACGTCAGTGACGATGGTAGCCAGATGTTTGCTGAGAAAAGCCGTCTCCCGGCCTTTTTCTAACGCCCGGCGGAAGCGGGCACTGGCAATTTCGTCCAGGTGCTCATAGATAGCCTCCAGGCTGCCGTACTTCTGGAGGAGGGTGGTGGCTGTCTTCTGGCCCACGCCGGGCACGCCGGGGATGTTATCGGACTTATCGCCGACCAGTCCCTTGTAGTCGATGAGTTGTTTGGGGCTCAGACCGTAGCGTTTCTCAATGCCGGCCTGGTCGTAGGTGATGGTCTCGGAGAAGCGGCGGCGGGAGGTCAACACCCTGGTATGGGCATCGATAAGCTGGAAGGCGTCGGTGTCGCCGGTCACGATGAGGGTTTCCAGGCCGGCCTGCTCCGCCTGTCTGGCCAGGGTGCCCAGCACGTCGTCGGCTTCGTACCCTTCGGCGGTGAAAACGGCGACGTTGAGAGCCTCCACCAGCTCCTCTATGCGCTTCCACTGGCCGCACATCTCGGCAGGCATCTTGACCCGATGAGCTTTGTAGGCTTCGTACTCTTCGTGGCGGAAGGTGCGGCCCACGTCGAAGGCGATAGCCATGTAATCGGGATTTTCGTCGCCCCACACGTTGAGGAGCATGGAGGCGAACCCGAAGACGGCGTTGGTCAGCTCACCTCGTGAGGTGCTCAAGTCGGGGGGTAAGGCATGATAAGCCCGGTAGGCCAGCGCGTGGCCGTCTATGAGGATCAGCTTGCCTTTGGCGGCCATATGCTCCACTCATTCTGCGACCAGTTGAACCAGCTTGTCGGCGGTTTGCTTGGTGATATATCGGACCGTGCCTGGCGGGGTCTCGGCTCGCAGAGCGACAGAAAGCACGATTTCGGTCGTCACACTGCGGGAATAAAAGCTATATTCGTCACCTTCGTTTTGGCTCAACTCGAAGCGGCCATCTGACTCGCCCAAAAGTTTAGCCACCCGGCCCACGGCGGTAAAGCTTTCCGATACCAGGACGGCCAACTCCTGGGACTTCTCTCTGTTGAGGTTGCCCGCATGGGCAATCAACTCGGTGGCGCAGGTCAAAAGAACCGATTCGGCGCTCAGATCAAAAGCCAGGTTGGTGAGATGTCTGGTAATTTCTACGGATCTCCGTCGCAGTCTCTCCGCCAAGCCGGCGGCCTTTTCTACACTGAGAAAAGGGACGGTTTCCTTGTCTTCCACTTTAGGAGGTGGGGGGGCAACTTCGGCCTCCGCCAGAGCCTGGCTTACGGCAGGGCTGACCTCTTCTCTGGCAGGGCTGGGCCTTCGTGGGGAAGCCTTTTCCAACTGAGAACGGAATGGAATCGTTTCGGCCTCAGCCAGAGTATGGGTTAGAACGGGGCGGGCCTCCTCCCGGAACGGCCTGGGCCTTCGTGCAGGGGGAGCAGCCTCCCGAACCGGGGCCTGGCTGGGCGGGGGAGGCATCACCCCTCTCACCGGCCGCGAGAGGGCCACCTGGATCTTTTCGGGAAGGTCTCCCATGAAAAAAGGTTTGGTGAGAACCCCCTGAATATCCAACGCCGCTGCTTCGGAATCCAACTCTTCCCCAAAGAGAGGAATGAGCATAACCCGCATGTTCGGCTTAGCCTCGCGAATGGCCTTCACCAGAGTCGTGCCTCCTATGTCAGAAAGGCCCATATCGACGATAGCCATGTCAAAGGGCTTTTCCACGACGGCCTGCAAAGCTTCTTCGCCTGAGGTGGCGATAGTCGCTTTGTAGGTCTTGTCGGTTTCTAACCCTTCTTTCAATATGGTGGCGAAGGCTTCATCGCCATCAACGATCAGTATGTTTGTAGCCACACTACCCCTCCCTGGCTTTTCTTTACCCAAGACAAGTGGTGAGGTCGTAATCCTACCGGGATCGGCGGAGCTGTTTGTGCTTATCTGACAGCAGGTGCTCGGGTTAAGAAGCGCGCGTTCCTGATGATGGGTGATCCGCCGACACGAAGGGACATGACCACGGATACCCGAGGCCCCTGCATAATTGCTGATTATAAATATTGTACAGGCTTTGGCTCAAAAAGTCAATAGTGGGAAGAGAAAGGTGAGGGGACGATCTGCCGGATTTTTGCGAAGGCGTAGCAGATAATCCATTCTTTAGCTTACTTTTCGATAATGTCCCACGAGCACAGTCATGGCTATCAGGATGATCAGCAGCGCCAGAAGGGTAAGCTCTGCCCGGCGCCACGGCGTCCACCACGCGCTGGCAGGTTGTGGTCTGGCGCTTTCGGTTGTCCTGGCTTCCTCGGGGGGGGAAGTCGGCGACCGGACCTGGGCTACAATGGTCGGGGTAGATATAGGGGGCGACGGGGCCGGCGTGGGCGATAAAACGGCGGCCGTCGGGGTGGGCACAGGGGGTGAGGTGGTTGTCAACGAGGGCGCCGGCCGGCTGGCAGCAGCCGGCGGCGGGGAGATTTCGATGGCCGCCGCTGGCTCTTCCGGTTCCTGGGCGGGAGCATCTTTCTCCATCTCCTGCACCTCCTCCTGCGCCTCGGCCGACAGAGCAGGCGCAGTTTCCTCTTTCTCAGGTTCGTATCCGGGCGTCGGTACAGTTGCGTCAGGCCGCGGGGCGCTTTCCACTCCAGGCTCAGCCGCCATCTCGTCTTGCGCTTCTTCTTCTCCAGGAGAGGGGGGCGCGGGCAGGGCTTGTTCTCCCTCGATAGATGGCGAGGATGGAGCCTCCTGTTGGCGCCCGACCGCCACGGGGAAAGCGGCTGGAGGTCGGCTCAGGGACACGCCCCACCATACTACCTCACCTGCCACCATGAGGATCAGCAAAAGGGCGACCAGGGCCGTGGCCCCCTTGAGATAGAGGTGGAGCCGGGGGAAGCGAAGCCCCGGCCAAAAACCCCCAGGCCGGGCTTCTCGAATGGTAAAGGAGCGGGGCACAGGTACGGTGGGCAGCTCTTTCACCATGGCCACGGTCTGGCGCAGAGTACGAAGATGCCAGGCGCAGTCGGCGCAGGTCGTCAGGTGGCTTTCGACCTCGGTCTGCTCCTGGGGTGATAACTCGTTATCTATGTAAGCTGAGATCATCTCTTCCAGACGATGATGCTCAAAATTCTCGGCCATTGTTGCTACTCCACACCTCGCTTATCTGTAAGACGATAGCGGGCGGGTAAAAGTTCCTTCTTTTCCAAAAGATAATCGCGTAATTTGGCCCGCCCTCGGCTCAGGCGTGACTTGACCGTGCCTAGCGACACCTGGGTGATGGTCGCGATTTCTCGATAGCTCAGGCCTTCCACGTCAGCCAGCACCAGGGTGATGCGCTGGTCGGGTGGCAGAGTCCTGATGCCCGCCTGAAGGACCTCGTTCAGTTCGCGACGGAGGGCGTGATTCTCTGGACTTTCCCCCGCATCGGCCAGCACGGCAGCCCGGTCGGGGTCGCCAAGCACAGTGTCCAACGGACTGGTTGGGCGGCGTTGTTTGCGTCGCAGTTGATCGTAACAGGCGTTGGTGACGATGCGTAACAGCCAGGCTCTAAAAGAGCCGCCCCGAAACCGTCCCAGGTGGCGGAAGGCAGATAGAAAAGCCTCCTGGCTGGCGTCGGCGGCGGCCTCGGTATCGCCCAGGATGCGGTAGGCCAGATTATAGACCTGGCTCTGGTAGATTAAAACCAGGTGATTAAAAGCCCGGGTGTCGCCCCGGCGGGCGGAGGCGATCAAAGCTTTTTCATCCATAATATCGAGGGGTATTGACTTGACTAAATTCTGCTCTTGGTTTATACTTAGGGCAGTTAGCTACGTCAACATAGGCCGAAGTGGCGGAACAGGCAGACGCGACGGTCTCAAAAACCGTTGAGGGTTAACCTCATGTGGGTTCGAGTCCCACCTTCGGCATGAATCTCCTGCCCAATGCCAGAACGCATTGGGCATCAAATATTGTACCACGAGACGTGAGTTCTCACAACCTGTGCCCCTCCTGTCTTTATCTGTGCTCATGGGGAGCGCCAGGAAGTGACAGTTTGACAAAAGGGCCACCTTCAATGTAATTGAGTTGGAGGAAATTCGATTGGAGAGCAACGAGGAAGTAGACCTTGAGGAGTTAATCCCCGTTTACGCTTTTCGGTGCATGAACTGCGGGAAGGTGATTCAGACCACCGACCCGGTGCCTTTTTTCACCAGCATCCATCCCTGCGAGCAATGCGGGGAGACGCTTTGGCTCTCCCTGGGCAGCGATGAAGAATATGAGCAATAGTAGCGATCTACGGCGAGGATTTCATCCGGCGGACGGGCCAGTAGTCCAGGCCAGGGCCTCCCAACGAGGGCCTTCAGAATCACTCGCCGGGGAAAGAGAGTTACACTAATCTGCTCAGATCTTCGGCGGCGCGTTTCATGTCCAGGAAGATAAGGCCCAGTTTGGCGTCGTGACGGGCCAGAACAGTCAGAACCGCTTCTTCACCTATCGACATCAGGAAAACGTAACCGTTGTCGCCCCGGATGTAGACCTGATCCAGGTAGCCACGCCCCAACTCGACGGCAATGCGTTCTCCCAGGGAAAGCATGGCGGCTGACATGGCCGAGACCCGATCCTCCTCCACATCAGCCGGTAAGGCCGAGGCCATGATCAGACCGTCAACGCTGACTATGGCCGAAGCCTCAATATCCGGCGCGCTGACCTGTAGATCTCTCAACCGCGCTACCATCCGTGCGGTCCTCGATTGGGCCATTTTGTCATCTCCTTTCGAAATAGTTGGTCGCCAGCATAAGAAAACACTGTTCCCAATAATCGCCCATCACCCCATATCCCGACTGCAACCGGTTGGGCACGTTCGATGTGCAACTTTAGGTTCAATTATATGACAATAATATCACAAGTTCCAGGTAATGTCAAGCTTTGTGGTGTTCCGCCTCTGACCACTGGTGAAATGGTCACAGGGACTTCTGGCCTATTGACACCCAACCAGGCATGTGCTATAATAAAATTGAGAAAGGAAAAACCCTCCCCCGTCGGGAGGTTTTTTCACCGACGTAACGGCATAAGGGTGCCCCTTCACTTTTTCTCTTTCCACAGAGACAACAGTAAATGGCCACTCTTGTCAAGAATCTTGCAATAAATTATATGGCTTTTTTGACAAAATGCAGGCGATCTGCTATAATATAACTGGCACACGAATGAGTCATGTGGACACTTAAATAACACCATTTCGCTGACGAAAATCAGCCATAGGAATTTTTGGGGGGGCACCCAAAACCTCGTTGACGCAGGCGCTTTCTTGCCTTGCAAGGAAGCAAGGCCCGAGGAAGAAGGGTGTCTTTTGTTTTAACCTGCCTTTGGCGACTGGCGCATGGAGAGGAATCGCTTTAGGCCGTGGTTGGAGCGTGATTGAAGCCCTTTTGGGGAGGAGGTAATTGGCGATGGAAGGACAGGTCTTGATGTCTTTCCTGACGGAAAGGCAGGAAGAAAAAAAATTCCAGGAGCAGCATTGGCAGGGCGGTTTTGCCGCCTATCTGGACATTGTGGCCGCCAACCCAGGAGTGACCCGCTCGGCTTTCCAGCGCATCTACGACATGATCCTGTCTCACGGGTATGAAACTTACACCGAGAACCGTGAGGAGTTGGTCCGCTATCACTTCTTCAGCGATCCCTTCGAGGCTGGCAGAGACGCCATTTTTGGCCTGGAACGGCCCTTGATGAACCTGGTGCAATTCTTCAAGGCGGCTGCTCACTGTTACGGGGCGGAAAGGCGAGTGCTTTTGCTGCACGGTCCAGTCGGTAGCTCCAAGAGCACCCTGGTCAGGCTGCTCAAGAAAGGGCTGGAGGAGTATTCCAAAACTGATGAAGGCGCAATGTACACTTTCAGTTGGATTCTGGAGGGCGAAGAGCACCCTTGTCCGATGCACGAGGAACCCTTGAACCTTATTCCCCCGGAGTTGCGGGAAGAATTTCTGGCCCGTCTGAACGCGGGCCACGAGCAGTCGCCGGTGATGTGCGAAGGCGATCTGTGCCCGGCCTGTCGCTACAACTATCAGGCCTTGATGGCAGGCTACGATGGTGATTGGAGCAGGGTGATAGAGCACGTCAGGGTGCGCCGTTTGATCCTTTCGGAGAAAGATCGGGTCGGGATCGGCACCTTCCAGCCCAAAGATGAGAAGAACCAGGATTCCACCGAACTGACCGGCGACATCAACTATCGTAAAATCGCCGAGTATGGTTCCGACTCCGACCCCAGAGCCTTTAACTTCGACGGAGAGTTTAACGTGGCTAACCGGGGTATAGTGGAGTTCATCGAGGTTCTCAAGCTGGACGTGGCTTTCCTCTACGATCTGCTGGGCGCCTCGCAGGAACACAAGATCAAGCCCAAAAAGTTTGCCCAGACGGACATCGACGAGGTCATCATCGGGCACACCAACGAACCCGAATACCGCAAACTCCAGAATAACGAGTACATGGAGGCCCTGCGAGACCGCACGGTCAAGGTAGATGTCCCTTACGTCATCAGGTTGGACAACGAGATCAGAATCTACGAGAAGGACTATAATCCGGCGCGGGTCCAGGGCTGCCACATCGCTCCCCACGTCATCGAGGTGGCGGCCATGTGGGCGGTGTTGACCCGCCTGGAGGCTCCCAAAAAAGCCAAACTGACCCTGATCCAGAAGTTGAAACTCTATAACGGACAGACCGTGGAGGGTTTTACCGAGGACAGTATCAGGGAGCTTATGCAGGAAGCGCCACGAGAAGGGATGGAAGGCATCTCGCCCCGTTATATCCAGGATAAAATTTCCAATGCCCTGGTGCAACAGAGTGAAGGATGCGTTAACCCCTTCATGGTGATGAACGAACTGGGGGCCGGGCTTGACCACCACTCTCTGATCACCAGCGAAGAGCAGCGTCGCCGTTATCGTGATCTGCTGGCCCTGATCAGGGAGGAGTACACCGATATCGTCAAGGGCGAGGTGCAGCGGGCTATCTCCGCCGACGAGGAAGGCATCAAGGCCCTCTTCGCCAACTACATCGACAACGTCAAAGCCTACGTCCAGAAAGAAAAGGTCAAGAACAAATATACCGGCCAGGATGAGCCGCCCAACGAGCAATTGATGCGTTCCATCGAGGAGAAGATCGACATCCCCGCAAACCGCAAGGACGATTTCCGGCGAGAGATTATGAACTACATCGGGGCTTTGGCCCTGGAGGGCAGACGGTTCGACTATCGCTCTAACGCCCGTCTGCAAAAAGCCCTGGAGCTGAAACTTTTTGAGGATAAGAAGGATACCATCAAGCTGACCAGCCTGGTGACCAGCGTGGTGGATCAGGAAACCCAGGAGAAGATCGACGCCGTCAAAGCGCGCCTGATCAAAGATTACGGCTATTGCGATATCTGCGCTACGGACATGCTCAACTACGTGGCCTCCATCTTCGCCCGTGGCGATACCTCCAGCCAAAGGCAATAGCAGGTGGTTCTGCTTCCAGGTTTCCAGTTTCCATCCTATTCAAAATCAGGGAGAAGAGAAGCTCACCCCTGCAACCACCTCACTCCCCTGGAATATAGGTGGTATGATTATGGTCAAAAGTGTCGAACGAGATAACCGCCGCTACCGAGAGATCATCAAAGGTAGAGTGCGCAAAGAACTGAAAAAATACATCAGCCACAGCGAACTGATCGGTCGTAAGGGTCAGGATGTGGTCAGTATTCCCATCCCTCACCTGGACCTGCCTCACTTCCGGTTTGAACGCGCAGGACGGGAGGGCGTTGGTCAGGGGGAGGGCGAGGTGGGGACGATCATCGGTCGGGGAGAGATGGACGGTCAAGGTCCGGGCGCCGGCGATATGCCCGGCGAACACATCCTGGAGGTGGAGCTGACCATCGAGGAACTGGCCCACCTGCTGGGCGAGGAGCTGGAGTTGCCCCACATCGAGCCTAGAGGGCGGGAGAACATCACCACTCAGAAGGACCGCTATACCGGCATCCGCCAGGTGGGGCCGGAATCTCTACGCCACTTCAAACGGACCTATAAACACGCTCTGAAACGCCAACTGGCTTCCGGGGCTTACGATCCAGCCCATCCGGTTATCATTCCCATCCGCGAGGACAAATATTACCGCTCCTGGAAAACCAAGACCGAGCCGGAATCCAGCGCGGTCATCATCTACATGATGGACGTTTCAGGCTCCATGGGGCCAGAACAAAAGGAAATTGTGCGCACCGAAGTTTTCTGGATAGATACCTGGTTGCGCTCCCAGTACCGGAACATCGAGAGCCGGTACATCATCCACGACGCCGTAGCCCGCGAGGTGGATAGCGACACCTTCTATCGCACCCGCGAGAGCGGGGGCACGATCATTTCCTCGGCCTACTCTCTGACTAAAGCCATCATCGAAGCCGACTATGACCCCACTGCCTGGAATATTTACCCTTTCCACTTCTCAGACGGCGATAATTTGAGCAGCGACAACGAACGAGCCTGCCTGCTCGTGCGCCAGATTTTGCCCCTGGCGAATCTGTTTTGCTACGGCCAGGTGGAAAGTCGCTGGGGCAGTGGAGAATTTAAGATGGAATTGGAAGAGTATTTTGTGTACGTGCCCGAAGCTTATTACGAAGATCGCACCTTTAAGATCATTACCTCCACCATCGCCGATAGAGATGGGATCTACGATTCGATCAAGGATTTCCTGGGTAAAGGCAAATAGTGATTCAGGCCACAGAGGGCACAGAGAACTCAGAGGAAAAGCTGCTATAATTGGAAGAAACCAGGTTTTTGCTAAAAAACCTGGTTTCCAAGGGTGAAAGTATATAATCTTTGTGTCCTTCGTGCTCTTTGTGGTTATAGGCAGCCAGAGCATGAAAGAGAAGCTGCGACAACTCAATAAGGAAATACGGCAGCGCGTCCTGGATTATGGCCTGGACTTCTTCGAGGTCATCTTTGAGGTGCTGAGCTTCGAGGAAATGAACATGGTGGCCGCCTACGATGGTTTCCCGGTGCGCTATCCCCACTGGCGTTTTGGCATGGAATACGAGCGCCTCAAGAGGAGCTACGCTTACGGCCTGCACAGAATTTACGAAATGGTCATCAACAACGACCCCTGTTACGCCTACCTGCTGGACAACAACAACCTGGTCGATCAGAAGATCGTTATGGCCCACGTCTACGCCCACAGCGACTTCTTCAAAAATAACCTGTGGTTTGCCCACACCAACCGCAAGATGCTGAACGAAATGGCGAACCACGGCACGCGGGTGCGCCGTCACATCGACCGCCAGGGAGAAGCGGAGGTGGAGCGTTTTCTGGATGTCTGTCTCTCGGTGGCCGACCTGATCGATCCACACTCCCCTGCTGAAGAATATACGGTAGAGGAGGAAGAGGAGGATAAGCCTATCGCAGTGGGCCGCTTCAAGAGCAAAAGCTACATGGACCGCTACGTCAACCCGCCCGATTACCTGGAAGCCGAACGCCGCCGCCTGGAGAAGGAGCGCGAACAACAAAAAATACCTGCCGAACCTCAGCGAGATATACTCTTGTTCCTGCTCCGCCACGCGCCCCTCAAAAGCTGGCAGGCGGACATTCTATCTATCGTCCGCGAGGAGAGCTATTACTTCATCCCTCAGCGTCAGACCAGGATCATGAACGAAGGGTGGGCCACCTACTGGCACTCCAGGACCATGACCGAAGGAGGGATCCTGGACCCGGCCGAGGTTATCGATTACGCCGACCACCACTCCGGCACGCTTGGCTCCCGCCCAGGCCACGTTAACCCCTATAAGATCGGAGTGGAGCTATTCCGCGATATCGAGGAGCGGTGGAACAAAGGTCGTTTCGGGAAGGAGTACGAAGAGTGCCAGGATATGACCGAAAAAAAGAACTGGGACCGGAAGCTGGCCCTGGGACGACAGAAGATCTTCGAAGTGCGCCGCGTGTATCACGATATCGGTTTTATCGACGCTTTCCTGACCAAAGAGTTTTGCCTGGAGCAGGGACTTTTCGTCTACAAAGAGGTGAAAGGCGGCAGCCAAAGCTGGTATGAGATCACCAGCCGAGACTACGAGCAGGTCAAGAAAGCTCTGCTCTTCTCCCTGACCAACTTTGGAAAACCCATTATCTACGTCGAGGACGGTAATTATCGTAACCGGGGAGAGCTTTACCTGGTTCACCGCCACGAGGGCATCGACCTGGACGTCGCCTATGCCCAGGATACCCTGGTCAATCTATGTCGCCTGTGGGGCCGCCCCGTGCACGTGGAAACTGTGATTGATGAGCGCAAGATAGTATATAGCTACGACGGAGAGAGGCATACGGAAAAGGAGATGTTTTAAAAAACTGTCCCTCCCCTGGCATCGGCGGGGGATCAGCTTACGAGTATTACTTTTTAATAGACACGGGCGCGACCTTTAACGGCTATAGGGGTTATCCACTATGAAGTCCCTGGACTAGATTTCGTCCTTGACAAAATCGCCTCTTTGGTTTATCCTTACACACCAGTAATCATATTTGGGAAGGAGGTGCTCGGACGATCCTTTCTTTCCTTCAGGTCGAGAGAAGGGGATTTCGAGACCTTATTTTTTAATGAGTGATAAAGCTGAATGGCACGATCAAGCGGTTGAGCACGTGGTCCGCACTCTGCACACTTCTCCCGTGCAGGGGTTGAGTACGGAGGAAGCAAAAGCCCGTCTGGAGAAGTACGGCCCCAACGAGCTTGTTGAGCGCCCGCCCACCCCGCTGTGGAAGATGTTCCTCGATCAGTTCAACAATTTTCTGGTCATCATTCTCCTGGTTTCCAGCGTCGTTTCTTTCTTTCTGGGCGAGTACGTCGAGGCTGGGGCCATCATGGCTATCGTCGTCCTCAACACCGTGTTGGGCGTGCTCCAGGAGTCCAAGGCCGAAGAAGCTCTGGCCGCCTTGAAAAAGATGGCTGCTCCCCACGCCCAGGTCATCCGCGACGGGAGTTTCGCCACTATTCCGGCCCGTGAACTGGTGCCCGGCGACCTGGTCATTCTGGAAGCGGGCAATTACGTGCCGGCCGATTTGCGCCTGGTGGAAGGCGTGAACCTGCGCGTGGACGAAGCGGCCCTGACCGGCGAATCCGTGGCGGTGGAGAAAAGGGCCGACGTCGTCCTCGACCGCGAGATCCCCCTGGGCGACCGACGCAATACTGCCTACATGGGGACGCTGGTTACTTATGGCCGGGGACGGGGTGTGGTAGTGTCTACCGGCATGAGCACCGAATTTGGTCTCATCGCCGAGATGATCCAGACCTACGAGGAAGAGCCGACCCCCTTGCAGATCAAGCTGGATCAGTTGGGTAAGTGGCTGGGGGGGGCCTGTCTGGCTATCTGTACTATAGTCTTTGTGATCGGTCTTTTGTACGGGGTGGGCTTTTTGCACATGTTCCTGACGGCCATCAGCCTGGCTATCGCTGCCGTGCCCGAAGGATTGCCCGCGGTGGTCACCATCTGCCTGGCTCTGGGGATGCAGGAGATGATCCGGCGACACGCTTTGCTCCGTCGCCTGCCCGCAGTGGAGACCCTGGGCAGCGCCACGGCTATCTGCTCCGACAAGACCGGCACGCTGACCCAGAATAAGATGATGGTGGTGCGCATCTACGCCGCTGGTCAATCCCTGTCCGTTACCGGCGCAGGCTACGAGCCAGACGGAGAATTCCACCGCCAGGGGCAGCCCCTAGATCCCCGGCAGGAACCGGAGCTGCGGCGCCTGCTGAGCGCTGGCCTGTTGTGTAATGACGCCTATCTGGAGACCAGCGGGATGGCGGCCGATAAACCGCGTACCTGGCGCCTGGTGGGCGACCCCACCGAGGGAGCTTTGGTGGTGGCCGCCGCCAAAGCCGGCCTGTGGAAACATGAGGTAGAAGCCCAATACCCTCGGGTGGCGGAGGTCCCCTTTGACTCCGAAAGAAAACGCATGTCTACCATCCATCGAGTGAACGGTCAGATGGTGGCCGGCAATCAGGAAGCAGCGCCGTATGTGGTCTACGTTAAAGGCGCGCCGGACATCGTGCTGGACCTGTGCGACTACATCGACGAGAACGGCCAGGTCTCGCCCCTGACCGCCGAAAAGCGAGCCGAAATCTTAAAAGCCAACGAGAACATGGCTGATGAGGCCCTGCGGGTGCTGGGGGTGGCTTACCGTCCTCTGCCCCAGGTGGCTGAGAACTCCAGCACGACTGAGCGAATGGGCGAATTAACCCGGCAGGTGGAGAGGGAATTAACCTTTATGGGGCTGATCGGGATGATCGACCCCGCCCGTCCAGAGGTCAAGCCGGCCATCGCCATGGCCAGGGGGGCCGGCATCAGAACGGCGATGGTCACGGGCGACTACAGGAATACAGCCGTAGCCATTGCCAGGGAGTTGGATTTGCTCACGCCGGGCGGGAAGGTCCTGACCGGCGCCGAATTGGATGGGCTGAGCGACGAACAGTTTGCCCGGATGGTGGAGGAGGTGCAGATCTATGCCCGGGTCTCGCCTCAGCATAAAGTGCGCATCGTGGAGGCTTTGAAGGCCCGAGGCCACATCGTGGCTATGACCGGCGACGGGGTTAACGATGCTCCGGCTTTGAAACGGGCCAATATCGGGGTGGCGATGGGCATCACCGGCACCGATGTGTCCAAGGAAACGGCTGATATGGTCTTGACTGACGATAATTACGCCTCTATTGTATCGGCTGTGGAAGAAGGGAGGATTATTTACTCCAACATTCGTAAGTTTGTCTACTATTTATTGTCCTGCAACCTGGGAGAGATCATGGTTATCTTCCTGGCTATGTTGGGCAACTGGGGTATCCCTCTGACTCCCATTCAACTGTTGTGGTTGAACCTTCTGACCGACGGCGCCCCGGCCCTGGCGCTGGGTCTGGAGAAAGGCGATCCCGATATTATGGAACGACAGCCCCGACCACCGCAAGAGCCTATCGTCAACCGCGAGATGGTATGGGGGATCCTCATTCAAACCCTGGCTATCACGGCGGCCACGCTGGCGGCCTTCCTGATCGGTAAACAGTGGTTCGGGGAGCAGATAGAAGGGGCGCAAACTATGGCTTTTGCCACCCTATCCACCTCGGAATTGTTGCGGGCCTACACTTCCCGCTCGGAACGGTACTCGGTTTTCCAGATCGGGGTTTTCTCCAATAAGTACATGCAGATAGCGGTGATAGCCTCCATCGTGTTGCTCCTGGCTGTGATCTACGTGCCTTTCCTCGACCCCATCTTCAATACCACCTTTCTGGGGTGGAAAGAATGGGCGGTGATGTTGCCCCTGATCTTCATCCCCTCGGCGGCGGCCGAACTCACTAAATGGGGCCTGCGCCACAGCGCGGAGCGACAACGCGAGATGGCTGAGTCCGCGATATAGGGTCGTGCTTCGGGCTGCGTTTTTATGGAATATCGGCAAAGAAGCAGAATCGACGCTTATGAGCGTCCCCAGGACTGAGCGGAGCGGTTAAACTATCATCTGATGATAAGCTTTCTCGATATGTTGCAGCAGCCTTCCCAAAGGCATACCACAACGTAACAATGTGTTTATTATATCCAGGTGAACGTCTGTTTCTATGTATGACCATCTGTAGCCGCATTCGGGACATTGTAAATATATCTCTTGTTCCTCTCGCCGCTTCTTTCTGCCAGCCGTCTGGCATTGAGGACAGACGAAATCTTGCAGGATGGGAAGGAAATCAGACAGATTCAGGTCAAAGTGTTGTATCTCTTTCACTTGTCTCACCTCCTACCGGGAGTATATCACTTTTCTGGGAGGTAAGCTGTGAACTGATTCACTTTACTCCTTATCTGCGTCTCAAGTGAAAGAATCGAATTGTGCGCCGTCGGGCCTGGCCCCACCTGTTTCGATGTGAGGGACGAAGACCCTCTTTTTCAAAGTGAAAGGGTCGAATTTTGTCCCGTCGGGCTGGAAGCCTGCGCCGTTTAACACCTTTCCCTCTATGGCGATCTCCACACAGTGCAAAGCGCTGAGGAAATAAACCGTCCAGGGGTAGTAGTGTTGCCTGGAATACAGGGGCGCCCCTCCCCCTCCGCTGACGATGTAGGTTACGCCGTTCACCACGCTGCGCTCGTAATCGTGGTCGTGGCCGTTGAAGACGATGTCTACCCCGTACTGCTCGAAGAGGGGCGTCAGGGCGTTTATGACTCCGCTGTCGTTGCCGTGCGCCCCTGAGCTATAGGGCGGGATGTGGAAAAAGACAAATTTCCAGAGCCGGTCGGCGCTTTCCAGGTCGTTTTTCAGCCAGCGATACTGTTCGCTACCAGGGTTGTAGGAGGCATAGCCATCAACCTCCAGGCATACGAAGTGCGCGTTACCGTAGTCGAAGGAATACCATCGCTCGTTGCGGGGTAGATAGAACAGGTCGAAGTAGTTCTGGTGGTTGACCTCGTGGTTGCCCAGGGTAGGGAAAAATGGTACGTTCGCCAGCAGCTCTTTTTCTATCTCAAAGAAAGTATCCCACTGATCAGGTCTGGCCCCGTCTTCCACCAGGTCGCCGGTGTTCAGGTAGAAATCGGGGGCCAGGATGGCTATTCTATCGACCACGCTCTGGTGGGAGGCGGTGTAGGTGCGGGTATCTCCCAGGATGGCGAACCGGAAAGAGGTTTGCTCCGGCCCGGCCACCGTCTTAAAGGTGTGGTCGTCGCTCAGGTATTGGCCGCCGCTTTGGAGGCGATAATGGTAGACGGTGTAAGGGCTTAGGGCGGTCAGAGTGATGGCGTGCCTGGTGGTGGCTATTTCTTCGGCGGCGGTCCAGGTGTAGTCATTTGTGAGGCCATAGTCCACCGCGCCCTGGTCAGGGGTGTTCGTCTCCCAGCAGACAACGATCGAGTTTTCGGTCACGGATTGCAGATAGGGGCCGCGGCTCAACAGCGGATTTTGGGCCTGGGCTACCCTCAGACCCAAAACAAGCCCCGACGCCATCACGAGCAGCCAGATCAAAAGCAGTAGTTTTTTCACCGATCTTTCTCCTAAAAAATGAGCGGCTTAATGGCGCAGAGAGCAGAAGAGATCAGCCAGATGGAGCCGTCAGTTTGCCGGCCACGGTAAAGTGATTTCCTTAGAGATAGGCGCTGTTTTCTCCGCGTGCCTGTCCTGGACATCCGGTAAAGAGAGCCTGGGCCAGGAGTCGCAAACCGAGGTGGTCTCCAGGGTAGCCACCATGTCCCCCATGCGCGGGTAACGGTCAGCCGGGTCCTTGGCCAAAGCTTTCAGGATGACCTCTTCTATATCCGGCGGGATATCGGGCACCAGGCGACTGGGAGGCAGAGGTGGGGCTTTGAGGTGTTGCTCGATCACTTCCAGGGGGGTCTCCCCGTCGAAGGGTACCCGTCCGGTCACCATCTCGTAGAAAACCACTCCCAGGGAATACACGTCGCTTCGTCCGTCCAGGGGGCGTCCCTGGCCCTGTTCGGGCGACATGTATTTGGGGGTGCCCATCCTCACTCCGCTCCTGATCAGCCGGGCCGAACGCTGCATCACCCGCGACAGGCCAAAATCCGAGAGTAACATCCACCCTTCCTCATCCAGCAGGATGTTAGTGGGCTTCACGTCCAGATGGATCACCCCCTGTCGATGGGCATAGTCCAAAGCCCGCCCCATTTGCACTACGATGCCCACCGCGGCCATTATATCCAGCGCCCCCCACATCACGTCTCGTAGAGTAGTGCCCCCTTTAATGTATCTCATGACGATGTACAGGAAATCTTCCCGGCCAAAATCGTAAATGGGCAGGATATTGGGATATTCCAGCCTGGCGATGGCTTTGGCCTCTTGCTCGAAGCGAGCCGAAAAGTCGGGGTCGTGAGCCAGGTAGGGAGAAAGCACCTTGACGGCCACGCGACGGTCCAGGGAAGGCTGGTAGGCTTTGTAGACCGTCGCCATGCCCCCTTCTCCGACCGGTTCGACAAGATAATATTGTCCCAAACGCTGATGAGTCAGAGAGAGCCGGTCGGCGCTTCCCCTGACCGCTTCATCGAGCGCTTCCAACAAGGCCATTGGGTTCTGAAAACGATCTTCCGGCCTTTTAGCCAGGCAAAGTTTGATCAGGTTATCGACCGCGACCGGCACCTCGGCCTTGAATTCACAGACGGAGGGGATGGGTGCCAGGCGATGCTTGAGCTTGATCTCTTCCGCATCCTGGCCGTCGTAGGGCACGCGGCCGGTTAGCATCTGGAACAGGGTGGCGCCCAGGGCATAGATATCGGCCCGGATGTCGCTCTGGCCCTCCTCGGCGGTCTCCGGGGCCAGGTAATAGGGGTTTTCCTGGCGGCCTTCCGTCTGGCCCAGCACGTCGAAGCCGGTGATCATGACTGTATCGCGATCGGTGATCAGGAAATTGGCTGGCAGAAGGTTGCGGTGGACGAGGCCCCTCTCGTAAGCCTGGGCCAGACACTTCGCCGCCTGGCGGGCAATGTCCAGCGACCATTCCACCTCCAGCGGCCCCTGCTCCTCCAGGATAGCCGACAAAGTGCGGCCCTCGGCGTAATCCATGACGATGTAGGCCACATCGTCTTCCAGCCCGTAGTCAAGCGTTTGCGCCGCGTGGGAAGAGTCCAGGCTGGTCAGCATCCTGGCCCGATACAGGAAATGCTCCACATCTTCCTGGCTGCGCAGCAGACCGGGCTTGAAGACCTTGATAGCCACCATTTCGTTACGCAGCCTATCCCGGGCCAGATAGACCGTAGCGGCCTTGTTCTCTCCTATCAGATCGTATATACGATAGATACCCTTGAGGAGCCTTCCGATCATGGCCTCTTCTCCTCCCCTGAAACCATGTTTGTCAAAATAATTATACCATACTTCGCTCGAATGGAAAAGCCTTGTCAATAATTTGCCTGGTTGCTATTTGAATGATATAATCCTGGTAGCACAACAATGAGCGTTCGCTGTGGAGGTCGTGATGAACAGAAAGAGGGTCTTTGATCTGCTCAAGGTGGCGATAAGCGTCTTGCTGATCGTCTTTTTATTGAACCAGATCGGCCTGGGGCAGACCCTGGAGGTGTTGTCCAGAGCAAATTTTTACTATCTGGTGGCGGCTCTGGCTTTGTTCATGCTGACTGTGGCTATTCGGGCCTATCGCTGGCAGGTGTTGTTGACTGCTCTGGAGGTCCGGGTGCCTTTATCGGAGCTGACCGCTCTCTACTTTGTGGGCTTTCTGTTTAACAATGTCCTGCCCAGCGGGTTCGGCGGCGATGCCATCAGGATGTACGAACTGTCGCGCTACAGTCGGCGCGGGACGGAGGCCGTCAACACCGTGCTGGTGGATCGGTTTACGGGCCTGATCGTGTTGCAGGCCATTGCGCTGGTGGGGCTGGCTTTTGGCTATCGGCTGGTCAGTGCGGGGGTGGTGGCCGTCACCGTGCTGCTGTTTGGGGGCAGCCTGGCGGTGGTCTGGCTGCTGCTTGACCGCAGGGTGGCCGAGTTCGTGGGGCGGTGCTTGCAGCCTTTCACCTTTCTGACCGAAAGCAAGCAGGCCGCCCAGTTAAAACGGTTTTACGAGTCCTTGCACGCCTACCCTGCTCAGGCCATCTGGAAGGCGCTGGCCGTCTCCTTCGTTTTCAACATCAGCCTGATCGCCGTCAACTACCTGATCGCCCTGGCCCTGGGGGTTGATATCTCCATCTGGTATTTTCTGTTGTTTGTGCCCCTCACTTCCATCATCCTGATGATCCCCCTTTCTTTGAACGGGCTGGGCGTGCGGGAAGTGGGTTACGTGACTCTGTTCGCTCAAGCCGGTGTGCCGGACAGCGTGGCTTTTTCCATGTCGCTGTTGATCTATGCCCTGGCGGTGTTGGCTGGATTGGTCGGAGGAGTGGTCTACATCTTGCGCGGGACGCGAGACTACCTGGTCGAGGAGGAACAGCCATAGATGACGGACACAGCGGACCTGAAGGTGAAAACAGAAACTCTTGCTCTGTCAGTGGTCATCCCTCTCTACAACGAGGAAGAGAACGTGGAGGCCCTGCACACCCAGTTGACCGCGGCTCTGGAGCCCCTGGGAGTGCGCTACGAGATCATTATCGTCGATGACGGCAGCACCGACAACAGCTTTGCTCTCCTGAAAAAGCGGCACGCCCAGGATAAGCGCCTGAAGGTGATCCGTTTCCGGCGCAATTTTGGGCAGACGGCCGCCTTTGCCGCCGGATTCGACCTGGCCCAGGGAGAGGTGGTCATCACCATGGACGCCGACCTCCAGAACGATCCAGCCGATATCTCCCTGCTGCTGGATAAGGTTAAGGAGGGCTACGACGTGGTGAGCGGCTGGCGTGTGCGGCGCAAGGACCCTTTCCTCAACCGTCGCCTGCCGTCCATCGTCGCCAATCGGCTCATCTCGTACACGACCGGAGTTCATCTGCACGACTACGGCTGTTCGCTGAAAGCTTATCGCCAGGAGGTGATCAAGAACATCAACCTGTATGGCGAGTTACATCGCTTCATCCCGGCCATTGCCAGTTGGATGGGCGTCTCCTTAGCCGAGGTGCCCGTCAACCATCGCGCCCGTCGCTTCGGCAAGTCCAAGTATGGCCTGTCGCGTACCACCAAGGTCTTTCTGGATATGATCACCGTGCGTTTTCTGCTCAGCTACTCCACCCGCCCGATCCACATTTTTGGGGCCCTGGGGCTGGCTTTTTCGGCGCTGGGGGGCGTTCTGGGCCTGTACCTGGTGGCCGTCAAGCTCATCCTGGGGGAGAACATCGGCAGCCGTCCGCTGCTGATGCTGGCTATCCTGCTGGTGGTGGTCGGGGTGCAGATGATCACCATGGGCCTGCTCGGAGAACTGGTGGTGCGCACCTACCACGAGAGCCAGGGCAAAAGCATCTACGTCGTAAGGGAGATTTTGGAGTAAAAGGTCAATTTTATCATGGTCAAGATAGGCATTCTTGACGCCATAGTGATCATCGTCCTGCTGTATTCGATTCTCGTCCTCTTTGTTTTCCCTCCAGGCTCTTTTTTCTCCCCCGACGAAGGCTACAGACTGTGGCAGATGTTGAACGTGCGCCTGGAGGGAGGGCGGCTCGATCTGTCCTTCCTCTATCCCGGCCAGGATATCGATCCCGACTTCAGCTACCTTCCCCTGCCTGCCGACTGGTTCAGCGTCCGGGAGGGCCAGGTCTATCTGACCCGCTGGCTGCCACTTTTCCCCCTGCTCTCCTGGCCTTTCTATAAGCTTCTGGGCCTGGCCGGTCTGCACATAATACCGATATTGTCTACTGCCCTGCTGCTCTACCTGGCTTATCTCCTGGCGCGACGCCTGGAACAGCGAACGGAGCAGCGAGCAGGGAGGTGGGCCAAACTTTCCATCCCCTTGATCGGGCTGGGCACGCCGCTGCTCATCTACAGCCTGCTGTTCTGGGAACACACCCTGGCTACTGCTCTGGCCCTGCTGTCCGTCTGGCTGGTGGTCAAACAGGTGGAGACGGGCCGGTGGTGGTTTCTGCTTCCGGCCGCGCTCAGCATAGCCGGCACGCTGGCCCTCCGACCGGAGATGAGTCTTTTCGCTTTGGTCGTCGTGGTGGCTTACCTGGTCACCATCCCTCTCGCCGCCTGGAGAGGTCGGACGGCCAGGTCGCTGGTCTTCATCGGGGGCCTAAGCTCGTTTGCCTTCCTGGGGCTTATCTACTTCGTGGAGGGGCGGGAGACATCGCTTGGCGATTACGTCATGAGCTGGGAAATGCACCTTTACCCCAACCCGCCGCAGATCCTGGCCGATTCTCTGGTGGGGCTTGGCCCTGCTTTATGGATCAGGCTGGTCTTTTTGCTGGCGGCGACGGCTTTCGTGCTCCTCAGCCTGCACCCCGGCCTTAAAAGGGCCGCTCTGCCTCTCGTGGCTGCCGTCTTTCTGGCTCTAAGCGGCTTGCTGTGCCTCCCCTTCCTCTCTCATGGTAAAATCAATTTCGGCCTGCTGGGCATCAGCCCTTTCGTCCTTTTTGCTTTCTACGACGTTCCACAGACCTTTGCGCAGAGCGACAGGGCAGGGCGTTTCGTCGCTCTCATCGCCTGGCTTTACGCGGCCGTTTATCTCTTTCTCATCGTCTTCTCCGCCGGCGGGCAGGGCTTTGCCTTTATGCTGGGCGGTAACGCCAACTGGGGCCTGCGTTACGCCCTGACGGTCTACCCCTTGCTGGCAGTCGTGGCGCTGGGCAGGATTGATAAGGTACCTGGCGCTTTTGGAAGCGTCAGTCACCTGCCGAAACTGTCTCCGCTGGTCGTTTGTTTTCTCATGCTGGCTCTGCTCGGGGTCGTTTTCCAATTGGAGGGGCTGAGAGCGGTGTATCTGGACAAAACCTCCAGTGCGATTTTTAACGCCGCCTTGAAGGACATCCCGGAAGAACACATCGTCACCGACCAGTGGTGGGTGGCCCTGGAAACGGCCACCCAGTTCTACGATAAGAAGATGTTTCTGCTGTCCGACGAACCGCATAGCCTGGAACGGTGGGTGGCCCTGGCCGGAGAAAAAGGCGTGGATGATTTTGCCTACGTCGGTCGTGAGGCGCTCGACGGGGAGGTTCTGGCTCGCTCGTCCCTGTCGATGGTGGAAACTGTACCGGCGGCGGGGTTTGTCATCAGCAGGGTGGCCGTGCGGAGATGAAAGAAGGGAAAAGATAACGACGACAGCCCTGCCACGCAAGCAGGGCTGTCGCTTTATGCGGTAGCCGGAAAGGGGACTAAGGCACTGCGACCGGCGGGTAATCCCCCTCCACGATCTCGTAAGCCTGTCCTTCCAGGACGACGATGACGTGATCGCCCAGGGCGAAGTAGGGCCCCCATTCGGGATGGGCGGCTGCGAAGGCGAAATAGGTATCGCTCATGAGGCCGATCTTGATCGTTTCCATCCTATCGGGATCGTAAGTGGTGTCCATCCAGATGCCATCTTTGAGCACGAAGGCTTTATCTCCCAGGTGACGCACCTCTGCCACGGTCGGCTCGGCTGGTTTCTCCGCGGCGCGCAATTCGGCCTCGCCCTCAGCCGCGTCTACGGCGCCGCCGCCACGGTCCAGAGCAGGGGCAGTAGCCATAACTTCGTACTCTTTCCTGGCCCTCTCTTCCCGTCCTCTCTCGGTCAGGATATCTTCATCCTCCTCGATTAAGAAGGAAGTGTAAGGGGTGATGATGCCGTAGCGCACCGAGAGATCCACGATCTCTTCCACCAACTCCTGGCTCTCGCCGTGCAGGCGTATCTGATTCAACAGGTAGCCTATCTTGCGTGTGGCCCACAGGCGGGGGATGAAATCCTGGCCGCCTCTCTCCCGGAAACTGATGTCGTCGTAGACGAACTCTCTGGGCTGATCGTTGACCTCTCCGCTCAAAATAATGGTAGTGTTCCCGCCCTCACGGTAGCGGCCCACCAGCGCCAGTTGGCTGCCGGCGAAGAGGTCGGGCAGGGGATAGGGATAGGTGTCCTCCACGTGGATGTCGCCGAAGTCCAGGTCGATGTCGGTCAGGAGAGGGATGCTGACCTTGGCGTAAAAGGCCGACACTTCCTCATCGATGCGCTGACCGGGGCGCACGTAGGCGCTGGCTCCCCGATGTTGCTGAGCGATGGTATCCAGCAGAATGGTGTTGACCTCATCTCCCACCCCAAAGGTGAAGATGCGGGCCTCTGGGCCGGCGGCTTCATCCACGTTATCGATGATGTCCTCGGTATCCACCTCCCCCTCGGTCGCCAATCCGTCGGTCAGGAAGATGATGATCTGTGGTCGCTCTCCTTTGGCCTGGGCCAGAGCTTCCAGCAGGGCGCGGTTGATGTCCGTGCCGCCCACCGCTTCCAGTTTGCGCACGAAACGGCGGGCTTCGTTCCCTTCCTCGGCCGGCGCCAACTGGTTGGCGTACTGGCTCAGGCCGGTGCTGAAAGCGATGACGTTAAACCGGTCCTCCTCGTGCAGGTTATCCAGCACGAACTCCACCGCGTCCTGGGCCTGGGCCAGCTTCTCGCCCTTCATGCTGCCCGAAACGTCCAGGACAAAGATGACGTCTTTAGCCACCACCTCCCTCTGTTTCACTTCCACCTGGGGGGCGGCCAGCAACAGGAAAAAGCCGTCCTCGCCCCTGGGCTTGTAGCTTAAAAGGTTGAGGCCGAAATCGCGAGCCGAAACGGAATAGTAAAGCTCGAAGTCGCGGTCGGGCTTGACGTCGTACTCCTCGTAGCCGACCCGGAAATGATAATCGCTCTCCCGGTCGATGGCGACCTCATGGCTGGGAGAGTAGATGGCCTTGACCGCCTGGCTGGAGTGCACCTCGACGCTGACCGCCACTTCCTCTATGGGGCGCGAGGAAAATTTCTCGGTGTTCAGGGGATAGACGTACCTGACCAGGCCCTGGTCCATGTTCAGCACTTCGCTGTATTCCAGTTCCACCCGCTTCTCACTGTGCGGCGGGATGGGGAAGATGCGAACCTGGAAAGCGCCGCCCCCCAGATATTCCAGCAGGGCCGGGTCGCGCCGCTTACGAACGATGTCCTCGTAGATGCGACGGGCCTCGTCCTTGTCGAGAACACGCGCTTCTATCCTCTCGCCGTCCACCCACATGGCGAACTCGGAAACGGCGGCCCCTTCCGGCAAGGGGAAGATGTAAAGCCCTTCCAGCTCGTACCGCGATTCGTTGACAAAAACCTGGTCCACGTAGGTAGTGGCTACCTGGTCGTCGATGGTGACCTTCACCTTGTGGTACTTGATAGCCAGGTTGGGCACCTCGGTGACGGGCACGTCCGGCGGTGGTTCGGGGATGATGATCCCATCGGCCAGGGCCGGAGAAACCATGGAGAAGAATAGACCCACAAGGGTCAAGGTGATCCAAAAGATACGCTTTTTCATGGCATGACCTCCTCATTCGTTGCTAACTACAAGACGCCGATAGGGGCCGAAAGGTTCCCTGGCTATGAAGCCCAGGCGCCTCTAGTCTTATGATCTCCTTGACAGGCGCAACGTCTGGCATTATAATCCGTATAGGTAAATGCCCATCAATGCCTGCTGAGGAAGAAAATGTCTCAGGTCATACTTTACAGCAAAACGGAGTGTTCTCTCTGCGACCGGGTCAGACAGAATTTGCTGGCCCTGCGAAGCGAGTTCGACTTTACTCTTGACGAGATCGACATCGAAGGAGACGCCGATTGCTACGAACGCTATAAGGATACCGTGCCGGTGGTGATGATCGAGGGTTGGGGCGAGCTGGAGGTCCCTTTGGAGACGGATCAGGTGCGGCAAGCGCTGGCTCTGAGCAGGCGTTTAGAGCATCGTGCTGCCAGATCGGCCCGGCCCGTCAGCGGCCTGACCAGAGACCTGGTCGTGGCCCTCGATAAAGGGATTTTGTGGCTCAGCCAGCATTGGCTATTCCTGTTCAATCTGGCGGTGGGCCTCTACGCCGCTCTCCCTTTGCTGGCTCCTATTCTGGTGGCGGTGGGCCTCGCTTTCCCGGCCAGGCTCATCTATTTCGTCTACCGCTTCAACTGCCATCAGATGCCTTCTCGCTCCTTCTTCATCTTCGGCTCTCAGATGGCCTATTGCCAACGTTGCACGGCCAGCTACACTTCCATCCTGATAGGCGGATTGCTCTTCGCTCTGGGGCGCGAGCGGATCAAACCCCTTCCCTGGAAATTTTACCTCCTGGCCCTGGTCCCCATGGCTATTGACGGCACCCTCCAACTCTTCGGCCTGCACGAGAGCAACTGGTGGCTGCGCACCATCAGCGGCGCGCTCTTTGGGGGGGCTTCGGTGTGGCTGTTCTATCCCTACGTGGACGTGGCGATGAAAGACGTCAGAGAGACGCTCAGGGAGAAACTGCCTCTGGAGTGAAACCACGAAGCAGGCAAAGAAAGCTTCGTGTTCTTCGTG
>DAOULT010000128.1:0-37693 GCA_034417895.1 Anaerolineae bacterium | reverse complement strand
TTCACAGGTCGTTCACTTCGGCTATGACCTTGTAGTCTCCCAGGGGATAATAGTGCAACATATTTTCTTCCACCCACTTGAGGGACTCCCTGGGAGTCATTCTCCAGTTGGTGGGACAGTTAGAGATCACTTCCACCAGAGAGAAACCCAGACCAGCCATCTGCACCTTAAAAGCGGTCTTGATAGCCCTTTTTAGTTTTCTGAGGTGGGCCGGATTGGTGGCCGTTCGTCGCACGATGTAAGCCACTCCGTTTAGAGTGGATAGCAGCTCGCACACCCGGATGGGCCAGCCGGCCAGTTCAACGTCACGCCCGGTAGGCGTCGAAGACGTTACCTGGCCGGGCAGGGTGGTGGGTGCCATCTGGCCGCCGGTCATGCCATAGATGGCGTTATTTATGAAAAAGACGGTGATATTCTCTCCCCTGGCGGCGGCGTGCACAATCTCGGCCGTGCCGATGGCGGCCAGATCGCCATCGCCCTGATAGGTGAAAACCACCTTATCGGGTTGAACGCGTTTGAGGCCGGTAGCCATGGCCGGCGCCCGACCGTGCGCCGCCTCCCCAAAGTCCACCTCGAAGTAGTTGTAAGCCAGCACCGAACACCCCACCGGAGCGATGCCAATGATCTTCTCCTGGAGGCCCAGGTCATCGATCGCTTCGGCGATGACGCGGTGGACGATGCCATGCATACAGCCCGGACAGTAGTGGGTGGTCGTGTCGGACAGAGCCTTTGGTCGTCCGAAAACCACTTTTTCGACCTTTTCCACCTGGACGCAAGGCCGCAGGCTTTCTTTTTCTAAAACCATCTCAGCCATAATAAAGACCCCCTTGTCTTTGAAAATCGGAGCCGCCCGCGTAAGGCGTGGCGGCGTTCACGTGGCCTGCCAGTTTTTTGATCTCGGCCAGGATTTCATCGGGCAGAGGCACCATCCCGCCCAGCTTGCCGTAGAAGGAGATGGGCACCCGGTCGTGGGTAGCCAGGCGCACGTCTTCGATCATCTGACCGGCGCTCATCTCCACCACCAGGAGGCGTTGGGCCTGCCCCGCTATCTTTTCCAACTGGCTGTAAGGGAAGGGAAAGACGGTGATGGGCCGGAACAGGCCGACCGGGATGCCTTCCGCCCGCGCCTGGCGGATGGCCGTTTGCGCGATACGTCCCGTCGTGCCGTAAGCCACGATAACGATCTCGGCCCCTTCCAGCATGAACTCGGCGTAGCGGACCTCTGCGGCGACTATCTTCTGGGCGGTCTCCTGTAAGCGGACGCTGATCTCTTCCATCTCCTCGGCTTGCAGGTACAGGGAAGTAATGATGTTCTTGGGGCGACCTTTGGCTCCTCTCAAGGCCCAGGGCCACTCCCGACGTTGCACAGGCTTCAAGTCCGGCAGTTCGACAGGCTCCATCATCTGCCCGATCATGCCATCGGCGATGACCATCACCGGCTGAAGATACTTATCGGCCAGATCAAAGGCCAGATCAACCAGGTCGATGGCCTCCTGCACCGTGGCCGGGGCCAGGACGAGGAGCCTGTAATCGCCATGTCCGCCGCCCTTGACCATCTGAAAGTAATCGCCCTGGGCCGGCTGAATGTTGCCCAGACCAGGGCCACCACGCATAACGTTCACGATCACGCACGGTACCTGGGAACAGGCGATGTAGGAGATGCCTTCCTGCATGAGACTGAAACCGGGGCTGGAAGTAGAGGTCATGACCCTCACTCCGGCGCAGGCCGCCCCGTACACCATGTTGATGGCCGCCACTTCGCTTTCGGCCTGGAGAAAAGTGCGCCCCAGGTCGGGCATCCTGCGGGACATATATTCCAGCACCTCGGTCTGAGGGGTGATGGGATAGCCAAAATAGGCTTCACAACCGGCTCGAATGGCCGCTTCAGCGATGGCTTCATTACCTTTCATGAGCACCTTTGCCATTGTACATTCTCCTTATCTTGGGGCTTATCTGTAGCTTATCTGTACACCGTTATAGCCACTTCGGGACACATTACGGCGCATAGGGTGCAGCCTGTACACTCCCCTTTGGGATCGACCAGGACGGAAGGACGATATCCCCTGGCGTTGAAGTAATCGGCCATTTTAACCAGGCCCTTGGGACAGGGCATGGTGCACAGTTCGCACCCCTTACAACGGTCTTCATCAATAACGATTCCAGGCATATTATCAACTCCTTTGTTGACATAATTATAACATCGGCGTCCCACTCGGACACAAATTCATCTCCTACTTAAGAGCGTTCCTCCCAGGGCAACAGAAAGTAGCGTCTCAGGATCAGCATTGGCTGGCGGAAATAGCTATCTCTGTTTTTCCGCGGGCGAAGCGACCAGCAGAAATGACGATTCGGTTTCCTCCAAAGCTTTTCGGAACCACATTTCCAGTCTTGCCTTTTCCTCCGCAGGCAAAAAGGCCGCTCGGACACTATTGAGAATCATGTCCTTAAGCTCATCCAGAGAGATGCCGATGTCCTGGATAGCTACCCAGTATTCATCCGTCAGGGTGATGTCGCTGACGCTGGGGTCGTCAGTATTGATGGTGGTTATCACCCCCTGGCGGTGGAAGTTGCGCAAAGGGTGCCTGAGCAACTCTTTGACCGCTCCGGTCTGGAGATTGCTGGTAGGACACATCTCCAGGGCCACCTTTTTGCGACGTAGCAGCTCCAGCACGGTCGGGTCTTCGCCTGATCTTACTCCGTGGCCGATACGCTGGGCGCCCAGAAGCTCGACGGCCATGCGCACACTGTCCGCTCCTTCGCCGTCTCTGGCCTCTCCAGCGTGGACGGTGATGCCCAGGCCGGCTTCTTTAGCCATCTGGAAGATGTCGGCAAAGGTATGCATCGGATGACTGACCTCGTCCCCGGCCAGGTCCAGACCCACCACCCCCTCGGGAGCGTAGGCGATGGCCGCCATGGCGATGCGCCAGGATGTCTCGTGAGCAAATTCTCGCACAATGGTCACGATCAGCCTGGTTATTATCTCCCATTCCCGTTGAGCCTTATCGACCGCTTTGGTGACCCAGTCCATCACCTCGTACAGGGAAAAACCCTGGTTGAGAGCCAGGCTGTAGGGGCTGAAACGAAGCTCAAGATATTTGACGTTGTCGGCCGCCGCATCGGCCACCGCCTCATAGGCGACCCGCTCGATGGCCTCTCGACTGGAATAGAACTGGCGCAGAAACTGAAACTTTTCCAGGAAGCCTTGAAAATCCGGGATGTGGTCGTCAGTGACCTGGGCCAGAGGCCGGATGGCCTCGATATCATAGTTATGCAGGGAGACGTTATGTTGCTGGGCGATCTCTGACAGGGTTTCTAACCGTAAGGAACCCTCCAAATGTCTGTGGAGATCGACTTTGGGGAAGTGGTGTAGCCTTTCCTCTAAAGTTGGGTCCATACGACATGTCTGTCCTTTATTCTTGGGGAGAGTAAAGAGTTCAATCCACGCTTCTTAGCGGGAAAACAGCTATTCTATTTTTTTACAGGTCTCGGATCAGGTACGATCACGGGGCGAGCAGGATCCCCAGAGCTATGGAAATAAGCTTGCTCTCGTGAGGGTCGGAGCGAGAAGTAACGATTAACGGCGACCTGGCACCCACTACCACCCCGGCCATGCGGCCTTTAGCGAAATGGATGATGGCCTTGGACAGCATGTTGCCGGCCTCAATATCAGGTGTGATCAGGATGTCAGCCCGGCCGGCCACCGTGCTGTGGATACCCTTAACCTCCGCGGCCTCCAGGGAGATAGCGTTATCCAAAGCCAGGGGGCCATCCACTAACCCGCCTGTGATCTGCCCTCGGTCGGCCATCTTAGAGAGATTGGCGGCGTCGATGGTAGTGGGTATCTTGGGGTTGATCATCTCGGTGGCGGCCAGGACAGCTACTTTGGGCTCCTTGATACCCAGCTTGAGGGCCACCTCAATGGCATTGCGCACCAGCTCCACCTTCTGTTCCATAGTAGGGGCCACTACCACGCCAGAGTCACTGACAAAGATCAGACGCTCGAAGCCTGGAATCTCAAAAACGGCCACGTGGCTAAAAAGCCGGTTGGTACGCAGCCCCATCTCCCGGTTCAAAGCGGCGCGCAGGAAATCGCCGGTCTCTATCTGGCCTTTCATCGCCAGATCGGCATGGCCCTGGCCGACCATTTGCATGACTTTGCGGGCCGCTTCTTTGGGGTTGGGTTCGTGAATGATCATCATGCGCCTGATATCGAGCTGGTCCTGGCCGGCCAGGTTTTCGATCACGGCCCGGTCGCCGACCAGAATGCACTCAGCCAGGCCCTGCTGTTCGGCGTCCTGGGCGGCCAACAGCACCTCGTGCTCCTGGGCAGCCACAATAGCCACGCTTTTAGGCCCTTTGGCCCGGGCGGCTTCCATCAACTGCGCAAAATCTTTGATAGCCATGCTCTCAGCCTCTCCTTAAATTAATAAGATATCTACCGGGTCGGGCATCTCATCCAACCGATAGGCTCTCAATGCTCAGGGTTGTCTGCTTCGTCAGCATAGCCCAGAGAGGCCATGTAAGATATCTGACTATCTGTAACCGTGGGCAGGGTGAAGAAAAAAGTGCTCCCTTTGTCCACTTCGCTTTTGACTCCCACCTGCCCGCCATGCGCTTCCACGATGTCTTTCACGATAGCCAGACCCAAACCGGCCCCATCGAAATGACGAGTGGTGGAGCCATTAACCTGGTAGAAGCGTTCGAAGATCTTATCCAGCTTGTCGGCGGGGATCCCCACCCCGGTATCGGACACCTCCACGCGCAGGTACTCGTTCTCATCCTCAATGCGCACGTTGATTTCCCCGCCATCGGGACTGAACTTAATGGCATTGCCTAACAGGTTGTCGAAAACCTGGCCGATACGATCACGATCACCCAACACCAGGGGCAGAGAGGCGGGGATCGTGGCCTTCAGGCTGATGCCTGCCTGTTGGGCTTTGGCTCTGGCCGCCTCCAGGGCCAGGCAGGCTATTTCGGTCACGGGGGTGGGCATTATTTTGATGCCCACCGTCTCGATGCGCTGCAAAGAGATGATGTCGTTCACCAGTCGGTCCAGACTGCTGGTTTTGCTGGCTATGATTTCCATCTTCCCTTTCTGGAGGGGGCTTAGCTCCCCCAGGCTGCCGTCCAGGAATAGCTCCACGTAACTTTTAAGGAAAGTCAGAGGGGTACGCAGCTCGTGGGAGACATTTTGCACGAACTCGGCTTTCAGACGACTCATGTCCTGGAGTTCCTGGTAGGCCAGTTCCAACCTCTCGGCCCTTTCCCGCAGCCCCTCGAACAGGCGGGCGTTCTCGATAGCCACCGCTGCCTGAGCGGCGGCGATGGTCAGCAAGCGGCCTTCGTCCGGGCTGAAGGCGTCCACCTTGTCGTCATCGACGTTGAGCGTGCCGATGACCTTACCTCTGGCAATCAGCGGCACCACGAAAAGAGAACGCACCACGGGATCGAAAACGATAAAATCAGGGTCTTGTCGGCTGTCGGGGATGTAGATAGAGGTGGCATCGCGAGCTACTTTACCGCCGATGCCCTCTCCCACTCTCATCCTGGCCTCTGTGAGCCACTGAGATTTGACCCCGGAGGCGGCTTTAATCTCCAACGTCTGGCTCTCTTCGTCAAACAGGAATATACAACAGGCCCGACAATCGAACACCTTTCTCAAAATATGGACGATCCGATCCAGGATGTTGTTCAGGTCGAGACTGGAGGTTATCTGGTGAGCCAGGGTGAGCAGGGTGGAAACCTCAGCCAGATGATGCTCCATCTCTTCGTGAAGCATGGCGTTCTTGATGGCGATGACCGCCGAAGTGGCGATGTGCTCCAGCAGCTTCAGATCGTCCAGGTTAAAGGGGCGGCCATCGAGCCTGTTGATCAACTCGACAACCCCTACCACGCGCTGATCCTTATCTTCCATAGGGACACACAGCACTGATTTGGTGACGAAGCCTGTGGAGGTGTCGAATTGACCGTAGTGACGGGGGTCGTTTTGGGCGTCGGGCACCAGCAAAGGCTCGCCCTCCTGGGCCACCCAGCCAGCAATGCCCTGGCCCATTGGCAGAGTAAGAGGTTTCAGCTTTTCGCCTTTTTCCCCGATAGCTACTTTGAACCTCAGTTTGTCGCCATCCACTAACAGCAGGGACCCGGCCTCTACCTGGAAAAGCTTGCTGACCTTGTACATGATGGCCGTCAGGGTAGTTTCCAGGTTCAGGCTGGCTACGATGGTTTCTCCGATCTGGTCGAGGGTGGTCAGCTCGGCGATACGACGTTCGCGTTCCCCGAAGAGATTGGCGTTTTCGATGGCAATGGCAATCTGGTCGGCCAACATTTGTAAGACGAAGACATCGCTTTTAGCAAAGACGTTGGCTTCGTTGCTCTGTATATCCAGAACGCCTAACACCTGGTCTCCAACTTTAAGAGGAACGGCCAACTCGGCCTGGGTATCGCTCAGAGGCTCGTAAAACTGGTGCTGGGGCTCCAGCTTGACGTCGTTGGCTACTAACGGTTCTGCCGTTTGAGCCACGTAGCCGATGATGCTCCTTGCTCCGATTTTGAGCCGTATCTTCTCGGTGGCGATCAACTCCCCTACCGGACCGGTGCCCGCTTTGCACTCAACGTGGTCAGGGGGGTCGATGAGAAAGATGTGAACGTAGCTGTAGCCAAAACTGTCCTGAATCAACTCCACCACCTGGGCTAACAGCTCATCGAGGTTCAGGATGGAGACGATTTTGCGGCTCAGTTGGCTGATCGTTGCCAGATGATGGATCCATCTCCGTTCCGCTTCCAGGAGACATTCGTTTTCAATTTCCAGTTCGGCTGCAAAAGAAGCGTCTTTGATCGAGTTCATTTTTCCGTCAGCAACCAGCTCCAATAGCGCAGGGTGATGAGCAGCACAGTGGTCGCTCCCAGGGCTAAAGGGAGACTATAGACGATCAAATAGAATAGATCGTCGTTCAGAAGAGCCGCAGTTTGTGGGGGGGTGTAGAAGGCCCCGATCTGGAGCAGACGAACGAGCAACGAGACAAAAAGGAAAGTGGCCCCCAGGTAAAAGCCTCGGTAGTACTTTCGCATCTTGGTCACGGCCCCCAGTCTCTGGCTGAGTTCAGCCAGAATGAATACGATGTAGATGATCGCTATCAAACCTGCCGAGCCGAACAGGGCGGCTATAATATTCAACGTTTAATACCTCTCGTCATCAGGCTCAGAAGAGAGACCCCCAGAAAACTCAAAATCAGACCGCCGGAAAATAACAGAGTGTCACCCATCACATCGCCCGCAAAATCGTAGCTGGAGAAAAGATACTGGATAGCACTCAACAGGAAAAGAACCACGGGTAAAATAAAGAGATGGCAATGAGTATTCTGTCCAGACTTTTTTTCATAAAACCTGGCTATCAGAAAGAGAAAGAAAAGGGTAATAGCGATGACAACCCAGGCATAGATATTTAAGATTCCAATCAGGGTCTTAACCATAGTGTTTTTCGCTGAGAGCTGAGTGGGGGCCTATTTCTTTACGAAAGCCTGCATAAACGAATCGGCCATGCGGTGGGGACTGCCGCTCATGATCCCTTCCTGCCCTTCAAATTTGGTTCTGACTTCGATGCCTCTGGCCGTGATCTCGAATTGGCGGATGTCTTTATCGTGATCGCTGCCGCGCAACTTAAGGACCAGCAAGGCTTTATGTAAGGTGCTTTCGATCTCTACGTACCGTAATAGAATGTAAGAATCGACGAGAAAAGCGGTGTCTTCTTCCCCGCCGTTCATTTCGCCGAACAGGGCGTTGTTTTCGCGGGTCAGAATACTGGTTAATCCCTCGCGCTTGAGAGCATTGATAAAACTGTACTCCAGGGTTCTAAGCTCGATGGGATCGGTCGTCAATTTTTCGAAATGGGACAGGCTGTCGATCAAGATGCGGCGCGCTCCCATCTCGCTGGCCCAGGTCTCGATCATCCCTCCCACGCTTTCCAAATCGGCCCTGGTCACTTCTGGGCTGGTCATAATAACCTTGAGTTTCCCTTCGCGCTCCAACCGTTTGAAATCCCATCCAAAGGAGGCCGCGTCGCGATAGTATTGTTGCGGAAACTCCTCGAAAGTCACGATCAAACCAGGTTCATTGTATTGCTGGATGCCGTTATAAATAAATTGCATGCCCAGGGTGCTCTTGCCCGTGCCTGGCGCTCCTTCGACCAGATTGGCCGACCGGGCCAGGAACCCGCCCTGAAGCATCTCATCAAGGCCCTTGATGCCTGTTTTCACCCTCTGCATAATCTTTGCCCCTTCCTCAAACTACTCCCTCGGTCATCTCATGCCCCGAATGATGTGATAGACCGCCTTGACCCGGAAATGGCGGTCATCGCAAGCCTTAACGAAGTCATTGATCAGTTGATGCATTTCTTCGTTCTTAGCTAACGAGTAAATGGGCGTTTCGCCCGCAAAATGTTTTTCCATCACCTCACTGGTCACCAGTTCTTCAAGCTCAGGCTCGACGGTCAGCACGTTTCGGCCAAAATATTTGGCTATGTTCTCGGCTGTATCGACAGTGTGCGGGTTTTCGTGGAAGAATCTGATCAGGTCCCACTTGATGAACGAATTTACCCTTGTTTTCACGAAGTCGAGCAGTTTAGGATCCATATCCTCCATCAGTTTGGCTGTGAAATCGTCGCTGTTGCTGCTCAACACCATTGCCTCCTTTCGCCTATGGGGAGGATGTTAATATAATTGTAACATCTACGGGGGAAAAAATCAAGCTTACTGGTTCTTCACTCAACGATGTAACACATGCTATCAATCTGAGGCAGCCATGACCAGTCTGAGCGGCTGAGGCGCCTGGCGGAAAACGTTGCTCACCACCCGCCCCTGAATCTCACGTTCCAGATCGCCAAACATCTCGAAGGCGCGGCGCTTGTATTCGACCAGGGGGTCGCGCTGGCCGTAGGCCTCTAAGCCAATGCCCTCCCGCAGCTCCTCGATAGCTGTCAGATAATCGATCCACAGATGGCTTATCACCCCCAACATCAAATCTCTGCTGATCTGGCTGACCATTTGCTGTCCCAGGTAAGCGGCGATGGTGGCCCGTGTTTTCTCGTCCAGGTCGGCGATCCTGTGGGGAGCGATCTCCTCTACCTGGTCGCGGCCCAAAAGCTGCAAAATATCGTCGTAAGCTTCCAGATCGATCAACCTCTGGGTCTCGAAGCGCTCTCTTTCTCGCTCATCCAGAGTGAGGCCCCTGTCGTGCAGGAAAGAGCGTATTTGGCGCTGGAGCGTGGGCTCCAGGGTGTTGATCCGTCGTTCTCTGAGGTCTTCCTCCTGCCGGGCGCGAAGATGGCGCATCAGGTCGGCGTAAACCTCTTCTTCCAGGTCTGAGAGCTTTTGGGCCCGAAACTTTTCCCGCCTCTCCTGGTCTACAAAATGACCCTCGGCGCGCAAATGTTGTCTGATGGCCTCTCTGAGCTTCGGCTCCAGTTCGGCGATGGGCAGCGGCTTTTTGTCCGCCAACTGCCACTGCCCCAGGGAAAGGGCCAGAGCCGGGTACTCGCTTTTACGCAGGTAGGTCGCCAGCGTGCTGTGGGAAAAGCGGGCCAGTTCCTCCCTGTTGAGGAAATGACCGATCTCATCCAGATAGCGCCGCAGACCCTGTCTGAGATTCTCCGGCAAAGCGCCAACCCGTTCCTGGCCGATCTCCATCTCCAGGTGATGGCCTATATAGTGTATTATATTCTGATACGTTTCCTGCTCAAGATCGATCAATCTCTTTTGCCGGTACTCCTCCAGACGGTCTCGGTCCACGAAAAGGTCGGTGCTTTCCAGATAATGCCACACCTTCCTTTGCAAACCCTCGTCCAGGTCGCTGATTGTCCGTTCGGCGCAGGGAGCCAGCAGGGCATAGCCTACCTGCTGGCACAAAGCGTCGTAAGCTCCCATCTCTCCCAGTCTCACCCGTTCCAGATGGGCGGCTTTAGCTTCGTCCAGGAAGTAATCACGGTCGTCGAGGTAGCGTCGCAGCTCGCTCACCACGCTCTCCCCCAGGGCGCCTATCCTGCGCTCCTTCAGCGCGGCCCGCAGTTCGGAGGCCAGGTGGTCGTGAACTTTGCGGCCCAGGCCGTCGCCCAAAGCCGCCACCCGCATTTCTGGCAGGGCCAGCTTTTTGTCCTCGTCCACGAAGTAATCTGTAGTTTTGAGGTAGCCCTGGATGCTTTGTTGCAGGTCTGGCGGCAACTCCGAGAAACGGCGTTGTTTGATGGCCGCCAACCGTTCACGGCCCAGATGATGGGAGATATCCACGTACAGGGAGCGCTCCAGGTCTTCCAGCTTTTGCTCCATAAGACGACGTCGCCTGGACTTCTTTCTATAAAGGCCATTGACATCCAGATAGTGCAGAATGCTTTCCCTGGTAGCCTGATCCAGGTTGAAAAATTTGCGCTTCTTGACGGCTTCCATCATCTGATCGCCGATATGCTGCTCCAGGTCGTGGTAAATTCCGCCCTCCAGGTTAGCCAGCGTTTGCCTGGCTAACTGCCCGGCTTTGGCCTGGTCAACGAAATAATCCTGGCTGTTCAGGTACCCGTACACCCTTTCCTGCACATCTGGCTCCAGGTCGGCTATGGGCCTCTCGCTCAGACTATTTTCCAGAGCTTGAAGAAGATGTCGCTCGGCCTGAGAAGCGTATTCTGGCCCCAGGTCGGCCAGCTTACGTTGAAGGAGGGCTGCTTCTTGGGCCTCGTCGGTTAAATAGCCTTTACCTCTAAGATAGCTCCACACCTCCCGTCGCACCTCTGCGCTCAGGTCGGCCAGCACACTATCGGGGGGAAGCTCTTCTGCGCCGAGTGGGCGGGCCAGGTCGTCGTAAGCGGCCCGATCCAGGGTCGCCAGTTTGCTCTGAGCAACGAGCTGCCTTAGTCCTTCATTCCACAAAAAACCCTCTTCGCGCAGGTAGCCCATCACTTTTTGGCGGGTGTCGATGTCCAGGTTGCGTATCTTACGCCGCTTGAAGCTATCCACCCGTTGGGCGCTTAGATACTGGCAGGCCTGACGCCGCACCTCATCCCCCAGGTCGCTCACCCGTTGGTGGATGAAGAAGTGTTGCATCCTTTCCTCATCGACGAAGTACCCCCGGCTTTTCAGGTGGGCCAATATATGGTGCTGCATCTCCTCGTCCAGGTCGGAGATGATCTCATTTTCGATATCGGCCAGGAGCTTTTGGCCCAACAGCGCGGCCAGGCTCTCTTGCGTTTTATCGTCCAGGTCGCCCACCCGGCGTTCAAGGAGACGGGCCTCGGAGGCCGGGTCGTCGAAGTAGCCTCGGCGCTGAAGGTGCCCCTCTATCCGGGCGCTCAGTTCTCTGTCCAGATCGCTGACCCTCTGGTCTCTGAGGCTTGCCGCAAGATCGCGCCCCAGATATTCCAACAGATCGGCCCCCATCTCCAGATCGCTCAGCTTTTGGCCTTCCACCTGGCGCATCTTCAAGCAGCGGAAAATGTCGCGGCGAAGTTCGTCGTCCAGATCGCCTATCAGTCTCTCCTGGTTGTCGCCCACCCGCACCTGGCCGCAGTACCGTTCCAGGGCGGCGCGGCTGTCCGCATCCAGGTGGGCCAGGCTTAGCTTTTCCAGCCGCGCCATCTCCTGTTCGCTCCAGAGGCGCTGACGGTCGGCCATAGCCTGCTCCAGATGGGCCAGGATGTTCTGGCGTAATTCCTCTTCCCTCGAATCCCTCATCTGGGCCACGACGATGAAAGGTAACGGGAAACGAGCCGTATGTCCTCTGGAGAGCGCCGTGTTATCCACGTAGCGCACCTCCAGTACTTTCAGCAGCAATTGGACGATGTCCTCTTCAAGACCCTTGGGGTTTTGAAAATCCGAAGGGTCACTCTTCAGCTCTCGGCTGAGCCTGCCATCCAACTCGGCCATCTGTTGCTCAGCCCACTTATCGTACTGTCTGTCTACGGTCTGGAGAAATACCTGTTCCAATATGCCAAGCTCCAACCGGGCGTTAGCGTTGATCTCGATGAGCGCCTCAAAGAAGTTATCTTGAGTTCTGGCCTTTCGCTGCGCTCTCTCCAATCGCGCTCTGGCCTGTTCGTCAGGGGCGCTGGCTTGCGCCTGCTCAAACAGCCTCTCTGCTGCGCCGGCCTCCAGGTCGGTCAGCCCCATAGCCTCCGGGCGCAACTCTTTAGGGACTCGCCTCAGAACGGTTCTTATCAGACGCTCAGATATCCATTGATGGTATGGTACCTTGGAGGCGGCCAATATCCTGTCTTTCACCTCGTCCACTTCCAGGCTACCAAGCTCGGAGGGTTTGATATCCAGGTTAAAGGGCAGGCTGTCCCGCACCTGTTGGAGCAAGGTGCGATTGTTCACCGCCTGTCCTCGCTCTTCGGCCAGCCCCACGTAGTCGTATATCCTGGCCTCCAGCCCCTCGAAAAAGGCTTCCTGTTGGTCCCGGTAACGGTCTATTTCTTTCTCGAAGGTCTCCCGGACCGCATTCTCCAGCAGATAGCTTTTGTACTCGGCCAGTCCTTCCCGCACCATATCCCCCAGCCTGGAGCCCAATTCGGCCGGCGCCGGCTTCCCTGCCTCGGCCTTTTCGGCCAGAAAGAGTACGCTGAATGGAGGCAGGCAGGTACGACCAGAGGGCAGGGTGAAAGGATAAGAAAAAACTTCGTAGACTTCTTGCCCCTGTCCCTGGCGGCCTCGTCTGCCGCGTTTGCCCGAACGAGTAGCGGTATAGGGCGAGGACAGAGGCAGAATGATATCCAGATAGTGGGCCAGTTCCCATTCCCGGCCCTCTTTACTATTCCAGGTTCTATCCAGCAGATCGTCGATCCGCTCCTCGATCATCCGCCACAGGTCGGACAGCAGCTCGCTTTCGGTCAGGATACGGTAGCGCTGCCCGTAGATAAGCTCCCGTTGACGGTTCAAGACGTCGTCGTACTCCAGGAGATGCTTGCGGATATCGAAGTGATAGCCCTCCACTCTGGTCTGGGCGCTCTCGATGCTTTTGCTGACCAGGCCGTGTTCCAGGGGGATATCGTCCTCCACCCCAAACCTCTCCATCAGGCTGGCGATGCCGCTGCCCCCAAAGCGGCGCATCAGGTCGTCTTGCAGGGAGAGGTAGAAGCGGGAGGAGCCGGGATCGCCCTGTCGGCCAGAGCGGCCTCTAAGCTGGTTGTCGATCCGTCTGGCTTCGTGGCGCTCGGTGCCCAGGATGTGCAGCCCTCCCAGGGAGAGAACTTTTTCCTGTCGCAGGGCGTAATCGGGATCGACCTCGGCGATGGCGCTCTTGAACTGCTCGGGGGTGGCGCGGAAAGGATCGATGCCCCTTTCCCGCAGCACCTGGTGCGCTCCTTCAATAGTTGCCTCCGAGAGATCCCCGCCCAGCTTGATATCCACCCCCCGACCGGCCATATTGGTAGCCACCGTCACCGCCCCTGGCTCGCCGGCCCTGGCGATAATGGCCGCCTCTTTGGTATGATTTTTGGCGTTGAGCACGGCGTGGGGGGTGTCTTGCTTCTTGAGCATCCTGCTCAGTTTCTCGGATTTCTCCACCGAGGTGGTGCCCACCAATACTGGCCGTCCGCTGCGGTGGCAGCTTTCGATCTCCCGCACGATGGCCCGCCACTTGGCCTCCTCGGTGCGATACACCATGTCTTCACGATCTTGCCTGATCATCGGTTCGTTGGTGGGGATGACCACCACGTCCAGCTCGTAGGTTTTGTGGAATTCCTCCGCTTCGGTGAGGGCCGTGCCCGTCATGCCGGCCAGCTTATCGTACATCCTGAAATAATTCTGGATGGTGATGGTGGCGTTGGTCATGGTGCGCGGTTTGATGCGCACTCCTTCTTTGGCCTCGATAGCCTGGTGCAGACCATCGCTCAACCGCCGGTCAGGCATCAAGCGGCCCGTGAATTCGTCAACCAGCACCACGTTTCGCCCCTGGAGGATGTAGTCCCGTCCTCTGCGATATAGCGCCTGGGCCTTGAGAGCCTGTTCCATGTACTGCACGTATTGGACGTTCGACTCATCGTAGAGGTTGGCTATCCCGGCTTCCTGCTCCACGCGGGCCAGCCCGGCCTCGGTCAGGACCACGGAACGTTCTTTGGTGTCCAGTTCGTAATCGATATCGGGTTTGAGTTTTTTGGCGGCCTCAGCGAAGCGGTGGTACTCCTCGATAGGCTCATCCGAGGGGCCGGAAATGATCAGGGGGGTGCGGGCCTCGTCTATCAGGATGTTATCCACCTCGTCGATGATGGCGTAATGTAGCTCACGCTGCACCCGATCTTCCAGTCTGTAGGCCAGATTATCGCGTAGATAATCAAAGCCGAACTCGTGGTTAGTGCCATAGGTGATATCGGCGCCATACACCTCTTGTCTGCCCACCGGACGCAGAGAAAGATATTTCCCGCTGGTATAGGTGGGGTCGTACAGGAAAGATTCCATCTCTTGTTGCAGAAGCCCCACGCTTATGCCTAGCAGGTGGTAGATGGGCCCCATCCACTGCACGTCGCGGCGAGCCAGATAATCGTTGACCGTCACCAGGTGCGCTCCACGGCCCGTCAGGGCGTTCAAATAAAGGGGCAAAGTGGCCGCCAGGGTTTTTCCTTCGCCGGTCTTCATCTCCGCCACTTTGCCCTGGTGCAGCACGATGCCCCCTATCAGTTGTACGTCGAAAGGCCGCATGTAGACGGTGCGTTTGGCGGCCTCCCGCACCAGGGCAAAAGCTTCCGGCAAAATATCGTCCATAGTCTCGCCCGCCTGCAACCTGCCCCTGAAGGCAGGCGTTTGAGCCTTCAGCTCGGCGTCTGATAAGTTTTGTAAGCTTTCTTCCAGGGCGTTTATTTCTTCTACGATAGGCTGTAGACGCTCCAGCTCCTTCTCGTTAGGATCGCCCCATACCTTGTTCAGTAGATTCCTAAACATAGACAAGACCTTTGATTGCCTTTAGAAACCAGGTTTTTGCTGAAAAACCTGGTTTCTTCCAATGCACGCGCTCATTCGACAGCGCCGAGAGCGGCCAGGATGCGCTGGTCGAACTTTTCTCCCACGTCCTGGATGGAGAGAGGGGGACTCCCGCCTTCAAGGTACATGGTCATGGCGAAGGCCACCACCGCCCCCCGGCGAAAGACCAGGATGTCCGTGCGGAGCTGGATGCCCTCCTCCATGTTGGTCACCATCGTCAGCCCTTCAGCCTTATCGCCGATGGCTTCTACGGGAGGCAATGCTCCCTTCTCGGTGATTTCTGTTTCCCCCGCCTCGCCGATAATCAGGGCCAGCAAGGTGTCGGGATGCTCCAGCACGATGTCCACCCCTGCCTCCTGGAGCTTGTTTTCAACGGCTATGGTGAAGCCCATGACCACCTCGAAGCCTGCTGGCTCTGGGTAAAAGTAGATGAAAATATTTTCTGCCTGGGAGCCATCCTGGGCGAAGTCTTCTTCGCTGAGGCCCAGGTCTGCCAGGCTCATCTGCTCAAAGCCCGCCGGGAAGTCCTCCGCTTGCAGGCGCATATCTCTCAGAGCAGCAGTCGGGGCGAGGGGCACTAAATGCCACAGTTGAGTTTGTTCAGAGTTCGCTCCTTCTGGCCCCCAGACTGCTACTTCTGGTTGTTCCTCTCTGCTCACTAATTTGACCTTTAGAAATTGTCTATCTTCAGCCCTGTCGATCACCTCTACGATCTCGTCATCGGAAAGATTGCCTATCACCTCTGTTGGCTCGCTGATATCTCTTATCTGTACTACAGAAGTTCCTATCAAGCGGTCGCCAGGGAATGCTTCCTTCTCGGCCATATCTACTTTAGTCAACTCTATCTCTGGCTCTTGTACTTCCTGATAGCCTGGCTGAGCATAGGCCGCCGGCAGGGGGACGAGCGCCGCTCCCAGCACAACGACCAGCAGCAAAAGGGAGTGAAACAGGATTTTTCCTCCCATTTTTACCTCCTCGTATAGTATTTGCCACCCCCCTCTGACGACATCACCCAAAGGAAGTTCAAACCCATACCTCTCTGTCGGTAGCAATATCCAGCGGGACATCGTGTGCCTTTCCATAACTATTATACCATAAATCTTTGACTAGAAAAAATAGGGGGATGGGAACCCAGATCACAGGAAAGCAGCGACGATCATTCGTTGAACATCTCTCCCACGGAGATGCCCAGATGGATACGGCGCATCACCTCACCCAGCAAAGGGGCCACCGAAAGGACGGTGATGTTGGGCAGCATCTTTTCTTCTGAGAGGGGGATGGTGTTAGTCACTACTAACTCTTTTAGATTGCAAGTTCTGAGGCGCTTGAGGGCCGGCGGGGATAAAATGGGATGAGTGGCGCAGGCGTAGATGTCTCTGGCTCCTCGATCCTCCAGGATGTGGATGGCATGTTCCAGGGAACCGGCCGTATCGACCTCGTCGTCGATGATGACGGCGTGCATGCTTTCCACCTCGCCGATGATGTTCAAGGCTTCGGTCTCGGTGCCATAACGACGTTTTTCGATGATAGCCAGCGGGGCGTTGAGGGCCTGGGCGAAGTTTCTGGCCCTTTTAGTGGCCCCTACATCGGCGGCGACCACCACCAGGGCCTCGATATGTTTCCTGGCGAAGTATTGGGTGAGAATGGGAAAAGCGGTCATCTCATCGACGGGGACGTTGAAAAAACCCTGAATCTGTCCGGCGTGGAGATCGATGGTCAACACCCGATTGGCTCCGGCCACCGAGATCATGTCGGCGACGAGGCGGGCGGTGATAGGCACGCGCGGTTGATCCTTCTTGTCCGTCCGCCCGTAGGCGTAGTAGGGGATCACGGCGGTGATACGCCCGGCCGAAGCCCGCTTGAAGGTGTCAATCATGATCAGCAGTTCCATGATGTTGTCGTTCACCGGCGAGCAGAGAGGTTGAATGACGAAAACGTCCTGGCCCCGCACGCTACAATGCAGCCGCACAAAGATATTCTCGTTGGGAAAGGTGACGATATCGACGCCACCCAGAGGAATACCCAGATAGCGAGCTATCTCTGCCGCCAAAGTCGGGTTGGCTCTCCCGCTGAAAACACGTAACTCTCCATACATCATGATGCCTCCAATTTCGCAGCAATGATTTTACAGGTTCTGCGGCTTCTAACGGTTCCGCCGTTTTCGATCATCGTGATCAAACGGGCCATCGCCCGCCGATCACCAGCCAGCAATCTTGCCCACCAATGCCATATTCTACCTGGATATATACTCTCAAAGATCAGCCAGCACTTTCTCCAGTTCCTCGTCACTGATGGTAAAGCAATGCTCTGGGCCAGGGAAGGCGCCTTCTTTGACCTCCTGGCAGTACTGTTTAAGGGCGCGGTCGATCTCTTCAAACAGGTTGGTGTAACGCCTGGCAAACTTGGGGGTGAAACGGTCGAAAAAGCCGATCAGGTCATGCAGGACGAGCACCTGGCCGTCGCAATGCGGCCCGGCCCCGATGCCCACGGTAGGGACGGTCAGCTTCTCGGTGATGATGTGGGCCACCCGGTCGGGGATGCACTCCAGCAAGACCCCCCAGGCGCCGGCCTCTTCCAGAGCCAGGGCATCGTCGATCAGCCTGCGGGCCGAAACGGCGTCCTTGCCCTGCACCTTGAAGCCGCCCAGCTTGGCTACCGACTGCGGGGTCAGCCCAATGTGGCCCATGACCGGGATGCCGGCCTGGTAGATGGCCCGCACCGTTTCGGCCCTCTCCTGGCCCCCTTCCAGCTTGACGCAGTCCATACCGGCCTCTTTCATAAAACGGGCGGCGTTGGCTATGGCGGTGGGGATATCTGGCTCGTAAGAGGAGAAAGGCATGTCCCCGATCAGGAAGGGGAGGCTGGCCCCACGACGCACAGCTTTGGCGTGATGGATCATCTCGTCCATCGTAACCGGCATGGTGTTTTCGTAGCCCAACACCACCATCCCTAGCGAATCGCCCACCAGCAAGATATCGACCCCGGCCCGCTCCACGAGCAAGGCGGTGGGGTAGTCGTAAGCGGTCAGCATGGTGATAGGTTCGCCCCTCTCTTTTTTGGCTTGAAGTTTCAGAACGGTCACTTTGTCTCTTTTCATAAAAGATTATCCTTCCTGCTGGCGCTTTGGTGTTAACCCTGATCAGCAACGTCAAGCAGCAAGACCTCACACCAACGGTTTTCACCCCTCTGGATGTGAGGTCTTAACAGGCGCTTTACCCGGCTCTTTTCTCGAGGTTGACCACGAAGCCCCGACCTTTCGGCGAGATTCTTGCGTCCTGAAATCAGGGGAAGGTCAGCTTTCATTTCGATTTTTATGATACCACGCTTTAGTTAAAAAGTCAACGGCTGGCCCGAACCCGAAAGGGCCAATTAGCTTGCCAAAAAGATGAGCATGGTATATAATATTTATATACCATACTTCGTTGTTTTTGCCACTCAGGAAGCCATCCCCAGATCGTGATGGAGGATCCCGTATGAGCGATGCAGACCGCATCCAGGAATTGGAACGGCAGATTGCCGACCTCAGAGCCAGATTACCCAGGCATTCGCTTCCGGCGGCGATGTTGATCGAGCTGGAAGAGAAAGAGGAAGAACTGGAACAGTTGCTTGCCAGAAGAGGAAGCTGATGCCTATCTTTGACATCCTGGCCGGGGGCTACGACCTGTTCATGTGGCCTCTGGAGTGGGCGTTGCTGACCCGGCTTCGGCGGCGGGCCGGGGGCGCACTCGGGGGACAGGTTTTAGAGATCGGCGTAGGCACGGGAGCAAACTTGCCCATCTACCCTCCCGGCGTCCAGGTGATCGGCGTTGACAATAGCATCGAGATGCTGAAGGTAGCCTGTCGTCGCCCGGCCCGTGCTACGGTGACGTGCATCCAGATGGATGCCCATCATCTGGCTTTTGCCGATGCCTCTTTCGATCAGGTGAGCGGCGCTCTGCTCCTCTGCAACGTGGCGCACCCGGCCACAGTTTTGACCGAAATACATCGCATCCTGCGTCCCGGGGGACGATTGGTGCTGCTGGAACACGTGAGGGGGCCTGCCCCCTTTCTGGCTCGTTTGACGGACTATCTGGACTATCCCTGGCACGCCTGGAGTCGAAGTTGCCACCTGAACCGCGAGACAGCCGCTACGGTGGCGGCGACCAGTTTTACTATCAGGAAGACCGAAAGCCACCTGTTTGGTCTCTTTCAGATCATCGAGGCCACACCACAACCCTGAAAGCATTCCCCTTCTAGAGTTCGGGTTCGGAAGAGGCATCGCTACTATTGCGCAGGCTGGCGATCTTTTTTTGCATCCTGGCCCAGTGGGTGCCTTGCCAATAAATCTTATCGCAGTGGGGACAGTGGCTAAAATTCTCCTGGGTTTGGAAGACGTAAGGGGGGACGCGGTCCCTGATGGCGTCCTTATCCACCCGTCGCAGAGGAGTGTTGCACACGGGACAGCGAGAGAAAGGCTGGTCCACGGACAGTCCCATTTCCTCGATGACCTGCCGCACCTGCTCCTCCAGGCTTTCGCTTTCGATAAGCAAGACCGTTAAACCACGACGACGGGCCAGGCCCGTGTCGCGGGTCAAAAGGATGCGGCCCTCGGCCCGCGCCAGACGTACCAGCTCGTTGTCGTCTGCCCCGGGGGGATAAGCGACATCATAACCCAGTATACGCAGCCACTTAGCCAGGCGGCCTAGCATGTTATCAGCCAGGAAATTCATAATAGAGGCGTTTCCAGCGTTCTTTGGTGTGATCCTGGGTGGGCAGAAATTGGCGGTCGAAGTCTCGGTAGCGGTCCACGCTGCCCACGATTTGGTCTATTTCTACCGGGTGCACTCCGCGCTTGAGGGAGCAACTCAGCCGTAACGCCCGCTGCACTTCGTTGAAAGCAACCAGGTCGTTAGCTCTCCCCAGTATCAGAGATAGAATCTTTCGGAAAAAAGCCTGCACTCGGGCGCGGCGAAAGTATTCTTCCGACTGAGGGTCGATGGAATCAAGGCCCGACATCCGGCACCTCCACTTCCATGGTCCGGTAGCCAACGGTGTTAATAATCTGCGTGCCCTGGTAGACGGAGGCCGTTTTTTGTCTATAGCCGTACAGGTGAAGGTGGCCGTGCAGCAAATAGCGGGGCTGGTAACGTTCGATGAACCACAGAAAAGCCTTGAAGCCAGTGTGGCACAGGTCTCGGCCATCGTGGATGCCGTAAGGCGGAGCGTGGGTGATGAGGATGTCCAGATAGCGGCCTTTGCGCAGCCGGTTGAGGAGCAGGGAGGGGGTCATGCCCCACACTTTCAGGTACATCTCCAGGTCGGTGTATTGATAACGCGCATCCGGGCTGTACTTCATTGAGCCTTGCAGCCCGCCGAGCAACAGGCCCTTGTGCTCGATGACCCGGCTGTCGAGATTGGTGCAGCCTCCGGGGAAGGTTCTGGTCCCGCCGCGATAGGTATATTCCACGCGGCGGTCGTGGTTGCCATAGACGTAGTAAAGCGGCACGTTCAGGATGTCAACTATAAACTCCAGGTAGTAGAAAGGCAGGTCGCCGCACGACAGCACCAGGTCAACGTCGCCAAAACGCTCTTTGGCCGCCGGGCTATAGATGGTATTGACCACCTCGTCGCTGACGGATAAGATTTTGAATTTCTTTGCGCCACGAGGGTCTTGAACGTCGGCGGTTTTTTCCGTCATGGGTCTCCTGCCGCTTAAGCCTTATACCTCTCCCCATCCTGTATTATGTATTATACCATCTTAGCGGGTCAAAATCAACCGCCATCTTTAGCCCCAGAGAACATTGTAAAGAATTTGCAAAGTTCTTGGGGGGAATTTCTGGGTGGCTTCGTGGCCTGAGGATGGTTCGGGGTCTGTTTTATTGCAGGAAAAAGACAATTGCGGTATAATGGTGTAGAGCTTGAGGTCACTCTTAGCTCTGCTTCGGGAGGTCGATGATGGGGGGAGGGAATAGTATAAAAGCGCGAGGGAAAGCGGCTGAAGTTTCGTATCAATATCCACTTCGGCTGCAATTCGACGAAGCAGCCGGGCGATCTGAGCCTGCTGAGCAACTGGATGTGGAAGAAATACTGCGCCGGCTGCTCAATCGAGATCTGACGTTCGAGGGAGAGAAAACAGCTTACGCGACGCACAATCTTCATGCTTTTGCTGCCAAGTTTCCTCCCCAATTACCGCGTTTGTTCATAGATGAACTTACGCGTCCCGGCGAGTGGGTTTTAGATCCGATGGCCGGTTCGGGGACAGCACTGGTTGAAGCGGTGCTCGCCGGTCGTCATGCTGTAGGAATTGACTTTGACCCGCTTGCAGTGCTGATCGCTCAAGTGAAGAGCATACCCCGCAATCTGCTGCGATGCGCCCAGGTTGGTGCTGAGGTTTTGCAAAAAGCAGAGAATATTTTGCATTCAGTTGTTGACAAAGAACTGGGCTGCTTCTACTCACCTCGGGCGGTAGAATTTTTCCGCTTCTGGTTTGAGGAACACACCGTTGCTGAACTTTATGCTCTGGTGCAGGCAATACAGGCCGTTGAGGAGGTTGACGTTCGTGCTTTCTTACAGGTCGTGTTTTCCTCAATAATTATTACTAAGAGTGGGAGTCTTACGCGCGCCCGTGATCTTGCCCATAGTCGCCCTCACCGGGACCCCAACAGGCAGGTAAAGCAAAGCGCGCTTGAGGCGTTCAGAAAGCAGTTGCATGTAGCTATAGAGCTACAGCAAAGTATTGTGGGCGTTACAGGGCAGGCAGTCGTCACTCGTGCGGATGCCAGGGCGCTGCCTCTTCGAAATCACTCTGCTCATCTAATTTTCACTTCCCCGCCTTATGCTGCCAATGCTATTGATTATATGAGAGCGCATAAGTTCTCGCTGATGTGGCTGGGGTACGCGCCGCAAATGTTAACCACGCTGCGCGCCAGGTACATCGGGTCGGAGCGTCGATCATCGAAGATGGTGTTTGCATCTGAGACCGCAAATCGGGTCTTGCAGAATCTACAGCGAAAAGACGAACGCCGGGCTGCTGTGGTAGCTCACTACTTCCGGGACATGGAGGTTGCTCTGCGTGAGATGCTGCGTGTCTTGGCTGAGGGACGGGCAGCCGTTTTGGTGGTGGGGTCATCTACGATCCGGGGCGTTGGAATCAAAGCCCCGACAGTGCTCACTGAACTTGCTGATTCTATTGGGTTCCAGGTGATTGGGATGGCTAAGCGCGAAATTGTCCGCAACGCCCGGATGATGCCTGTCAGCCACAACAGCTCGCGGAACGGTATCGAAGCGCGAATGCACGAAGAAGGAGTGATCGGTTTGATCAAAGCACAGCAGAAGAGGTCCGATGCCGACGCATGAAGAGATTATGGCATTCGTGCGTGAAATCCTTGATCAATGGATTCGCGCGGCTGATGATATTGATTATATTTGGGTAGCTCTCTATCGCTTGCTGCTCGATTACGCTCATGGTGTTCCGCGTGTGACGGATTCGAATCGGCTCAAGCGCGGGATTTGGCGCAGGCGAGCGGAGCAGATTGAACGGGCATTAGCGACAGCCATGTCATGTGAGACCCAAGAGGTAGCAAATCGCCTTGACGTTCTCATGAAACAGCTCTATCCGCCTGGGACGCAACGCATGAATCCGATTGGGATTGCATTTGCTTGCGCGGTGGTCCATCTCATTCAGCGCTTTTCCGCAGGAAACTATGTGTGGAAACAGGAGGCGAGAATTGGCGTTGATGTTTTTCATAATCTGAAGGATTTTCGTCGCCGAGGGGTGGATATTGTGGCCTGGCGTCGGGGTGATTCTCAGAGCGATCCCTTTGCGGTTATTTCTAGCAAATGGGGTATCCGTCACGATCGGGTGCGGGACCTCCAGGAGGAAGCAGATACCTACAAACGGGAAGTGCCTTCACTGAAGTTCTTTGTGGTTACCAATGAATTTGATAGCGCCCGGCTTCAGAAGGTACTTACGTACCCGACTATCGACGGCGTCTTTCACGTTCGGCGGGATTTGGTTTGGCAGGGATATGGTGAGATGACTAACGAATTGGTCAATTTGAGAGATTTAACCGAGTTATTAGTGCTTTTTCCATAAGATATAGTGGGCTTGACATCTCGCGGCGGGTGTGTTATATTGCTGGCGACGATGTGATATTACGTGATATAATTCAAAGAGCACAATGGATAGAGGCTACCAACACAGAACTTGGGGCCTCTAAAATATACCAGTCGGGAGGAAGAGGAGAGCCATGAGTCTAAAAGCCAGCCTGGACACCATTCTGCAAGAGCCAACGCCGGCCGCCTTATGGGCCTTGCAGGGCAAGCTCCTGGTGCGGGAGGAAAGCGCCTCCGAAGAAGAACTGCCGGCCCTGAAAGGAGCGCAGGAGGTCGCGGAGGAGTTTTACCTTTACCTGAGCGAGCTGGAAGGTAAGACCAGCGCCCGTACTTTCAGCGAACTGGCCTCTTTGATGGACATAGGGGCCGTGGGGGCGGTGGCTATCGAAAACGTGATTACCGAGCGCGAGAATATTCTGGAGAAGTTGTTGCTCGGCGGCCTGGGCGAATCCCTCATGGTGCTTGCCAGCCGGCAGTACGTCAAAGCCTGGGAAGTAGAGTCTGGCCTGGTGCATCGGCGGGCGGCCTGGTATCTGTTTGAGGCTTTATGGCGGCTGTCGGTCCAGAATCAGCCCGCCCTGCCCCCCGCCGAGCGGAAGGATCGCATCCAGGCTCTGCTGGCTCCCTGCCTGGACGACGAGACCCCGGCGGCGCTCAAGGTTGTCCTGCTGGTGCGCCTCTTTCAAGCGCTGCTCCTCATTCATCTGTCTCAGATGGAATGATTCCAAAACCTGGCTGGTGACCCTGTTTAAGCCCCAGAGGGCACAGAGGACTCAGAGAAAGAGGGTTTTTCCCTCTGTGAACTCTGTGGTCTCTGTGGCTAAGAGAAAAACCTTGAGGGGGTATTATCCGTATATATACTGAATAGATGTCTTTAGAGTTTGTGACTTTGGAACGGAGGGTACAGATGTCGGATATTTTTCACCAGTTGAAAGATGGAGCCGACCAGGTGATATCTGAGGTGGATAAACTGCGGCAGACCGGCCAGTCGGCCCTGACCGTCATACAGGAACGAATGGCCGAAGCAGAGCGAAAACGCAAACTCAAACAGCTCCAGAGAGACCTGGCCGGGCTACGCCAGCAGATTGACCAGATGACCACCGCCCTGGGCGTACAGGCCATAGGGCTATACGAGCAAGGGACGCTCTCTAACCCGGAGCTGGTTACCCTGTGCGAGCACGTCAGCGAGCTGCGGGGCAAGGTGAAAGAGAAAGAGGAAAAACTGGCCGACCTGCAACCGTCCTCCCCTGAACCCGCTCCACCAACCGGCCCGGCCATGCCCGTTCAGACCCGACTTCTCTGCCCTTCCTGCGCCCAACCACTACCCGCTCAGGCGACTTACTGCCCTTACTGCGGGGTCAAGACTACCTCACCGGCTTCTCCCCAAATACGCTTCTGCGCTCAGTGTGGAGCCACCCTGCGCGAACAGGCCCGTTTCTGCCCCCAATGTGGAGCCGGAACGGTGAAAGGATGACCACTCCAGGAGGAACAGGATGGCTGATCGGGCAGTTTCAACTGCCAGACGAGGCTGGCGTGCTTTGCCTCGCAACGTGTGGGTGGTCAGCGCCACCAGCTTTTTGACCGACATCAGCAGCGAGATGATCCTCAATCTGCTGCCCCTTTTTCTGGCTAACGTGCTGGGGGTGAAGACGGGCCTCATCGGGCTGATCGAGGGGCTGGCGGAGACGACGGCCAGTCTGATGAAAATTTTCTCCGGCTGGCTCTCTGACCAGTTGGGCGAGCGCAAATGGCTGACTGTAGCCGGTTATAGTCTTTCTACAGTAGCCAAGCCGTTTTTATATTTTGCCCACTCGTGGGCCTGGGTGCTGGGGGTGCGTTTCGTTGACCGCCTGGGCAAAGGGATAAGGACCGCGCCCCGCGACGCCCTCATCGCCGATTCTATCAGCGAGGATCAGCGCGGTCTGAGCTATGGCATCCACCGCGCCGGAGACACGGCGGGAGCTTTCATCGGGCTGCTCATCGCCCTGGGGGTGGTATGGGCCTACCAGTCCAGCCAGGCGACGCTCCAGCAGACCACTTTTCGCACCGTCGTCCTGTTGAGCATCGTCCCCGCTGCTTTGGCTGTGCTGGTGCTGGTGTTCGGCGCTCAGGACATACCCATCCAGGCCAAGGGAGAAAAGTCCAGGCCCCCTTCCCTCTCGCTCAAGGGTTTTGAGGCTCGCTTTAAGGGTTTTCTGCTCATCGTGGTGGTCTTCACTCTGGGAAACTCCTCGGACGCCTTCTTAATTTTGCGGGCGCAGGAACGGGGGCTTTCTGTCCTGCAAGTGATGGGCATGTTGTTGACCTTCAATCTGATCTACACCCTGGTTTCCGGGCCGGCCGGGGCGCTCTCGGATCGTATCGGGCGGCGGGTGTTGATCGTGGGCGGCTGGCTGGTCTACGGTCTGATCTACCTGGGCTTCGCCCTGGCCGGGGCCGGCTGGCAGGTCTGGACCCTCTATGGCATCTACGGCATTTACTACGGGCTGACGGAGGGGGTAGCCAAAGCGTTCGTGGCGGACATCGTTCCCCCTGAGCGGCGCGGCACAGCCTTTGGGGTGTACAACGCCGCCATCGGCCTGACCGCCTTCCCGGCCAGCTTCGTCGCCGGACTGCTGTGGCAGGGAGCAGGAAGCTGGCCCGGATTCGGGGCGGCGGCTCCTTTCTATTTTGGGGCGGCTCTGGCTCTGACCGCCGTTCTGTTGCTCACCCTGTGGCTGCCGTCTCTTCCACATACAAATAAAGCAAGCAAATAAAGCAAGCAAAGGGTCATGATCGATTCCAAAATAATCAAGGAGAGGGCCATTCAAAGGGGGGCAGATATCTGTGGGATCGCGCCAGTGGCTCGGTTCGCGGATGCTCCAAGAGGTTTCCATCCGTGTGACATTTATCCTGATTGCAGGTCAGTGATCGTCTTTGCCTCCCGTTTTCCCCTGAGCACTCTTCAGGCCAGCACCAATGCTCCATATACCTTCGTGAGAAACATGATGGTTGATAAATTGGATCAGGTCTCCTTTCATCTATCCAATGAACTGGAAGCGGGGGGCATTACCTCGATTCCCATCCCCTCCGCCGAACCGTATGAATATTGGGCTCCATCTCGAAACCACGGCAGAGGTATTCTCTCGCTGAAGCACGCGGGAGTGCTCGCTGGCCTGGGGGTGATTGGCAAGAACACCCTTCTGGTAAACGATACGTATGGAAATATGATCTGGATCGGGGCTATTCTCGTATCTGTTGAATTAGAGCCGGATCCGATTGCTTCCTACGAAGGTTGTATTCCTGAGTGTACGTTGTGTATGGATTCATGTCCACAGCACGCTCTTGATGGGATAACCATTAACCAAAAGCTTTGCAGAGAACGCTCTACCTCTTGCACTGAGGGCGGGGGGTGGATTCTCTCTTGCAACGTTTGTCGAAAGGTCTGTCCTCATCATGCAGAGCTTCAGAGGTAAAACCTGTGGAGAGCGCCCCGGTGGACGCGGGGCAACGCCTCATTGCCAACCTCCATCGGGATGTTATGAAATTAACAAAAGGAGGTAGATATACGGTGAAAGAGTGGAGGATTCTTATCAGAGTGTTGGCTGTAGTTCTCATGCTGGCTCTGGCAGCGGGGCTGACCCAGGCCCAGGAGCCGGAGGGAAACATCGCGCCCGGGCAGGGCGGCGCTTCCACCTACTATGTGGCCCCCGATGGGGACGACGCCAATCCCGGCACCCTGGACCAGCCCTGGCGCACCATCCAGCACGCCGCCGATTCCGTCGCTCCCGGCGACACCGTCTACGTGAGAGGAGGCGCTTACACCGAATCAGTCGCCTTCTCTACCTCCGGCACGGCCACCGCCCCCATTACTTTCGCTGCCTATTCCGGCGAGACGCCGGTCGTTTCCGGCGACTTCGACCTGGCCCAGGGTGCGTCCCACCTGCGCCTGCGCGGCTTCACCCTGCAAAACTTCAGCATTTGGGGCGTCACGCTGGAGGGCAACAACTCGGACGTGGTGCTCTCCGGGCTGAACATCTCCGGCGGCGAGGCAGCGGTGCGCTTCACTGTCGGCTATTCCGAACAGCCCCCGCAGTACGGCCCGGTGAGCGATATCACCCTGGAGGATAGCACCATTCGCGGCACTGAGTACGAAGCGGTGGACTGTACCCCCGGCCCCTGCGACCGCATGACCTTCCGGCGATTGGAGATCTATGACTCCGGGATAGGGGCCGGCTTCGGCGGCGACGGGCTGTCAGTGGCACGGGGAAGGGACATCCTGGTGGAGGACTGCTACATCCACGACAACGGCGGCGACGGGATCGACCTCAATTCCCGCGACCGGGGTGGCAACGTGCCCGGCATCGTCGTGAGGCGCAACAGAACGGTGCGCAATCACTTGCAGGGCATCAAGCTCTGGGCCGGCGGGCGCATGGAAAACAACGTCGTCTGGGGAGAGGGCATCAACCCGGTGGTGGTGGGGATTTACACCAGCACGGTGGAGGTGGTCAATAACACCATTGCCTACAACATGTATGACCCGGCCTATAGCTCCAGGGACTACTCTTTCATCGCCGCCTATCCTGAAATCGGCTTCTCGCCGCCGGTGTCGCTGCTGCTGGTCAACAACATCTTCGCTTTCAACACCGGCCCCCAGGTGGAGACGACGCCGACCGGGCTTTACCTGGGAGCGGGAGTGCAACTGACGGAACACCACAACCTGTACTGGAGCTACGACGGCTGCGAGGTGACGGCCGAGTTCGTGGCCGGGCGCGAAGACACCTGCTTCACCCGCGCCGAGATGACCGACGGCACCTGGGCCACCTTCACCGGCCAGGGAAGCGGCGACCTGGCCGTTGACCCCCTCTTCGTGTCCGGCTGGCCGAACGTGGACCTGCACCTTCAGGCGGACAGCCTGGCGGTGAACGCCGGCAGCGCCGCCGGAGCGCCTTCCAACGACGCCGAGAGCCGCCCTCGCGACGCCCATCCCGACATCGGGGCCTACGAGCGCTGGATACCGGCAGCCTGGGTGTACGCGCCGCTTACGCTGCGGAACTATTGAGAGCCAGAACAAGGTGACTGGCACTTCGGAAGCGCCAGGCACCCGATAGACCTGGAGGGAAATGTAACTGATGAAAGTTCTTGTCGCAGACAAGCTGGCTGAAGAAGGGCTGGAATTGCTGAGACGCCACCTCGAGGTTGAGGTCAGGCTGAGGCTGACCCCCGACCAACTGATTCAGGCCATTGGCGGCTACGAGGCTCTGATTGTACGGAGCGCTACACAGGTGACCGCTCCGCTCATCGAGGCCGGCCAGAAGCTACAGGTTATCGGGCGGGCGGGCACCGGCGTGGATAACATCGACCTGGAGGCGGCCACCCGGCGCGGCATCCTGGTGGTCAATGCCCCCGGCGGCAACAGCGTGGCCGTGGCCGAGCACACCATCGCCCTGATGCTGGCCCTGGCCCGCCATCTCCCCCAGGCCGACGCCTCTTTGCGGGCTGGCCGCTGGGAGAAAAAGAAGCTGGCCGGCACCGAGGTGCGGGGCAAAACCCTGGGTATGGTCGGTCTGGGTCGCGTGGGCACGGAAGTGGCTCGACGGGCCAATGGTCTGGAGATGGAAGTCATCGCCTACGATCCTTTCGTGCCGGTCGATCATGCCACCCGCTGCGGCGTGCACCTGGTGCCTCTGGAAAAGTTATTGTCTGGGGCCGATTTCATCACCATCCATGCCCCGGCCACAGACCTGACCCTGGGCATGATCGACGCCAGGGCGCTGAGCATGGTCAAGCCTACGGCCTACCTGGTCAACTGCGCGCGGGGCGGCATCCTGGACGAGGAGGCTCTGGCCGCAGCCCTGGCCGAGGATCGGCTGGCCGGAGCGGCCCTGGACGTGTTCGAGTGCGAGCCGCCTGAAGATTCCCCTCTCCTGCGCAGCGATAAAGTCATCGTTACCCCCCATCTGGGCGCTTCCACCAGGGAGGCCCAGCGCAACGTGGCCCTGGAAGTGGCCGAGCAGGTGGTGGCCGTTCTCAACGGGGAACCGCCCCGTTACCCGGTCAACGTGCCCTTTATGTCCGCCGAGGAGATGGTCGAGCTGAGGCCCTACCTCGATCTGGCGCAGCGTCTGGGTGGCTTCTACGCCCGTACTGCGGTGAACAACCTGCGCGGTCTGGAGTTAGCCTATAGCGGAGAAGTGACCGAGTATAACACCACTCTCCTGACCGCGGCGGCCATTGTGGGCCTGCTCTTGCCCATCTCCGAAGAGCCTGTGAACCTGGTCAACGCCCGGCTGGCGGCCTCCGAGCGGGGCTGGACCGTGACCGAACGGGTAAGCCCCGCCATGGAGAATTTTGCCAGCCTGATCACTCTGCAAGCCTCCACTACCAGCGGAGAACGACTGGTGGCCGGCACGGTCATGCGCAGCGAGCCTCACATCGTGCGCATCGACGATTTCTGGCTGGATTTCGTGGCCCGGGGGCTGCTCCTGGTCAGCGAGCATATCGAGAGACCAGGCATCATCGGGCGCATGGGCACCCTGCTGGGTGAGGCGGGGATCAGCATCTCTTTTGTGCAGACTGGCCGCCAGGAGCGGGGCGGCCTGGGGGTGATGGTCACCGGCCTGGATGATCCGGTCAGGCCGGAACTGCTGGAAAAGATCAAAGCGCTGCCCAGCGTGCGTTCGGCGCGGGTGGTGAAGTTGTAGAAAGGAGCGCAAACGATGAGAAGGGGATTCAGGTTTTATGGGTTCGGGGGCTTCCCGCCGTTCTTCGATTTCCACTTTCATGGAGGACCGTGGTTCAGGCCGGGGCCTTTCCCCAGACGCAAGGACTATCTGCGTATGCTGGAGGAGTACAAAGCTCAGTTAGAGGAGTATAAGGCTCAGGTGGAGGAAGAACTGCGAGAAGTCGAAAAGGAAATCGAAGAGGTAAAGAAGGGCATAGAGTGATGGCCTCCGTTGGAAATGGGTGCCGTTATTCCGGCTGGTAGCGGGTGATGGTGGCTCTTTTGTAGGTCTGACGGGGGCTTATCTCCGTATAGTGGAACATGGAGTGTTTCAGCCAGTTCTCGTCGTCGCGGTTGGGGTAGTCCAGGCGACGGTGGGAGCCTCGGCTTTCCTGGCGGGCCAAAGCTCCGGCCGTCACTGTTTCGGCCAGGTCCAGCATCCCTTCCAGTTCCAGGACTTCGACCAAATCCTGGTTATCGTCCTTGTCCAGCGCCACCTGCTGAAAGCGTTCCTTCAGCTCTTCGATCTCTTCCAGGGCTTCTTTCAAAGACCCTTCCTGGCGTAAGATGCCCACCTTTTCCATCATCGTGGTCTGCATCCGCTCTCTAAGGACGTGGCTGCTTTCCCCTTTGTCCCGCTTCATCAGGGCCTCAACTTTTTCCTGGTCCCCTAGCAGCGCCTCCCGGCGAGGGGTCTCCGCTCTGGAGGGCCGCACGCAAGAGCTTACGTACTGGGCTGCCGCCTCGCCCACCCGTTTTCCGAAGACGACACTTTCCAGCAGGGAGTTGCCTCCCAGCCGCTTGGCCCCGTGCACGCTGAGGCACGAGCATTCGCCGACGGCGTAAAGGCCCGGCACACTGGTCTGGCCGTCCACGTCGATGGCAATGCCCCCCATCGAATAGCGCTGGCCGGGCTGAAGGGGGACAGGCTCCTCCTCAATGGGAGCGGCGGCTGTGGGGTGGAATTGCACAAACTCCATGTCCTCGATGGGAGCCCCGGCCCGATAAGCGACCGCCGCCCCGCGCCCGGTGGAGAACAGGGCCTCGCTGGATTTATCGTAGAGGCGACCAAAGCCGCCTGTAGCCATGATGACCGCACTGGAGGCGAAAGCCCGAAGCTTCCCACTCTCGACGTCCAGAGCCACCACTCCCAGACAAACCCCATTGCTGACGATCAGAGATGTCACCAGCCACCCCTCGTAAACGATGATATCGCGCCTGGCGACCTGCTCCCAGAGAGTATGTAAAAGATGATGGGCGGTGCGGTCGGCGGCGTAACAGGCGCGGGGGAAGCCTGTCCCGTCGCAGGCCCGCTGGGCGAGGCGTCCATCCTCAAAGCGGCTGAAGGGCATACCCCACCGCTCCATCTCGTGAACCTGCTCGATGGCCTCGCGACACATGATTTCCACGGCGTCCTGATCGGCCAGGTAGTCGCTCCTCTTGATGGTGTCGAGGGCGTGTTTCTCCCAACTGTCGTCTTTACCTTCGGGGTGGTGGCCCAAAGCAGCGTTGATCCCGCCCTGGGCGATGGCCGGGTGGGAGCGGAGGGGATGTACCTTTGAGATCAGCGCTAAGTTGCAGGTCTGGCTGGCCTCCACGGCTGCCCGTAGCCCGCCCATCCCCCCACCTACGATCAGGATTTGATGATGGGATTGTATCTGGGGCATGGTTCACCTCTCACAATGGGAATAGGATAATACAATGAAAACTGTGGGACAAATATATCATTAAATGGCAGTTGTGTCAAATGCTCAGGTTGTGGGCAAAGTCAAGGAGATAGGCCGGTTGCGCCTGGGCCGAAAAAGCAGTATAATGTTGGCAATGTACGGGAGACGAGGAGGTAGATAGCGCCCATGAATATTACCCGACAGGACGCCTGGGAATTTTTGAACGAGTACCTCAAACACCCGAACTTCATCAAGCACTCCCTGGCTGTGGAGGCCGCCATGAGAGCCTACGCCCGCAAGTTCGGCGAGGATGAAGAGAAATGGGGCATCACCGGCCTCATTCACGACTTCGATTGGGAGATTCATCCCAACCTGGACGAGCATCCGAGTAAAGGCGAGCCTATCCTGCGCGAGCGAGGCTACCCGGAAGATATAATCTACGCCGTCAAAGCCCACGGCGACGCCACGGGCCTGGAGCGCAAAAGCCTGATGGATAAGGCCCTCTACGCCGTGGATGAGCTTACGGGCCTGATCACCGCCGTGGCCCTGGTTCGTCCCTCCAGGAGCATCATGGACGTGAAAGTGAAATCGGTTAAAAAGAAGTGGAAAGACAAAGCTTTCGCCGCCGGAGTGAACCGCCAGGACATCGAGCATGGGGCGGCCGAGCTGGGGGTGGAACTCTCCGAGCACATCGCCCTCGTGCTGGAAGCCATGCAGGGGATGGCGGCCGAGCTTGGCCTGGCAGGATAAGCCGCAAAGAACACGGAGCGCCCAGAGGGAAAAACCTGTTTCGCTGAGTCCTCTGCGCCCTCTGCGGCTGGAAAGGGTGCCATTGTTCGACGATTTGCGCCAGTTCATCGATTTTCTGGAGGAGAGGGGCGAGCTGCGGCGGGTCAAGGCTCCGGTCAGCGCCGAGTTGGAGATCACCGAGATCACCGACCGGGTCAGCAAGTCGGACCACAACGTGGCCCTCCTGTTCGAGAAGGTGAGGGGCTACGACGTGCCCGTTCTGATCAATGCCCTGGGATCGGAGCGGCGCATGGCCTGGGCGCTCGGCCTGGAGAGCCTGGACGAATTGAGGGCGCGCCTGGAAAAGCTGCTGACCATAGATATGCCCCACTCCATCCTGGATAAGCTGCGGCGGCTGGGCGACCTCCTGGAAGTGGCCCGCTACGGCCCCAAGGTGGTTAAAAAAGCGCCCTGCCAGGAGGTGGTGGAGTCGGAAAATCCCTCGCTGGCTCCTTTCCCGGTGCTCAAGTGCTGGCCGGAGGATGGCGGCCCCTTCATCACCCTGCCCCTGGTGATAAGCCGTGACCCGGCCACAGGACGGCGCAACGTGGGCATGTACCGCCTCCAGGTTTACGACGAGCGCACTACGGGTATGCATTGGCACCTGCATAAAGGCGGGGCCGCTCACTATCGCCGCCGCGAAGGGGAAGGCGAACGCCTGGAGGTGGCCGTCGCTCTGGGGGGCGACCCGGCCACCATCTACGCCGCCACCGCTCCCCTGCCGCCGGATATCGACGAGTTCCTGCTGGCCGGCTGGCTGCGTCGCGCTCCCCTGGAACTGGTCAAATGCGTCAGCGTCGATCTGGAAGCGCCGGCCCACAGCGAGATCGTGCTGGAGGGCTACGTCGAGCCGGGAGAGCGCCGCCTGGAAGGGCCTTTTGGCGACCACACCGGCTATTACAGCCTGGCCGATATGTATCCCGTCTTTCACATCACGGCTATCACCCACCGCCAAGACCCCATCTACCCGGCCACGGTGGTCGGACGTCCCCCTATGGAAGACGCCTATCTGGGCCAGGCCACCGAGCGCCTTTTTCTGCCGTTCATCAGGCTGATGCTGCCGGAGGTGGTGGATATGAACATGCCGCCGGAGGGCGTTTTCCATAACCTGGTCATCGTTTCTATAAAGAAAGATTACCCCGGGCAGGCCAGAAAGGTGATGTATGGGCTGTGGGGGTTGGGGCAGATGATGTTTGCCAAGAACGTCGTGGTGGTGGACGAAGGGGTGAACGTCCACGATCCTTCTGAGGTGGCCTGGCGGGTGACCAACAACATCGACCCCCGCCGCGACGTGATCATCGTCGATGGCCCTCTGGACGCCCTGGACCACGCTGCGCCTCAAGCCTGTTACGGCAGCAAGATGGGCCTCGACGCCACGGCCAAGGGGCCGCTGGATGGTCATCCTCGTCAGTGGCCCAGGGATATCGTTATGAGTGAGGACGTAAAGCAGTTGGTTGATAAGCGTTGGGAAGAGTACGGGATTTAGGTTGGTTTTTATGTCTGGACTGCGGGTCTTTCTGGAGACGATCAAATTCGAGCACACCATCTTTGCTCTGCCCTTCGCCTACCTGGGCATGGTGTTGGCCGCCAGAGGATGGCCCACCTGGCCCCAATTTTTGTGGATCACGGTGGCGATGGCTGCGGCCCGCACCACGGCCATGTCTGCCAATCGCCTCATCGACCGCCATCTGGATGTCAGGAACCCTCGCACGGCCGGCCGACCGCTGGTGCAGGGGCGGATATCGGCCCAGGCGGTGGCCTTTTTCACCTTGCTCTCGCTGGCCGTCCTGATCCTGGCTGCCTGGCGGCTAAACGAGCTGTGTTTGAAGCTTGCGCCTCTGGCCGTCATTTTCCTGATAGGGTATTCCTACACTAAACGTGTTACCTGGCTCTCCCACTGGATACTGGGTTTGACCGATGGAGCCGCAGCAGCCGGAGCATGGGCCGCGGTGCGGGCTTCTCTGGGGGCCCCGGCCTTTCTGCTGTGGTTCATCGTCGCCTTCTGGATCGCCGGCTTCGACCTGATTTACGCCTGTCAGGACGTGAGCTTTGATCGGGCGGAAGGGCTGGAGTCTGTACCGGCGCGTTTCGGGGTGGCGACGGCCCTGCGCCTGGCTCAAGTGTGCCACGTCCTGACCGCGCTGGGTCTGGCTATCGTGGGTGTGATCATGGGGTTAAGCTCCGTTTACTGGCTCGGCTGGCTGGTGGTGGTGGGATTGCTCGTCTACGAACACTCCCTGGTCAGGCCTGACGACCTGTCCAGGGTCGATGTGGCTTTCTTCAACGTCAACGGGTACATCAGCATCATTACTTTCTTTTCAACTTTGATTGCTTTGTATACATAAGGTTGATTTTAAAATAAAAGAAAGAAGAATATTGAAATGAAAAATTTCTTTACTTACTTAGGTGTAGGTGCTCTTGCTCTGGTTGTGGTGGCTTTGTTGGTGCTGGTGATCTCCCTGGTATTCATCGGCGTGGGCTGGGTGCTGACCCGTTTCGTTGATTTATCCCTCTTCCAGGCGGCGGTGATTGCTCTCCTGGCTGGCGTGGGACTCTTCTATGTCGCTGGCCGGGTAGTTGCTTTCCTGACCGAAGTGAGCCGTATCCCTGAAGAAGAGGAAGACTGGGAAGACGAAGAAGAGGACTACGAACCCTCTATTCGCTACATGGGCAAAGCAGGCTCCCGCATCATCCTGGAGGAAGAGCCGCCACCCGTAAAACCAAACGATCCCTGTCCTTGTGGCAGCGGTCGGAAGTACAGGTATTGCTGTGGCAAGAAAAAAAGCTAGAGAAAGGGAAAAGTAACTTTGAAAAATCTGCGATATCTGATCTTGATGGTGCTGATAAGTGGGGTGCTGGCTGGCTGCGGCGGCCCTGAAGAGGATACCAGCCTCAAGATAGGGCTGCTGCCCATCCTGGACGTGTTGCCCATATACGTGGCCGACCAGGAAGGCTATTTCAAGGAACAGGGCATCCAGGTGGAGCTGGTGCCCTTCGCCAGCGCCGTGGAACGGGATACCGCCTTACAGAGCGGCCAGATCGACGGGGAGATAAACGACCTCATCTCTGCCGCCTTTCTCAACAGGGACGAGGACCGGGTGCGGGTGGTGCGCGTGGCTATGCGGGCCACGCCGCACAAAGCCATGTTCGCCATCTTAGCGGCCAGCTCCAGCGAAATCCAGTCGGCGGCTGACTTGGCGGATGTAGAAATTGCTATTTCCACCAACACTGTCATCGAATACGTCACCGATCAAATCCTGCAAGCTGAGGGGCTGGCCCCTGAGAACATCGCCAAGACTGAGGTGAGCAAGATACCCGTTCGCCTGGAGCTTCTGGACAAAGGCCAGGTGCAGGCCGCCACCCTGCCTGAACCGCTGGCTTCGCTGGCTCTCAAGCAGGGGGCGCGCCTCGTCGTGGACGATACCACGCACACCGACGTTTCGCAAAGCATAGTCTCTTTCCGCCTCCAGACCATCAAGGGCAAACCGAACACGGTCAAGAAGTTTCTGGCCGCCTACGAGAAAGGGGTGGAAGCTCTGAATAGCGACCCGGACAGTTATTACGGTCTGCTTATCGAGAAAGGGCGGGTGCCTGAGCCGGTTCAGGATTCTTTCACCATGCCCCATTTTCCTGCCGCCGAAGTGACGAGCGAAGCAGAGTTTCAGCGGGTCATCGACTGGATGCTGGCTAAAGATCTGCTGGCAGAACCCATCCCCTACGACAGACTGGTGGACGGAAATTTTTTACCCCGATAAAGATATGATCAAGATCGAAAATCTGACCTTTGCCTATCCAGGTGGGGAGCCGATATTTGAGGGCTTCGACTGGCGGGTGGAGGCCGGTCAGTCCTGGGCCGTCATCGGGCCTTCGGGCTGCGGCAAGACCACCCTGCTCTATCTGCTGGCCGGCCTGCGTCGGCCCACGGCGGGAACGATTATCATCGACGGGAGACGGGTGGCGGCTCCCAGGCCCGGCACGGGGCTTATCTTGCAGGATTACGGTCTGTTGCCCTGGGCTACCGTCTGGGAGAACGCGGCCCTGGGCCTCAAGATTCGGAGCGTCAACGGCCACGAACGCCGCCGACGGGTAAATTTTTGGCTCAAGCGGCTGGGCATCGAGGCCGTGCGCGCCCACTATCCCGGCCAGATTTCGGGCGGGCAGCGTCAACGGACGGCCATCGCCCGCACCCTGGCCCTCAACCCGGACCTGCTGCTCATGGACGAACCTTTCTCCTCGCTGGATGCTCTCACCAGGGAGGAGCTGCAAAACCTGGCCGTCGAGCTGCGAACCGAGACAGGGACGACGACCATCATCGTCACCCACAACATCGAAGAAGCCGTTTTCCTGGGGCAGCACATCCTGGTATTACCTCAGCCCCCCATCCGCCGGGCATTAGTGGTGGCTAACCCGGATGGAGGCCGCTTAAACTACCGCGATGAGCCAGCCTTTCACCAACGCTGCAATGAGATCAGGCGCCGGATGGCGGAGGTGGAACGGTGAAAGGACGCCACGCTCTCCTGGCGGCCCTGAGCATGCTGGTGGTCTGGCAAGGGCTGGCCTTCTTTCTGGACCTCAACGTATTGCCCTCTCCCCTGGTGGTGATCGGCGCTTTTGTGAAGGCTCTGCCCCGTGGGTTGGGGGTGCATCTGTTGGTCAGCGCCGGCCGGGTGTTGGTCAGCGTTTGTCTGGCCGTTCTGCTGGCTGCCCCTTTGGGCCTGGTGTTGGGCCAGAGCAAACGCCTGGACAGGTTGCTTTCTCCTCTCGTGTACCTGATCTATCCCATCCCCAAGATCGTCTTCCTGCCCATCGTGCTCCTGTTCCTGGGGATCGGCAACGCCTCCAAGATATTCATCATCGCCTTTATCTTGTTCTTTCAAATCCTGGTGGTGGTTCGAGATGAAGCGGCCAACCTGCGCCCGGAGCTGATCCACTCGGTGCTCTCCCTGGGGGCAAAACGAGGGGAGATATTGCGTTACGTCTATCTGCCCGCCTGCCTGCCGGCTGTCCTGACCGCCCTGCGGGTCAGCGTGGGCACCGCTATTGCCGTCCTGTTCTTCGCCGAATCTTTCGCCACCACCTCCGGCCTGGGCTATTACATCATCGTCGAGACCTGGGGACGGCTGGCCTACCCTGAGATGTACGCCGGGGTGATGGCTATGAGCCTGCTGGGTATGGCTCTTTACACCATCCTGGACGCCCTGGAGAAGCGGCTGTGTCCCTGGCTTTTCGCCGCGTGACGTGCCCACACGGATTCTGGTCGCGGATGTCACGGATTTAAACGAGGCTGATTGAATTGAGGATCAAAACCGACGGAAAAGCTGAATTTGTAAATCAAATGTTCGCCCGTATCGCCCGGCGCTACGACCTGATGAACCGCCTGATGACCGGGGGGCGGGACGTGACCTGGCGGCGCTTTGTGGTCGAGCAGGCGGCCCTTTCGCCGGGCGGGATGGCCCTGGACGCCGCCACCGGCACTGCCGACATCGCCCTGG
>DAOULT010000127.1:0-11952 GCA_034417895.1 Anaerolineae bacterium | reverse complement strand
CGATATCATCCAGCTGGCCCAGGCCCGGGATAAAGTCGGGGGCCAGGTCGAGAGGGAAGATAACGTAGAGCAGAGTAGCCACCGGTATGGCCTTCAGGAGAGGAGGGACACGCCCGTCCGTCAACAGCCGCCAGGTCAGTTGGGCGTTTTTGATCAGTTCAGACAGGATGTCGCCCCGGTTAGAAGATGGTTTAGCCATCGCTCATTTCCTTTCATAAATCGCAAATTTCTGGTAATTGGTTGCTTCCCTTCTATACGTATACGTACAGGCTGGCCGAAGGTTCCAACCATAAACGCTAAAGAGGCTCACGGTCTTCTGTGTGTAACTTGTCTACCAAACTGCTTCAACTACACCCGCAGCTTCAATATTTTTATCTTTGCTGATGACCTTCGCTCCTTGAGCCAGAGCCTCACAGACGATGAGACGGTCGTGCATCTCGAAAACAGCGGTCTGATCTCTCAGGCACCAAATTGAGTTGATGTTGGGTAGGATGATTTCGAGGCCCGCGTTGTTTTCAATAGCTTCCATAATCTTATCCAGATCGGCAGGATGTCTCTTCTTTTCAGCTACAAATACGATCTCGGCCAACACAATGAGAGGGATCAGAATCATCACCTGTCCGGCTTCGGCTTGCTTAAAGATAGCCCTGGCCGTAGAACTCAGGCGTGCGGAATCATATAGATACCAGAGCAGGCTATGAGCGTCAGAAACATACCGCTGTATTTTGGTCATTACAATTCCTCGATGAGCCTCTCTATATGTTTATCCCACCTGCTGGTGATCTCTTCGATCTCTTCTTCGCTAATATCACCATAGTCTTTCCAAAGACCGCGCAAAGAAGTAACTTTCCTTTTGCCAGCCTTCCCCTGTTCGTCGGCCAGAAAGCTGACTTCAACTTTTAGCTTCTCATTTTCAGGCAAATCCAGGTCTTCTAAAGGAACAATTACCCCGTCTCGATAGATGGCTTTTATGATAAGTGGCATCTTATCACCTCTGTATTCCATATTTTGCTCCGCTACACGTTGAAACGAAAATGAATCACGTCCCCATCCTGGACGGTATAATCTTTGCCCTCCAGGCGCATCGAGCCTTTTTCTCTGGCCGTGGTGAGGGAGCCGGCGGCCATCAGGTCGGCGTAGGGCACGACCTCGGCCCGGATAAAACCTCGTTCCATGTCGGTGTGCACCTTCCCGGCGGCCTTTAAGGCTCGCGTCCCTTGCGGGATAGGCCAGGCCCGCACCTCGCGTTTGCCGGTGGCCGTGAAGAAGGTGATCAGTTCCAACAACTCGTACCCGGCCTGGATCACGGTCTCCAGCCCGGACTTATTCAGGCCCACCATGCGGCGGTATTCGGTGGCCTCGTCGGGGGGCCAGTCGGCCAGCTCGGCCTCCACCTGGGCGCAGATCACCACCATAGCCATTTCCTCATTCCTGGCCACCTTGCGCACCTGGGCGGCCAGTTTTCCCCCGTAAGGCAGCTCCTCCTCGCCCACGTTGGCAATATAGAGGCGTGGTTTGGCGGTCAACAGGTTGAGAGAGGTGACTATCCGGGCTTCTTTGGTGGTCATGGCTAACCCCTGCGCTCGCTGCCCGCTGTCCAGACGGTCTCGCAGGCGGCTCAGGACTGTCAGCTCTCTCTCGTATTGAGTGGGCCGCCCTTTAGCCACATTTCTGACCCTCTCCAGATGGCGCTCCACAGTAGCCAGGTCAGCCAGGATAAGTTCCAGGTCGATGGTTTCGATGTCTTCCACGGGGTTCAGGTCGGCGGTAACGTGGGGCACGTCCGGGTCGCGGAAACAGCGCACCACCAGGGCGACGGCGTCCACATTGCGGATGTGGCCCAGGAATTGGTTGCCCAGTCCTTCGCCCTTATGTGCGCCCCGCACCAGTCCGGCGATGTCCACAAATTCTACCGTGGCGGGCACAGCCCGTTCCGGTTTCACCAAAGCGGCGATATCCTCCAGGCGTTTGTCCTTGACCGCCGCCACGCCCAGGTTAGGATCGATGGTGGTGAAAGGATAGTTAGCCACCGCCGCTCCTGCGCGCGTCAGGGCGTTGAAGAGGGTCGATTTGCCCACGTTGGGCAGGCCCACGATGCCGATTTGTAAGCTCATTCTAGTCCCCAATCCCTAGTCCCGAATTTTGGGCAGAGCCAGGTAAAAAGTGCTGCCTGCCCCCAGCTTGCTCTCCACCCAGACCCGACCGTCGTGACTTTCGGCGATGGACTTGACGATAGCCAGCCCCAGGCCCGTGCCTTTGATCTTGACCGTCTCGCGCCGTTTGGCGCGGTAAAACTTCTCGAAAAGACGCATCTGGTCGGCCGGAGCAATGCCCAGGCCGGTATCGCGGATGCTGATCACGATCTGGCTGTCCTTCTCCTCGACCCCCACCGTCACCGAGCCGGCGGGGGTGTACTTGATGGCGTTATCCAGCAGGTTGGTAATGGCCTGGCGCAGCAAAGTCTGGTCGCCGATAACGGCTGGCAGGTGGTCGGGCAATCTGGTTTCCAGTTTCAAGCGCTTGATATCGGCCTGGCCGCGCAGACTGTCTACCACCCCTTTGATAATCTTGTCTATCTGGCAGGGAGCCATCGTGACTCCCACGCCGGCCTCGATCTTGCCGATATCCAGCAGGTCGTCGATCAGTTCCGTCATCTGCTCGATGCCTTTTACGATGTTCTCGATAAACTCTTGTTGTTTGGGATTGACCTGGCCGACCATAGGGATCATGGTCGTGTAGCCCCGCATGAAGGTCAGCGGAGAACGCAGATCGTGAGAAACGGTGTTCACAAACTCGGATTTCATGTCGTCCAACTGTTTGAGGTGGGTGATATCACGCATGACCGCCACCCGCCCGGTAATCTGGCCTTCTCCGTCGATGATGGGCGAGGCGCTGGCGTACAGGATGCGGCCATCGGGCAGGACAATCTCCCTGGTCAGGGTTTCTCTGCCCTGGCCGTCTGTGGGCCGGGTCAGGAGTTTATCCAGTTGTCCGTCGGCTACCACCTGGGGTAAAGGGCGACCCACCACTTCGCTGGCGTCCAGGCCAAAGCTCTGCTCGGCGGCGGGATTAACCAGCAGCACCCTGTTAGCCTGGTCGGTGACCAGGATGGCGTCAGAAGTGCTGGACAGGATGGTAGCCAGCCGCCCTCGTTCGCTCTCCACCGCCTCAAACAGACGGGCGTTCTCGATGACCACCGCGGCCTGGCTGGCCAGGGTGGAGAGAAACCCGCTCTCCGACTCGCTGAAGGTGCGGGGGGTCGGATAATCGATCCAGATCAAACCCGCGATGCGATCCTGAACTAACAGAGGCAGACCGATCATGGCCCCCACGCCAGCCTCGATCAGAGCCGGGTCAACAGTGCTGGCGGCTCTGGGAGCGTTAGTGATAATCAAGGGGCGCCTGGTTTTAATTACCCGCCAGGAGGCTTCGTCCAGGTAGGGCCTGGCCTCCCATTTAGCAGTCGCCGTCTGTTTCTTCACGAAGGCTCTCTCTGCCGTCGTCCCCGTCTCATCCAGCAGGGTAAGGCGCACCGAGATGGCGGCTGTGGCTTGTATTGCTCCCTGGAGAATGGGGCTTAACCCCCGCTCCAGTTCCAGGGTGGCGGACACGGTGCGGCTGATATCCAGGAGCAGGGAAAGCTCTTCCAGACGTTTTTTCAACCCCAGGCGCATACTCTCGAAAGCTTCGCCCAGTCGTCCCACCTCGTCCTCGCCTTCCACTTCTACTTTGACTTCTAACTGGCCGCGGCTGATCTGGGTGGCGGCCAGGGCCAAAGCCTGGATGGGTCTGGTCAGGCGAGCCGTGACCAGCGGGATGAGGATAGAAGCGGCCAGCCCGATCAGAGAGAGGATGATCAAAAGCGGGGTGGATATCTGAGTAGCCAGGGAAAGAATGACCTCGTAAGGGACGACAATGACCACCGTCCAGGGATGGCCCTCCACGGACAGATGATAAACCAACTGTCTCGTTCCATCGGGGACGATCTCCTCGTAGGCCTGTCCGCGGGGAGCCTTAAGACTGCCTCGTGGCTGGTCGTTTGGCTGCCAGATCGAAAGAAGGCGGTCGTGGTCGCGATGGGCCACAATGCGGCCCCGGTCATCGACGATGAACCCCACCCCGGCGCCCATCGTCCATTGCAGATCGGACAGGATGCCTTGCATCATAGGGTTGTGCTCCAAATCGGCGCGGCCTATCAGAAAACCATAAAGCTTCCCCGCCGCCCCTTCAGCAGTCGGGCTGCGGTAAACAGGAGTGACGAAGGAAACAATGAACTCTCCTTCACGAGTGCGATGAACAGGGCTAACCTGAACGGCCTGGGTCTCCAGGGCGCGGGGCGCCAGGGAGCGTTCCCGGTCAGTAAGGGTGGTGTCGCCCACGGGCGGTCTGGGATAGATGTTGAGCGGACGCAGTTCCTCATCCAAAAGGGCCAGTTGGTTGAAGAAGGCGAAGGTGCGCATGTCATGGTTTAACCTGGCCTGGCGGACGGTCTCGTCCTGGTTTTGCAAAATCTCGTCTCTGGCGAATTCGGTGATAAGCCCCTGGCCGGTCTGGAAGAAGAACGGGATCCGTCCTGAAGCGTTGCTGGCATCGCGTGCGGTCTGAATCACGGTTTGCCTGGTGGCTACGGAGATGGCCGTCACGTTGACGGCGTAGAAAAGAGCCACGATGATGATCAGGATCATGGGTACGAAAAAGACCAGGAGCCGACGGTTGAGGCTGCGGCTGTAAGGCGGAGCACGTCGCTCTTTTCTGGGGGGCGGTTTGAATCCGGGCTGAATTATAAACAAAGCCTGGAGGACCGCCCCGGCCACGAAACTCTCGCCCACAGAAGAGAGGGCCTCGACAGTCAGGAGCGGGCCGCAACGAACGAACGCCGACAGAATCGGCCCCGCCGTGTAAGCGTACAGGGAAGAGACCAGGACAGGCCACAACAAACAGGCAGCCAAAGGACTGCCTACCAGGGGGCGCCGCAGGAGAGCCGGCAGCCGTCCCTGGTAGTCTTGTTGAATCAGGTAGCCGACCAGCAGGCCAAAAAGAGCGCTCTCGAAGCTGTGAGAGAGACGATGACTGACGAAAGCCCCTCGCACCAGAGCGCCGACCAGGGCCACCACGCCAGCCGGGATCACCCCCAACGGAGCAGCCAGCAGAGTGGGCACGGCAGCCAGCAGAAATAGCTTGTTGCCAGTGAAGCCGACACCAAAACTGGCCGACGACTCGAAGCCTGGCACAGATAATATCAAGGCGTTGTTGAAAAAAACTGCGCTCAAAAGCAGACCGGCCAGGAAAAGAAGCCTTTTACCTCCCCAACGACGGAAATCGCTCCGCCGCCAGTAGAGAACGGCCACGAAAACGAGCAGGTACAGCGCTGAAAGGAGATAACCGACCGGGCGGACGGGTAGAGCAAGGTATGGGTCACTCCATGGGCCTAACAGACGAAATTGCACTGCTGTCCTCCACAGCGAATCCATTGTTCGTTGTGCGGATTCACCGTTTCAGCCGCTAAAGCGTCCAGGCACGGCGGTAGGGAGTGAGAGGGCGCCCCATCACCGGCCATCTCCCACCGCACGAGGGTAATGTCTTGCAGACAAGGATCAGTCCACTTTGATATTATATCATCGATTGCGCCATATCGCAACTTGCTCGTCGAGGGGTTCCGGTTGACAAGAAGCCCGTTTCGTGATATAGTTAGCGTGTATTAGCCTGTAAGCAAACAGGTGCAATGGGAACCCCCCTGGTTTACGTCTCCATGCCCCGGAGCGGAGCCACTGCTCTGGCGACAATGGCCGGCGCCCTGGCCCAAGGCAAGGCCGAAACCCTGAGCGGGCTGGTCATCCAGCAGTTGAAAAACGAGGGAGCACCTTTTATCTTTTGAGCAAAAGTGGAGGAAAAGATGACAGCTTTGCTTCAAATAGAGGATTTGCATACTTATTACGGTCATGTTCATGCCCTGCGCGGCATCTCTCTGGAGGTCAACGAAGGGGAGATTGTGACCCTCATCGGGGGCAACGGCGCGGGCAAAAGCACCACTCTGAGAACTATCTCCGGTTTGGTGCGTCCTCGGCAGGGCCAGGTTGTTTTCGAGGGTGAGGTGGTGAACGACATACCAGCCCACGAGATCGTCAACAAAGGCGTCTCGCAGGCTCCTGAAGGGAGAAGGATTTTTTCCACCCTGACCGTGCAGGAAAACCTGAACATGGGGGCCTATAGCCTGGGCAGCGATAAGGAGACCATCGAGGCCAACCGACAAAGGGTGTTCGAGTTGTTTCCGCGTCTGGAGGAACGGAAAGGACAGATTGCAGGCACCCTGTCCGGCGGCGAGCAGCAGATGTTAGCCATCGGACGGGCCTTGATGGCTAAACCCAAACTGTTAATGCTGGATGAGCCTTCCCTGGGGCTGGCCCCTTTGCTGGTCAAAGCCATCTTTGATACCATCCGCGATATCAACAAACATGGGGTGACGATCCTCCTGGTGGAGCAGAACGCGCGGGCGGCCTTGAAGTTGGCTACGCGGGGATACGTGATCGAGACGGGACGCATTGCCCTGGCTGGCACAGCGCCGGAGTTGTTGGAGGACGAACGGGTCAGAAAAGCCTATCTCGGCGAGTCTTAGTAGGATGCGTACTCCGGCCGGCGTGGATTGTGAGTTTTATTACCAGGATTACCACCGCGGAAGGGAGCGCCAGGAGTGTCGCTTGATCGCCCGCCGCCCCACCGCGGAGCAGTGGCGGCCAGAGCTGTGCCGAACCTGTGCGGTGCCCCGTATCTTGCAGGCTAATCGATGTCCCAACATGGCCCTGGAAGCCAGGGTGAAACGACGCTTCGGCCTAGTGCGGCGGATGGAGGTGCTGGCCGTCTGCACCTTGAAGCAGTGTGAGGTAAAAGAGCCGACGGTCGGGTGCGGAGAGTGTCATCGTTATCGGCCGGGAGCGGCCTTATTTTTTACGGACGAGGAAGAAAGCCAGTGAATTATAAAAGTAATGAAAAGGAAAGTGAGTAATCGATGAAAACGATACTAAAAGGAACTACTAAAGAGGTGATCATCGAACGGGGTCGGCCTACGGTCATTATCGGGGAACGCATCAACCCCACGGGCCGCAAGAAGCTGGCCCAGGCTTTGGGGAACGAGGACATGGGGTACGTGCGCAAGGAGGCCATCAGGCAGGTAGAGGACGGGGCTTTGGTCATCGATGTCAACGTGGGCGCCGCCGGGATCGACGAGGAAAAGTTGCTGCCTATGGCCGTGCAGGCCGTGGCCCAGGCCGTGGAAGTGCCCCTCTGCATCGATTCCACTCACCCGAAAGCTTTGCCTGCCGCCCTGAAGGTCTGTCCTGGCAGACCGATCGTCAACTCGGTGAATGGCGAAGAGGCTTCCCTGGAGCGGGTCTTGCCTTTTATCAAGGAACACGGGGTGGCTGTCATTGGCCTGACGATGGACGATGACGGCATTCCTTACGATTCTGACGCCCGCCTGGCTATCGCCCACAAGATCGTGAACCGGGCGGCTCAACTGGGCATCCCCACCGCAGACGTGGTGATCGACTGTCTGGCCCTGGCCGTGGGAGCCGATCAGCGGGCCGGCTTGGTAGCCCTGGAGAGCATCCAGAAAGTGACGAAAGAGCTGGGGGTCAACGTCACCCTGGGGGCCAGCAACGTCTCTTTTGGCCTGCCCGACCGGGAGACCATTAATGACATCTTCGTGGCTATGGCTATTCTGGCCGGCATGAATTGCCCCCTCGTGCATCCGGTCAAAGCCCGACGAGCCATTCTCATCGCCGACATGCTCATGGGACGCGATGAATATGCCATGAATTACCTGAGCTACTACCGGTCGCACAAGTAGAGCAGGAAAAAGACCATGCCGCCCCTCGAAGAGAGGGCCTATCACTTGGAAGAGAAGGGGGGAGTGAAAAGCTATACCCTGACCACGGACTAGCTCACTTGCCCTTCGACCAAAGTTGTAGTACAATAGCAACGGTTGGCTGCCCACCCTAAAACCAGGGCGGGCCTGCTCTGGACTTGAACGGGTATTGACCAAAAGCTCCAGTTGCTATCCGACGGGTATACCGGACAGCCGATTTTAAGGTCAATATCTCGCCAGCCTTCAAAAAAGAAAACGTCGTCCGGTAGAAAGCCTCCTTTTGGAGGTGACAGGGGAAGTCCGGTTGTTCGTCTTCAAGGACGAAGAGTCCGGCGCTGTCCCGCAACTGTGAGTTCAGGTGGCTGTCATTGTACCTGCCTGACAACCCTGCCCCCTGAACGAGCCAGACCTCCTGTCTTTACCGGCGTGATCCAGGACCTTCCGTGGAGAGGGGGCAGATCGCTTAAGACATCTGCCCTTTTTAAGTTTCCGGGCCGGGCGCATTCCAAGACGCAATTGGTGGCCCTGAGCCCCAAATCCAGCAGTGAGCTGCTGGCAGGCAGTGAAGCGGCGAAGAATCTTATGGGCATTTTGCCGGATGCTAAGGACGAGGCAGTGCGTCTTATTGAAGAAGCGCAGAAAAGGGGCATCTTCTTGCGCCTGATAGGAGGATTGGCTATCAAGCTCCATTCGCCCAGCGCCAGCCACCGCTCTCTGGAGCGAAAATACCCCGATATTGATTTTGTCACTACCAGGAGAAGCGCCAAACAGTTGCCGCCCTTCCTGAAGGACATGGGTTATACGCCCAACAAAACTTTTAACACTCTCAGCGGCGACCGGCGACAACTCTACTACGACAGGGGGCGGGATCGTCAGCTCGATATCTTCATCGGCGATTTCAATATGTGCCACAAGCTGCCCCTCGGCCAGCGGTTGGAGGTGGAGTCCATGACTATTCCCCTGGCCGAGCTGCTTTTGACCAAGCTGCAAATCGTGGAGAGCGAATGGAAAGATATCCGCGATATCTGCGCTCTCCTCCTCGATCATGAGGTAGGTCCCAGCGATGAGGAAACTATCAACTCCACGGTCATTGCCGAACTGTGCGCCAGGGATTGGGGCCTCTACACCACCGTCAACCGCACCTTACGGCAGGTGCTTGGTTTTGTGGATGCTTTTGAACTGTCGGGGCAGGAAAAGGATACCATTCGCGCCCACATCGAAGACATACGCCAGGCCATGGACGAGAGGCCCAAATCCCTGGCCTGGAAGATGCGGGATAAGCTCGGGACCAGGGTGCGGTGGTACGATCTGCCCGAAGAGATGCGGTGCAGCTAGGGCCGGCCTGGAGAGGTGCTGATTACGATCAGAGGATGAAAAAGATAAATGAGAAGAGAACCGTCAGAAGAAGCTCGACGCTGGTTCAGGCAGGCGGAGAATGATCTGGACTTTGCCGAACTGGCCTGGCAAAACGGGTTCTTTGCTCAGTGTTGCTTTATCTGCCAGCAAGCGGCGGAGAAAGCGGTCAAAGGGCTGATCTATAGTCAGGGCGCACGCCAGGTTTTGGGTCATTCCGTGTTGCATCTTCTATACCGGTTGACAGAGAAGTATCCACAGTTGGAGCAACTGTACGATGTGGCGAAGGAGCTGGATCAATATTACATCCCGACGCGCTACCCAAACGGCCTGCCGGATGGGGCTCCCTTTGAATTTTATACTCAAGCGCAGGCGGAAGCAGCCTTGAGGGGAGCCCGCCGCTTACTGGAGGCTATTCTGGCGGCTGGAGAGGGAGAGGATGAAACGGAAAGCCTTGCCTCCTGAACTGGTCAAAGGCATCATGCGGGCCGTAGCGCCCCGCCGACCGGAGCGAGTGCTGGTTTTTGGCTCTTACGCCCGTGGGGATTACGATAGCCATAGCGACCTGGACATTGTGCTCGTCTGTGATACGGATTTGCCTTTTCTGGAGAGGTTTCGCCTTTTCGACGATTTGTTCGCTCTGCCGGTTGCTATAGAGCTGCTGGTCTACACCCCGGCTGAGTTCGAGACCATGATCGCCAAAGATAATCCTTTCATCGCCAGGGTGCTGGACGAAGGTCTTGAGCTTGGCTCTGAATAATCAATTTTAAATCCAAAATTAATTAAGGAAAGGAGAACTAGCATGAGTGAGGTATTGGCTACAATTTCAACGGCTGTAATCGAGGGCAAAATGGGGGATATCAAGGCCCTGACGCAGCAAGCCCTGGACGAAGGCCTGAGCGCCAAAGAGGTGCTGGACGGCGGCCTGATGAAAGGCATGGATTACGTGGGCCAGCAGTTCAAGAAGGGCGAGATGTTTGTGCCGGAGGTGCTTCTCTCTGCCCGCGTCATGCAGGGTTCGATGGACATCCTCAAGCCCAAACTGATCGAGGCCGGAGCCAAAATGGCCGGTAAGGTGGTGATCGGCACGGTGGAGGGCGACCTGCACGATATCGGCAAAAATCTGGTGGTCATGATGCTGGAAGGGGCCGGTTTTGAGGTCATCGACCTGGGCAACAACGTGTCCCCACCAGTCTTCGTTGAGTCCATCAAGGAGAACAAGCCAGAGATCGTGGGGATGTCGGCCCTGCTGACTACCACCATGCGGGCTATGGGCCACACCATCAGCGCTCTGAAGGAAGCCGGGGTGCGGGATGAGGTCAAGATCATGATCGGCGGGGCGCCGGTGACTTCCGAGTTCGCGGAACAGATCGGGGCCGACGCCTACTGTTCCAACGCTCCCGCCGGAGTAGACACTGCCAAGAAATGGATGGGAACCGCTTAGGATAAAAAAGGGGGCCGGCACTTTGGAAGCTGGAGGCGTTTGGGTTTCCTGGTAGTGCCAGGCTCCTGAGCAAAGGATGCGTGACCATGAGAGTAAATTACCGAACAAACACCACTCCAATCTTCAGTGTTCTCTCCGAGGATCAGATCGAGGATATCTATTACGGCGCTCTACACGTCATGCGGGAGGTGGGGGCCAGGGTCTACGATGACCAGGCTGTGGCAGTATATAGAGAGGGTGGCGCCATTGTGGAGGATGGCAACCTGGTCAAGCTGCCGGCTCCGATGGTCAAAATCGCTCTCAGCACCACGCCGGATACTATCACCCTGGCCGGACGTGACCGTAAGAAGAGGATCACCCTGGAGAGAAACCAGGTTTATTACGGCACAGGGTCGGACTGTCCCTTTGTGATAGACCCCTATACCGAGGAGCGGAGACGTTTCACCTTCGAGGATGTCTATAACGCCGCCAGGATCGCCGAGGCTCTGCCCCACTTTGATTTCTTCATGTCCCACGGCCTGACCTCGGACGTACCCATCGCCACCTACGACCGCTACCAGTTTCTGGCTATGCTCAAAGGCACCACCAAGCCCATGATCATTACCTCGGTAGACGAAGAAGGGCTGCTGGATCAGTACAAGATGGCCTGCGTGGCGGTGGGTGGAGAAGAAGAGTTCAAGAGAGCGCCACTTTTTGCCATTTACATCGAGCCTAGTTCTCCTCTCAATAACTCCCAGGAGGCCATTCGGAAGGTGTTCGTGTCCGCCGAGAACGACATCCCGGCTATCTACACTCCCTGTCCCATGTGTGGGGCCACCGCGCCCACCACTATGGCCGGGCTGTTAGTGCAGGCCCTGGCTGAGGCGTTGTATGGCGTTGTTCTGGGGCAGCTTCTCAAGAAAGGAGCGCAGTTCATTATAGGCGGGGTGGTGTCCATTATGGATATGAATACCACCATTCTGTCCTATGGCGCTCCTGAGTTCGATCTTTTGAGCGCGGCCCTGACCGACATCGCCCGCTGGCTGAAGCTCCCTATGTTCTCCACAGCCGGATGCAGCGATGCCAAGGTGCTGGATGAGCAGGCTGCTATCGAAGCGGCGGTATCCATCTCCATCAGCACTCTGTCCGGGGCCAACCTGATCCACGACGTGGGCTATCTGGATTCGGGCCTGGTTGGCTCCTACGATATGATGGTCATGTGCGATGAGGTTATCGGCATGGTCAAACGTATCATGCGCGGCGTCCCGGTGGACGCCGACACTCTGGCTCTGGACGTTATCGAAAAGGTAGGGCC
>DAOULT010000126.1:0-7239 GCA_034417895.1 Anaerolineae bacterium | reverse complement strand
GTGCCTGTGATCACGGTGCTGGCTATGACCTTCGGCTTTTTGATGAGCGGCACGGTTCTGGTGGAAACGGTTTTCTCCTGGCCCGGCCTGGGATTGTACGCCGTGGATTCCATGCACCACTTCGACTATGAACCCATCCTGGGGGTGGTGTTTCTAAGCGCCCTCTTCTATGCCCTGGCTTACCTGGTGGCGGATGTGATGACCTTCGTGGTGGATCCCCGCATCCGGGCGCAGTAAGCAGTACGGTTCGGAGGAAGCTGATGACTGACCCCCAGATGTCGATAGAACTTCGAGAGGCGGTGGCTGGCGGCTTTCGCTGGCGCGACCTGGCGCGCTGGCTGTTCTCCGTGCCTGTGCTCATCCTGGCTCTGCTGGTGGTTACGGCTGTGTTTGCCCCGCTGCTGGCTCCTTACGATCCCCTCACTCCCGTGCCGCGCGACAAGCTGCAACCCCCTTCGACCGAGCACTGGTTCGGCACCGACCCGTATGGCATGGACGTGTTCTCGCGGGTATTATACGCCACCCGCACCGATCTGTCGGTGGCGGTGGCCTCAGTGCTGTTAGGGGTGTTGGTGGGCCTGCCGCTGGGCGCCCTGGCCGGGTACGTGCGGGGTTGGCTCGACGAGGTGCTGATGCGTCTGACCGAGATCATTCAGGCTTTCCCTCAACTCCTGTTTGCCATGGCCGTCTTCGCCGCGGTGGGCAGCAACACGGTCAATCTCATCCTGATCCTGGCCTTCCTGAACGTGCCGGTCTATCTGAAGATGGTGCGCAGCGTGACCCTGCCCCTGCACGACAGCGACTTCGTGCTGGCCGCTCGCTGCGCCGGGCACTCCACGCTGTCCCTGGTAATCCGTCACATCATCCCTAACGTCCTGGTGCCGGTATTCTCGCAGTTCTCGTTGAGCTGCGCCTACGCCATCCAGATGGTGGCTGGACTGAGCTTCATCGGCCTGGGGGTGCGGGTCCCGCACCCGGAATGGGGGTCTATGATCAACGTCGGCGCCAATTACATCGTCTTCGGCATGTGGTGGCCGGCGGTGTTTCCGGGGCTGGCGACGTTCCTGGCCGCCTTTGCCCTGAATGGACTGGGTCACCGCGTGCGTCGAGCTATTTTGCGTGAAATATGAAAGATAATCTCTTGTTGCAGGTAAACGAACTAAGAGTAGAGATAGGGCCGGCAGGTAATAAGGTGCGTGCTGTGCGAGGGACGTCTTTGGCGATGCGGCGCGGCTCGCGGTTGGGAGTGGTGGGCGAGAGCGGTTCGGGCAAATCCATGACCGCCATGTCCATCCTGCGCCTGCTGCCCCCTACGGGGGTGGTCACCGGCGGAGCCATCCATTACGACGGGCGGAACCTGTTGCAATTGAGTGAGAGCGAGATGCAGAAGGTGCGCGGCGAGGAGATCAGCATGGTCTTTCAGAACGCAGCTTCGGCCTTAAATCCTCTGTTCCCCGTGGGTAAACAGATCGCCGATATTTACCGCCACCACGAGGGAGGGAGCGCCCAGGCCGCTTGGAAGAAGGCGGTCGCTATGCTGGACGCTACAGGCATCCCCGATGCGGCGCGGCGAGCCAAAGCCTATCCGCATCAATACAGCGGAGGCATGGCGCAGCGGGCCATGATCGCCATGGCCCTGGTCTGTTCACCCGGCCTGCTCATCGCCGATGAACCCACCACCGGGCTGGACCTGACTATCCAGGCTCAGGTGTTAGATCTCATCAAAGAGCACGTGGTGCGCTTAGGGGCGTCGCTGCTCCTGATCTCGCATGACATCGCGGTGGTGGCCGAGACCTGTACGGACGTGGCCGTTATGTACGCCGGCGAGGTGCTGGAGGGCGGAGCATTAGAAGACGTATTCGGCGCCCCGGCCAGCCCTTACACCAAAGCCCTCCTGGAGTGTTTTGAAGCCAGGTGCGAGGAGCGTCTACCCCATATACCCGGGCGCGTGCCGGATCTGTATAGCGAGATAGTGGGCTGTTCCTTCGCTCCCCGTTGTCCGCTGGCCCAGAACGTTTGTCTGGAACGACCTGTGCTGCGCCAGGTGGCTGCCGGCCATCTGGTGGCCTGCCATTTTGCTTGAGAAACGGACAAGTGGTACAGACTGTAGAAAAAAGCAGAGAAGAAAACGAAATATTGCTGGAAGCGCTGCACCTGGTAAAACGCTTCCATGTGCGCCAGTCCTGGACCAGGCGCGTGGTGGTCTCCGCCGTGGAGGGGGTCTCCTTCCGGGCGAAGGCAGGGCGTACCGTGGCCCTGGTAGGTGAGAGCGGCTGCGGGAAGACGACGGTGGGCAAGTTGTTGCTCGGCGTCCTGGAGCCGAACGGCGGCGTGGTGCGCTTTCAGGGCCAGGACTTTTCCCGGTTTGGGCCGCAGGAGATGCTGGAGTACCGTCGCGCCGTTCAAATGGTCTTCCAGAACCCGCTGGCCTCCTTCAACCCCATGATGAGCATCGGAGGCACCCTGACGGACGCCATGCGTCTTCGCCGCGACCTGGACCACAGAGCCAGACAGATGGAGGCCGTGCGGCTGCTTCAGCGAGTGGGCCTGGAGGCTGATTTCGCCGAACGCTATCCCTCCGAGATGAGCGGCGGCCAATTACAGCGGGTGGGAGTGGCGCGGGCCTTAGCTTCGAATCCGCAGGTGGTTTTTCTGGATGAGCCTACCTCGGCTTTGGATATGTCTGTCCGGGGACGGATCATCAACCTGCTGCTCGATCTCCAGGCTGAGGACGGGCTGGCCTACATCCTGGTGGCCCACGATTTACGGGTGGTGCGGGCCATGGCTCACTATATGCTGGTGATGTACCTGGGCCAGGTGGTAGAAGAAGGGCCGGTCGACGAGGTACTGACCCACCCCCTGCATCCATATACCCAGGGTTTGCTGGCGGCCACGTTGGTGGGCATCCTGGATCGGGTTGAAGAGAGGCGACGGGTTCGGGTCAGTGGCGAGGTGCTGCAACTTCCGCCGGGCTATCAGGGGTGTAAGCTGTATCGCCGCTGTCCTTTTGTCCAAAGCCGTTGCCAGGAAGAAGCCCAAACGCTGGAGAAGGTCGCCCCTGACCACGCGGTGCGCTGCTGGCAAGCCCTGGATATCAACGATCAATGATTGTAACTCTAAAACGAAAGGAGTCTCCAAAATGACCATCGCCATTAAAAGCAAAAGATTGATCGATGGCACCGGTCGCCCCCCGATCGAGGGTGGAGTGTTGTTGATTGAGGACGATCGCATCCTTCAAGTCGGGAAGCCAGAGCAGGTGACCATCCCTGCCGAAGCAGAGGTAATCGATTTCAGCGACCAGACGGTGCTGCCGGGCCTGATCGATAGCCACACCCACTTGGTTCTGAAACTCAACGAAGAGCCTGAGGTCAGAACTCCGTCGGTTGGTATTCAGATGAAACAGGACACCGTAAGGATGGCGCTGCGGGCGTCAATGTACATGCGGCAAGATCTGAAGTCCGGGGTGACCACCATGAGGGCTTTGGGAGACCCGGAAGACATCGACCTTCAGGTTCGAGATGCCATCGAAGCCGGCGATATCCCTGGGCCGCGTCTGCTGGTGGCTGGCCGGGCCATTCGACCGAGCCACGGCTGGGGCATAGAAGGGGTGCCGCCCGTCGATGGAGTGGACCAGGTGCGGGCCGCCGTCAGGCAGAACATCGTCAGGGGCGCGGACGTGATCAAGATCTTCGTCACCAACTTCAGGCAGGGGGAGACCGACGAGGCCTACATGAGGGCTGACCTGACCCGCGTGCCTATCTACACCCAGGAGGAAATCGAGGCCGCCGTGGACGAGGCCCACCGCGTGGGGGTCAAGATCGCGGCTCACGCCCTGGGCGGGCCGGGGCTGCGCGCCGCCTTGGAGGCCGGCGTGGATAGCATCGAGCACGCCAACCTCATGGAAGAGCAGGACATCGAGATTTTCCTGAAGACGGGCGGGTGGCTGTCTGACCCTAATATGGTGGTGATCTTCGACAAAATAGGGCTGGAGAACCTGACCTGGTGGCGCTTCCCGGAGTGGCAGGAGAAGGTGAATTTCGCCAGGGAGAATACCAGGCTCCTGATCCCGAAGGCCATCAAAGCGGGGGTCAGGTTCGCCCTGGGAGTGGATCCCTGCCACGGCTTTTTGTGGAAGGAAGCCAAATATACGGTCGAGTTGGGCATCCCAGAGATGGACGTCCTGCTGGCGATCACGAAGCACGGCGCTGAGCTGTGCGGGATCGAGGACGAGGTGGGCACTCTCGAAGCGGGCAAGCTGGCCGATGTCATCTCGGTGGCAGGCAATCCCCTGGAAGATATCGGATGCCTCCAAAACGTCGGCCTGATCATGAAGGGCGGCAAGCGCTACGATCAAATATTGTAGGAAAGGCGCGCATTGCCAAAGGAGTTCGGCAAATTTCATGGACGTTGGGAAAAACAGGATTGTGGTGGTCTCTCTGCTCCTGGCGATGACGGTCACGTTGACGGTCGGAGCGCAAGGAGGATATGGCCTGATCAACAACGGGGGGTTCGAGGATGGCTTTTACCCCTGGGGGCCTAACGATAGCCTGGTGGCTAACGGTTGGACCCCGTTCGTCATTACCGATCCTAACGCTCCCCCCCAATACATGGACACCGCAGCCTACGGGGGTTTCTCCGAGAGACTGGACGGTCAGCGCTGCCAGAAGATATGGACCAACTGGGTGCCTTTCGATGCCGGTCTATATCAGCAGGTGCAGGTTACGCCGGGAGATATCTGCGTCGCCTCGGTCGAGTGGGCCGCCTTTGAATCCCGCGACTCAAGCACCAACGAGAAGAACAAAGGAGAATTCATCGGGCGGAGCATCGGCCTCGACCCTAGCGGCGGCACCGACCCTCTTGCGCCCGGCGTGGTGTGGAGTACGGTGGTCTGGAGCCAAAGCCGCGCTCCCAAAAACGATCAGGGTGAGTTGCTGTTGAAGGTGGAGGCCGCCGCCCAGGCCGAGACCATCACCGTTTTCCTGCGGGCTCAAAATCCCCAAAGTCACGGCCAGGATCAGGTCTTCTTTGACGTGGTGAGGATGGACAGTACTCCCGGCACGCCGCCCCCGCCGCCGGATTCTGATGGGGATGGAGTGCCCGACGACCTCGATCAATGCCCCGGCGAGCCTGGCCCGCCCGAGAACAATGGTTGTCCGCTGCCCACCGCCACCCCCCCGCCGCCGGATGCGGACGGGGACGGGGTGGCGGACGACCTCGATCAATGCCCCGGCGAGCCTGGCCCGCCTGAGAACAACGGTTGTCCGCTGCCCACCGCCACCCCCCCGCCGCCGGATTCTGATGGGGATGGGCTGCCCGACGAGGCCGATCAATGCCCAAATGAGGCCGGCCCGACGGAGAACAATGGCTGTCCGCTGCCCACCGATACGCCTGTACCGCTTGATTCGGACGGGGACGGAGTATCCGATGAGACCGATCAATGCCCCACTGAGGCCGGCCTGGCCGAGAACAACGGTTGTCCGCTGCCCGCCGGTACGCCTGTCGTCATGAGCACGCCAGAGATCGTGCCCACCCCCACTCCGCTCGGCACGCCAACGCCCACTCGTACCCCCCGTCCCAGGGCGACGCCCACGCCGGTACCCTTCCTGGCTTCCTTGCTCGACAATGCGCCGCCGTCTCTACCCGGCCTATTCCTGTGCGTCAGCGCCATCGCTTTTGTTGCGGCGGGCATCGCCCTGGGCCTGTTCGTCTGGGTCTGGCGGCAGAAAGCGGCTGATTTGTACATTGAACGATAAATGAAAAGGTAAAGGGCACAGATTACGTTCCTATTGCAAGAAGAAGCGACTTGCTCCCTGCAATGGAGATTGTATTACAATTAGGAGGGATCAATGCAAGTGAGAGGACGAGGAATCATCCTGATCTTACTGATGATAACCACTGGTCTGGTCGCCTTCGGGTGTGGCTCGGGCACACAGGCGCAAATATACCGGGTCACGTCAACGCCGCCGACCGCAGATGAGCTGGCCCCGACCGACGACTCAATCCTGCTCTACACTTCGCCGCTGGCCGCAGCTACACCGACTCCGACCGAGGTGACGGCCCTGACCTATAATTCACCGCCCATGGCGGCCACGCCGACTCCGGCCAACACGCCAACCCCAACCGACACTCCCCGGCCTGAGCTTTCGCCCATCGAGTTGACGATCGTGCATACCAACGACACGCGGGGCTACACCGAACCTTGTGGTTGAAGGCCAGCCAAAGGCGGGTTGGCTCGGCGAGCCACACAGATCAAAGTGGAAAGAGAAGCGGCGCAAAATTTCTTGCTGCTGGACGCGGGAGATACTTTTTATGGGGAGCAAGGTCTGGGGCTGCAAACCAAAGGCCAGGTGCTCGTGGGGGCCATGAACCTCATGGGCTACGACGCCATGACCCTCGGTTCCCTGGATTTCTCCATTGGGATGGAGGAGCTAAATAAACGGATAGCTGAGGCTAAATTCCCTGTCCTGTCGGCCAACGTTATCATCTCGGAGACGGGCAAGCTTCTGGCTCAGCCTTACGTCATCAAGGCCCTGGGCGGACACCAGGCGGCTATCATCGGTCTGACCAACCAGGAGGCCGCCACCATAGCCAGCCAGGTGGGCAGCCCCCCTATCCTGGTTCTGGACCCGATAGAGACCGCCCGTCAATACGTGGCCGAGGTCGGGGAGCAGGCCGATATCATCATCATCCTCTCCTATCTGGGACAGGATGCCGATCAACGACTGGCGGCGGCGGTGGAGGGCATCGACGTCGTTATAGGAGGTCTGAATGGTGTGGCTCTGGCCCCTCCTATTCAGGAGGCGACGCACGGCACGCTGATCACCCAGACTGGTCCGATCCTGGGCAGGAGCGTGGGCGCGCTGAGGCTCAAAATCGACAGCCAGGGCACGGTCACGGACTACACAGAACAGATTTATACCCTGACTCCAGAGTTCGCTGACGACCCGGAGGTGAGGGAGTTCCTGAACAATTACCAACCCTGATCCACCATCTGTTAGGCAGGCTTTGAGCGACGAAGCTTCCGGCCATGGTAACTGACCGGAAGCTTCGATTTTATTATGAATAATACAGGAGGATTGCAATTCATGATCGTCATGAAATTTGGGGGCACGTCTCTCGGAGACGCCGAACTGATCAGCACAGCAGCAGGCATTGTGCAGGATACCTTGAAGAACGGTGAGGATGGGGTGGTGGTCGTAGTCTCGGCCATGAGTGGGGTGACGAATTCGTTGATCGAGG
>DAOULT010000125.1:0-40085 GCA_034417895.1 Anaerolineae bacterium | reverse complement strand
CCATGCCATTCCGGGCGTGCGCCACCCCTTGCAAGATCGGGGCCACGCTCAGCCCTTGCGGCAAAAAGTCCGCCGGGCGAGCGATCCGATCAGCCGGCAGACTGAGCACGTCGATCCCCTCGTCGATGATCAGACCAATCATCCGCCCGCTGACCTGTATGAGGATGATGGGGGTATGCAATTGCAGGGGCGCTTCTGGCAGGCCGAGATGACAGCGCAGGTTGACCACAGGAACAGCCACGCCACGCACATTGATGACCCCTTCCATCAAGCGGTTGACCTGCGGGATGGGCGTGATGGTGACCATCTCGATGATCTGCACAACAGACTCAATGGGCAGGGCATAGGTCTGCTGTTCCAACTGAAAGACTACCAGGTTTCGCTGGCTGGCCGGGCTTTCCGGGTCTGTCGATGTCAATTCTACGTTCATCACTCAACTCTCCTTGTCGTCTACGCTCAATGGTTGCCCGCTTGCCGCCACACGGGCGATGGGCTTTCACCAGAGTCGGCTCAGAGTCTCCCTTACAGGATTGCCTCAATGGTGTCGTGGAGCCTATCAATATCGAAGGGAAAATCCAGGTGAGTGATCTGATCATCCGGGTCAGAGTAAAATGGCCTGTCAGAGATGATCAATATGGGCACCTGCCCAATTCGTCTGGCCAGCGAAGCCCTGGCCAGGGCCACAACCGGCTCGCTGGTAGGTAAGCTCATAGCCAACACTATCAGGTCGAAGTCGCCGACCTCGACCTGATTCTTCCGTCGCTCCACGGAAGTCAGCGCAAACCTTACCACTTTCAGGTCGCTGCGCTCCAGATTCAGTTCTATCGCTTTGGAAAGCCCGTCGTTATCGCTGAGAACGAGAACTCTCTTCCCAGCTAAATCCGCAGCCATTGACTATTCCTCCTTTACTCCTGGACCATTGGAGCCAGACCCCCTGCCAGAAAAAAACGCCACGCCCTCCCCGCCATCAACGATCAGAATCCGTTTGCTCTTTTTGTCAGCCATTGCCCCTGCTGCCTCTCTATTTGTTCTCTAATTATTATACTCCACCTGCCTTCCAAACGCCTTATAAAACGCCTCTCCGACCTTCCAAAAACCTTCCAATTTGTCATCACCGGCCACGAACGGAGCACCCGGAAAAAGAAATGCCACGCACTTTCGATGTGCGTGGCACTTTTCGGAGGGCAGGCTGGATGTTGGATTATTCGGGAAGAACAAAGACGTAGCCAACGCCGGGTCTGGTCTGAATGTATTGCGGGCTTCGTGGTTCGCGCTCTATTTTCCGGCGCAGGCGGTGAACGGCCTGCCACAGCAGACGGTTCTCCCCTTCATACCCATCCCCCCACACCTTTTCCAATAGATACTCCGGCACCAATATCCGCCCTGCCGCTCTGACCAGTTCGCAGAGCAGGTGGTACTCAATGGGAGTCAGGCTCACCTCCTGACTATGGACAAACACTCGCTGGCGGACGAAATCGATCAGCAGCTCGCCGGCCTGAAAGACAGCGTGGGCCTCCTGCCATTCCGAGAGCTCGACCCGTCGCAAAACAGCCCGTACCCTGGCTAGAAGCTCCTCGGCGCTGAAAGGCTTGGTCACGTAATCGTCGGCGCCTGCATCCAGCCCCTCCACTTTGTCAGTGTTCTCCGCCAGGGCGGTGAGCATGATGATCGGCACCGCTGAGAACTCGCGGATATGCCGACAGACCTCGTAACCGTCCAGGCCAGGCATCCTGACGTCCAACAGGATGAGATCCGGGGCCTCACTGGCGGCCAACTCTATAGCCATCTGCCCATTCTGGGCGGTGATCACCTCGTAGCCGCTGGCTTCCAGATTGATCTGTATGACCCGCACGTATCTAGGCTCATCATCTACCACCAGAATAAGGCTCTTGCTCTTGTTCATTCTCCCTCCTCTTGAGGCAACCTTCCACTCCTTCGCTCGGCCACCTCTCCCTAGCACTGTCAGTCCACGGACAGAGTGAAATAGAAGGTACTCCCCAGGCCAGGGGTGCTCTCGACCCAGATGCGCCCCCCGTGAGCCTCCACGATACCCCGGCAGACAGCCAGCCCCAGACCGGCCCCCCTCACGCTCTGGGTGAGTTCGTTCTCCACCCGATAAAAACGTTCAAAAACCCTCCCCAGGGCCTCTGCCGGGATGCCTATTCCCTGGTCACTGATCTGGACGAGGATTTGCCTTCCATCCCTGCGGCCCCGAACAGTGATGGTCCCTCCTGCGGGCGAGTACTTGAGGGCATTGCTCAGGAGGTTGCGCAACACCTGTTCAAGGCGTTTGGGATCGACTGTCGCCCCCAACGGCTCGGAGGGAAAATCGTGGACCAGGCGGTGTTGGGTGAGTTGAACCTCCGTAGATTCCATCACCTCTCTGACAAGCTGGCCCACGTCTGTAGGACGCTTGTCCAGACGCAACCGCCCATCCCTCATCTGGGACAGGTTCAACAAGTTGTCAACGATTTTCTCCAGCCTGTCCGTCTCCTCTTCGATGTGGCCCAGGAATTCCCGCTGAGTCTCATGGTCAAAATCCACGTCCTCTCGCAGCAGAGTGGTGCAAAAGATTTTGATCAGCCCCAGAGGGGTTCTCAATTCGTGGGAGACGTTGGCGATCAGTTCCGACCGCAGGCGATTCAGTTTACGCAGGATTTCGATCTCGGAAGCCTTCTCGGCCAGCCGCACGTTCTCGATGGCGACGCCGATCTGGTGGCCGATGGCGGTCAGAAGCTGCACCTCCTGAGAATTCAGTTGGCGGGGGCTACGACTGAAGACGCCCAACACCCCCAGCACTTTGTCCTTCGACTTGATGGGAATGGCCGCGAAAGCCTGCACCGCTTCCCGCCTGATGGTCTCCGTGCTGAACCGGGGGTCATCCACAGCCCTGGCTAACACAATGGGCTGTCCCGATTGGGCCACCTGGCCGGTTATGCTGTGGCCCAACTTGATCGTTCGTGTTTCTTCCACCATTTCCTGGGAAAGCCCGCGATGGGCGATCAGGGAGAGCAAGCCCCCCTCTTCATCCTCCTCGAGCAGTTGCACCCAGCCGGCATCTATGTCTATCACTTCCAGCACTTTGTCCAGGGTGGCCTTCAGGATGTGATCCAGATCGAGCGACTGGCTTATCGTGGTGGCAATGGCGTTGAGGGCTACCAGACCCTCGTTGCGCCGCCTGATCTCCTCCTCCACCCGCCTGCGCTCGGCAATCTCCCATTGCGCCTGCTCAAACAGTCGCGCATTTTCGAGAGCCACCGCGATCTGCCCACACAAGATGGACAACAGGTCCATGTCGTCCTGGCGGAAAGGAGCATCGCTCAGCGAGCGTCTGGCCTTCAGCACTCCGAGCACACGATCCTGGAGCATGAGCGGCACGTAGATAGCCACCCCCCTATCGCTAGGGGTCAACGACGCCTCCACGACAGAATCGTTCTCGACCTGCCCAGACAGCAGTATAGGCTTCTTCATCTGCGCCGCCAGACCGGCCACACTCTCGCCCACTTTCACTCGCCCGGTGACCATCTCCTCGTCGGCGAGGCCCAGAGCGGCTGAGATAAATAGCTCCTCCCGCTCTTCGTCCAGGAGCATCAAGGAAACCCAGTCAGCCCTCAAGCCCTTTTGAACCGTTTCCAGAGTAAGCTGAGCCAGGCGCTCCAGATTCACCTCCGACATCAAGGCTTTGCCCAACTCCAAAATGGGCAGACGAGCCTTGAGACGCAGGTTTTCCTGCACCAGACGCACCTTCTCCAACACCTTGTGCACAGAGATCACAAGGTCCTGCAAGGTAAAGGGCTTCAGCAGAAAGTCCTGGGCCCCCGATTGCAAAGCCCTGATGGCCGTTTCCATAGTGCCATGGCCGGTGATGATGATCACCGCCATCTCTGGATCAATCTCCTGGATGGCAGACAGCACCTCCAACCCGTTGAGACCTGGCAACCTGATGTCCAGAAGGGTCAGGTCGAAGTTACCTTCTTCGATCAACTGGAGTCCTTCCTCCCCACTCAGAGCTCCCTCAATCTCAAAGCCTCCTTCTTTCAGAGCACGCTGGCAAACCCTGATCACATCTGGCTCGTCGTCGATCACCAAAATTCTCTCTCCAGCCATAGTCATTGCTCCCTCTATCCTTACGCTACCGGGAGCAGCACAGTGAAAGTGCTCCCCCGTCCCACTTCGCTCTCGATCTCGATCTTACCGCCGTGCTTCTCCACAATGCCGTGGCTGATCGAGAGGCCCAGGCCGGTACCCTGGCCTGGCTTCTTCGTGGTAAAGAAAGGATCAAAAATGCGGGGAAGGTTTTCTGCAGAGATACCCGTTCCGGTGTCGCGGAAGCGGACCGCCACGCAATCTACACCATCTATCGCCTGGCGCCGACAATCGGTCCCCACTTCCAACTCACCCCCTTGCGGCATGGCCTGGAGGGCGTTGGTTATGATGTTGAGAAAGACCTGTTTGATCTGATTGACGTCCAAGGCCACCGGAGGCAGGTTTTCGCCGTAGCTTTCCTCTACAGTGACCTTCGCCATTTTCACCTGATTGCGGAGCAGGGTCATTGTAATCCGTACTACCTCGTTGACGTCTGCCAGTTCCAGGCGAGCCTCCGTCTGGTGGGCGAAATCGAGCAGCCCTCTGACGATGGCTCTGGTGCGGGCTGCTTCCCGCTCAATGATTTGCAGGTCTTTCCGCCTGGGGTCATCGTCATCCACCTCTCGTAAGAGCAGGTTGGTAAAGCCCACGATACTGGTCAGGGGGTTGTTGAGTTCGTGGGCCACGCTGGCCGCCAGTTCGCCGATGGCTGCCAGTTTGACCGACTGAACGAGCTGGGCCTGAGTTCGCTTTAACTCTTCCATCCGGTTTTGCAAGTCCTTATACAACTGCGCATTCTCGATGGCGATAGCCGCCGATTGAGCCATAGAAGACAACAATGCCACATCCGCCTGGCTGAAATCACCCTCGGTTTTGTTCACCGTTTCGATCACCCCGATCACTTTCCCCTTGACTTCCAAAGGGATACCCAGGACCGACTTGGTGACGAAACCGGTGGCCTGGTCAATACCGGGGTAGAAGCGAGGGTCCTCCCTGACGTCGGGCACCAGCAAGGGCTGGCCCTCCCGCGCTACCCAGCCGGCGATGCCCTGCCCCAGGGGCAATCGGAGGTTCTCTATCTTCTCTGCCTGTGGACCGACCACAGTTTCAAAGACCAACTCGTCGCCCTGGTCATCGAGCAGCATGACAGAGGCGGCCTCCACCTTGAGCACAGCGGTGGTCTCTTGCATGACCGTCGTTAGAACCTGCTCCAGGTCCAGGCTGGAAGTCATGGCCCGGCCAATTCGGTTGAGGAAAATCAACTCCTCCACCCGGTGCTGAACTTCCTGGTGCAGCCGCGCGTTCTCGATAGCCACCGCCGCCTGATTGGCGAAGGTAGTCAGCAAGGGAAGCCGGGCACGGAAATTGCCGGGGCGCAGGCTGTATAGGAAGAGCACACCCAGCAGACGATCTTTAGCCACCAGCGGCAGGCCGACTAACGACCTGACGCCGGCCTTTGTAACGGGCGGATTGACAGTGCCCGGCGCCCCGTCGGCCGGTCTGGGGTTTATAGTACCGTCCTGGTCTATATTATCAACCACTACTGCCTGGCGCGAACGGACGATCCAACTGGTGAAACCCTCGGCTCTAACGCGGCCCTCTATATCTGGCACGCCCGGCAGGTGTTTGGCGCTGCGGCTAAATCCGCCCTCCTCGTCTACCAGCACCACACCGGCATAGTCCGAAGCGGCCACTTCTCTGGCCAGGGATACAATCTCGGCCAGCACCTGGTCGAATTCGAGAGAAGCAGTGACCGCCTGAGAAGCCCGGTTCAAACTGGCTAACTGTGCCAGCCTGCGCTTCAGGGCCTCCTCCGCCTGCTTGCGTTCGGTGATGTCGAACATTACGCCATGCGAGTAGCGAATTCGGCCAGTTTCGTCCCGCACCAAGGTCGTTTGGTTGCGGAACCAAAGCACGCGGCCATCGCGAGTCAACACGCGATATTCCAGGTCCAACGGCTCGCCACTGGTGTCTTTGCCCCTGACTTCAGACAACACGCTCTCGCGGTCGTCAGGGTGAAGTTGCTTGATCCAGAGATCGGGATCAGCCAGCCACCCGGCCTGAGAGAAGCCTAATAGCGACTCGATTTGTGGGCTGATGTAGATCGTCCTGTTGACCTTTCCAAGCTCAACTATATAGATGATGGCTGGAAGTTGCTCCACCAGCGCACGGTATTTAGCTTCGGCGTCCCACGACGCCTCCTCTGCCCGCTTGCGCTCGGTGATGTCGCGCAGGACAATCACCCGGCTTATGAGACGACCACGCCAGTCAACCAGGGAGGAGGTACGCATGTCATAGGTACGCGGCTCATCCCCCTGAGCCAGCACCACTTCCCCACCTGCTTCACCGGCCTCAACTCCACCGCCGAAGCGTTCGAGCAGGGCAGACCACTCAGGCCATACCTGTTCCACCGGTCGTCCAATGGCCTTTGCAGCAGGGCGACCGATCAGGCGTTGAATGACGGGATTCAGGTCCACAATACGATTGTGGGCATCCAGCACCATGACCCCATCACTCATGCCCTCGATAACGGCCTCACGCGCCACCGGCACAACGTCCAAAAGCCGCAAATGCTGGAGGCTCCATGCTATGACCGGGAGAATCAGACCAAACACGAACGGGGTCAGATCGAGAGTCGAGAAGGGGTTCAACTCGAGGGTGTCCACCACCAGGTGTACCAGAAATGGAGTGAGTACAGCCAACAGTAAGGCGCTGGCTTGCCAGCGGTAGAGGCGGCGCGAACGAATGAGCATCTGGACGAGGAGAAAGAAGCCAAGTAAAATCAACGTGTACGCATACACCGTCAGCACCCAGAATCCTACGCTGAGGGTGATATCCAACACCAGGAATGAGCCTTTGGTCTCCAGCACAACGCCACTCCAGACCAGGCGGTGGGCTTCGTTGGTGAAGACCAGCAGAAGAGTGATGAGAGGCACGACACTTAGCAGGGCCAGGTGGCGGCGCGTCAGCCATTTCTCGCGAGCGGTGTACTGTAGCATATAGACCAACCACGCCGTCGGAATCACGGCTATGCCTACGTATTGCGCCTTGTGCCAGAAAACCTTGGCCCCCAGGTCAACGCTTGCCAGTTCCAACGCATACCCCAAAGCCCACACGGCGCCAGCCAGCAAAATCAGGGCGCCGGTTCTAACCCCGGGCGCGTGTCGGCGCCACCACACGTAAAGCGCCGATATTATCAGGGTAGCCGCTAACACGCTCAACAGGATCGTGTACAGCGTCTCTTGCCAGGCCATAGGCTCCACCTCCTTACTACCTGCGCCACAAGCCGGCACAGGTCGTCGCCCACTGACTGGCGGGCTATTTCCACGCCAAACACGCGGGCGCCGTGGAACACGTGGGCCACAACATCTACAGGAAGCTCCAGAGGTAGTTGCTGGTGGGGAGGCAGCTTCCTGTCAGCTCAATTCTCCTCCTTAAATGTATTGTTATTAGGTATATCAGGTTATCCGAATGATCTCGGCCTTCAAGCAGGGCAGGGCGGCGCGCATCAGTTCCAGGGTGTGGTCAAAATCTCTGAGACTCAGCAGGCTGGCCGGGGCGTGTAAGTATCTACAAGGCACGCTGACCACCGCCGAAGGGACGCCCTCTCTACTCAGGGAGATGGCTCCTGCATCAGTACCGCCTGCGCCCGGCGGTCGAAGCTGGTAGGGGAGCCCTTCTTCCTCCGCCGTATCTATCAGCAGTCGCACCAGCCCCCTGGCCGGGATGAATGAGCGGTCGCCTGTAGAGATGGCCGCTCCATGTCCCAAGCGGGTGAAAGGGGTAACGTCCTCTTTCTTGGGCAGATCGTCGCAGATGGTGCCTTCCAGGACAAAGGCCACATCAGGCTTGATGGCGTAAGCCGCTACCTGAGCGCCGCGCAGGCCCACCTCCTCCTGCACGGTGAAAGCGGCGTGTAGCTCGAAGGGGTAGTCTTCCTTCAACAGTTCGACAAGCAGGGCGCACCCGACCCTATCGTCGAAGGCTTTGCCCCTCACTATTCTCAAGTCATCTACTCCTTTGGCCGCTTCCATTTCCAGGAAAGTGGTGGTGAAGGCCGCGCCGTCGCCTATCTTGACCAGTTTCTCTGCCTCCTCTTTGTTGGAGGCCCCGATGTCGATATTCATCTGCTCGACTTTGACCACCTGTTGCCGCTCTTCGGCCTTCAACAGATGGATCGGTTTGAGACCGATGACGCCGGGCACCTTATCCGCCCCGATGACCACTCTTTTAGCCAGCAAAATGCGGTCGTCGAGGCCCCCCACCGGCATGAAACGCAGAAACCCATCTTTCTCCACGTGGGTGATCATCAGGCCCACCTCGTCCATGTGGGCGGCGATCATGACCTTGAACGTTCGCTGTTTCCCTTTCCCCGCGGCCCGTTTGACGGTCAGCAGGTTGCCGAGAGCGTCCACCCGGTAGTCGCAACCCAGTCCCTCTATGGCCTGGATGATGCGCTCCCGAACCTCATCTTCCTGACCCGAGACCCCACAGATTTCGGATAGTTCTTTTAGCAACACGTGCTTCTCCTATCCCTTCTCTTCTTTGGCTTCTCTCTAGAAACCAGGTTTTTGCCAAAAACCTGGTTTCTTCTAATCTTCTTTGGCTTCTGTGGTCGTTTTCCATTCCAGTTTTTCCATAAAGCTTTCGTCCAGACCGGCAATGAAACCGGCCAGAAGACGCCCGGTCCGCTCGATGTCCTTGAGCACGATAGTCTCCACGGCAGTATGCATGTAACGAAGAGGGATGGAGAGCAAAGCAGTAGGGATCCCTTCTCGCGCCACCTGGATGGCCCAGGCGTCGGTGCCGCTTCGGCCAGGAATGGCCTCAATCTGGTAGGGGATCTCTGCTTCTTTGGCCGTCTCGATCAGGGCCTGGTGGAGCCTGGGGTGGATGTTGGGGCCAAAGGCGATGGCCGGCCCCTTGCCCATGTCCACCGTCTCCGCTTCGGCAAGGCCGGGAGAAGCCCCAAACCCCACGTCAATGGCGATGCCCACGTCAGGAGCCAGACCGTAGGCGCTGACCATCGCTCCCCGCAGCCCTACTTCCTCCTGAGAGGTAGCCACCGCGTACACGTCCCACACGTGCCTGACTTTGGACAGCAGCTCCAGACAGATCATCACCGAAGCCACTCCGGCCCGGTCGTCGAGAGCTTTGCCCGTAGCGTACCCTCCTGCCAGCTCGGTGAAATCCCGCCGGATGCTGACCAGATCGCCAACCTGCGCCACTGCGCTCAATTCTTCGGCCCCAAGCCCCACGTCGATGAACAGTTTGTCCATCGGTATGACTTTGTTCCGTTCCTCAGCGGGCAGGACGTGCGGAGGACGACTGCCCACCACCCCCGGCAAAGGCTGCCGAAACAACGAACTGTGTACCATAACCTCCTGGCCCAGAAGGGTCCGTACATCAAAGCCGCCCACCGAGGTGAAATGCAGAAACCCTTCCTCGATCTTGGTTACGATCAGCCCAATCTCGTCCATGTGGGCCGCTAACATGATGCTGCGACGTGGCTCGTCTCCTTCGCCCCGCCTGAGAGCAATGACGTTGCCCAGTCTGTCGGTCCGCACCTCGTCGGCGTAACGTTCAAACTCCTCGCCGATGATGGCTCGCACTTCATCCTCATAGCCCGATACCCCGACGGCCTCCGATAATTTTTTCAGCAATGGCCCTGTCTCCACTCGCTTCTGACCTCCTTCAATCAATCTTCTATCTCTCCAATCTCAGCAGTTCACATTTCCTATTCCCCATTCCCTGACAACCCGCCTCTCTCCAGGATAGCCCTGAGTTCTCGTTTTTGCTCCTCGTTGGGGGGGAGCAGCGGCGAGCGAGGCACTCCGCCATAGTATCCCAGCATGTCCAGAGCCGCTTTCAAAGCGCCCACCCCCCACCGCGCCGTAATAGCCTGGTTGACGGGCAAAAGCCTCAGATGAAGCTCCCGACCGCGATCTATCTCCCCTTGCTGGAAGAGGCGGTACATCTCCAGACATTGCTGCGGGGCGACGTTAGCCAGAGCCAGAATGCCGCCCCGCACCCCAATCGCCAGCGCCGGGTAGAAAAAGCTGGCAGACCCGGCCAAAACAACGAACCCTGGATCGACCGTGCGCACCATATCTCCCATCTTGGGTAGATTCCCGCTGGTGTCCTTGATCCCGATGATATTAGGGTGGGGGGAGAGTTCCGCCACTAACTCCGCCGTCAAATCAAGGCCGGTGGCGGAGGGAAGGTTGTAGATGATGATAGGGATAGGGGCCCTCTCGGCCAGACGCAGATAGTGATGGGCCAGGGCCGTCATGGTCATCTGGTTTCTGTAATAGCCAGGATTTACGACTATAGCCGCATCAGCCCCCAGTTTGGCGGCTTTCTCGGTCAGGGCGATGGTCTCTCGCGTGGAGGCGCAGCCTGTACCGGCTATCAGCAGCTTATCTGAAGGGATAGCCTGGCGGGCGGTGGCTAACACCTCTTCTTTCTCCTTTTCGCTGAGATGAACGTTTTCCCCGTTCGACCCCATGACGATGTAACCGGCCAGAGAGGTCTTGTTCCATTTCTCCAGGTTGCGGGCCAATTGCTCATGGGCCACGCTCTCATCAGAAGCAAAAGGCGTCGGAATCGGAGGAAGGATCCCTTCTAATTTCATTATACCTTCTTTATACCTTCCTTTCATCTTTCTTCCCGGCGAGACCAGATAAGCAGGATCAGGGCAATCAAGGCGCTGAGTATGCCAAAAAGCAGATCGTTCAGTATCTCTTCTGGCGAAACGCTACCATAACCCAACGTATCCAGGATATACACAATGGTAAAATACGTCAACCACAGCCCCAGAGCGGCTCCGAAAAAAAGCAGCGCCAGCAGCCTGGCGATCTGGCGAAGAGCCAACCCCACCCCTTGCCTGAGAATCTGGAGAAAACCTTTTTGTTCGCTGTTCGCTGTTACGGCCCCTCTGGGCACAGCGGAGGAACCGGAATCCTGCGGTTCGGTGCCAAAGACCATGTTCGTCATCCTTTGTTTTCGAGTGTCTTTCAGGCGCCCGGCGCTTCCAAAGTGTCAGGCCCCTGATGATCGCCCGTTATTTCTAAAAGGGCAAAGTGAAACTAAAAGTGCTGCCTTGACCCAGGGTGCTTTGCACCCAGAGGCGGCCTCCATGGGCTTCCACGATGCCCTTGCAGATGTAAAGGCCCAGACCAGCCCCAGGCGTCTTCTTCACCAATCCGTCTTGAACGCGATAAAACTTCTCAAAAATGCGGTCTATCTCCTGGGAGGGGATGCCTTTACCCTGATCTTTGATGCTGATCAAAACGGCAGGCGGGCTATCCAGGTTTCTGACCTGGACGGTGACCACCCCCCCGTCCGGGGAGAATTTGATGGCATTGCTCAGCAGGTTAAGCAAAACCTGCTCTATCCTGTCCGGGTCAGCCTGCACCACTCGCTCCTCGTAGTTCAATTCGGCCACCAATTGACGATTGCCGGCCTGCGGTCTTAACCTGTCCAGGACATCCAACACGATCTGCCCCAGATCGACGGGCTGCAACCTAAGCTCCAGGCGGCCAGCCTCGATGTGGGAGGCGCCCAGCAGGTCATCGATCAGCCTGATCAAACGATCGGCCGCCCGATCGATGTTAGCCAGGAAGCGCTGCTCACGCTCACCATCCAGCGAGATGTCCGGGCGACGCAAGGTGGCGATGTAGCCTTTGATCAGAGCCAGCGGGGTGCGCAGTTCGTGAGAGATGGTGGATACGAAATCGGACCGCACCCGATCCAATTCCTTCTGTTTGGAGATATCACGCAAAATGGCGATGGCGTGGGAGACGCTCCCCTCCTCGTGGCGAATCAGGCCGTAGCTGGCCCAGATATCCAGCTTCTGACCGCTGCGGGTGGTGATCGTGTGCTCCGCAAAGAAACTATCGCTTTCGAAGGCCGCCTCACTGTCGAAGGGGCAACCGGCGTCGCAGATGGAGACCTGGTCGGCGTTGCAGCTCCCCAGGACGTCGCGGCATAGAACGCCTGTCAACTCTTCCCTACGCCAGCCGATCAGCCGCTCCAGAGCAGGATTGGCATCGACGATACGCCGCTCGCGATCAATGATCAGGATGCCATCGGCGCTATTCTGGATCACGGACTCCAGCTCCTTTTTTTCTCGAGAGACGGCTTTGAAGAGACGAGCCCTTTCTATCGCCACAGAAGCCTGGTGGGCAAAGGAAGAAAGCAGTTCCATCTCGGCTTCGGAGGACGGAGAGAGCTGCCTCTTACACAGAGAAAGCACCCCTATAACCTGCTCTCGGATAAAGAGCGGCACGCCTAAATAGGTGTGCAGCCCCTCAGCCGCGGCCACGTCAGGACAGGCCAGGTTGGGGTCCGTCTGAGCGTCCACAACGTAGAGGGGTTGGCCCGAACTGGCTACCTGTCCGGTCAGGCCCTGCCCCACCCTGAGAGGCGGAGCGCTCATGATCGTCTCATCCAGCCCGCGAGCGGCCCGCACGGTCAGCTCCCGTTCGTTGTTTCTTTCCGCTTCTGTATCTTCATCGGATAGCAGCCAGAGATAACATAGATCGGCCTCCAGGATTTCGGCGGCCAGGTTGACGATGAGATTCAGAGTTTCATCCAGATCAAGACTGGAAGCCAGGGCCATGCCTACCTGGTGGAAAGAATTTCGTAGTTTCCTCAACTCTTTCTCCGCCTGCTGGCGCTCAGCCGGTTCTCTCTGAGCCATCTCACACATCTCCTCAGGCTGCTCCCTGCTCCCTGCTGGTCAACAGATGATCCACGACCCGGATCAAATCGTCCGGCACAAAAGGTTTGGTGATGAAACCCTCCAGGCCGTACTCAGCCAACTCCTCCACTTCGGCGAAATCGTAGGCGGTCAGCACCACTACAGGGATGGAAGCCGTATCCAGGCTGCTTCTGAAAAGTTCCAGCAGTCTGAAGCCGGACACCTTGGGCAGAGCCAGGTCGAGGACGATCAGATCAGGCCGTTCAGTCTCAAATTTGCGCCACGCTTCCAGGCCGTCCAGAGCGGTCATCACCCGATAACCAGAACTTTCCAGATTGACGGCTAATATCTCCAGCAGGCCAGGCTCGTCCTCCACCACCAAAATGGTGGCCTTGTATTCTTTTTCATCGAGTTCGTCGAGCATTGTCGTTCCTTTCCAGAGAGAAGACCTGCGGCGGACGCTATCAGCCATTCTCATCCCTGGGTATCAGATCAAAGCTGTAGTCAGTTCTGTGGGGCAGGGTTTCAATCAATACCCCGTCTTCAACCAGATTAACGCTCAATTGAACGGTATCGTTTAATTCGAGTCCCAGATCGCGCAGGGGGACGGCTAACTCCACCACTTTCTCGCTCAGGGCCACGTCTTGCAGGGCGCCCATCGGCTGCCAGCCCTCCTGCCCATCAGCCCGGTTTAGCTTCACCACCCTTCCTTCCTCTTTCCCGGTGGGAGCCAGGGCTACCTCCCAGGTCCAACTCCCCGCCGACTCCGCTCCGGCGTAACGGGGCTGGCGATTTGCCAGTTTGCTGTCGGAGGTGGAAAGATAAATCCCGATAAAATAGGCGCTCAACCTTTCGTTGGCTTCCAGCCGCAGGTACAGGCGGTCAGGGTCGTAGCCGTAACGCAGGCAGCCGAGCACGGCGTAAGCCCGCTGCATCGCTCCTGTCGAAGAGACCGCTTCCAGACGGCCAGCCCTGGCCCACTGCGGCGGGGCGCTCTCCGCCGCCGAAAGACGAGGCGAGATGTAAGAAGTGGGCAAAAAACTACGGACCTCCTCCAGGGAGACGACGATGGGTTTGCTCAGCCAGCCAGGCAAGGGCAGATCAGCGAACCGATAGGCGTTTCCCAGATGCAGGCGAAACTCCCGATCAAAAAGGTTTCCGTCGCCGGGGTTGTTGTGGCTATAGTACCACCAGAACCAATCGCTGCCCTCGGCAATGTAAATCTCCTCCCAGGCCCGGGCCAGAGATGAGCCGTCTGGCCTTGCGCCGGCGGGGGGTGAAGCGTTCCGGGTGTTCGTCGTTTGGGCCTGCCAGGCGACCAGCCGGTCACGGGTGTGCACCAGGTACTCCCAGGCTCGATTCTGGGCGCTCTCGCCGATCCAGGTCTCCAGATTGGCTCCGATCCAGGAGCCGCTGGACAACTGAGGCACCACCTGGCGTGGCGGATGCTGAGCCAGGTACTCGCTGACCGTGACTGCCTTCAGGGCCGGATCGTCAGACAGAAGCGAGTACAGGTGGCGCAGGAAAACGTCGCCATTGTGCTCGTATTGGTCCCAGCAGTTCTCGCCGTCCAATATAATGGACACCAGATAAGAGTTGTTGGGATCGGCCAGATTCTCACGGATGCGGCGCAGACGGTGCACCAGGTCCTCCGCCGCCTGATGGCCCTCCAGGTCGTCATAGACAAAGCCGATCCGATCAGAGAGAAGACGGTCGCGGAAGATGGCGGTCACGGCCTGGCCCTCTCCCTGACAGCGGTAGGGCTGATACAGGACTGTGGGGTTTTTCACGTGGCCGTACTCATCGCGCTCGATGCTCACTCCCAGGCTGCGGGCCAGAATGCCTTCATCAGAGGCGAACCAGGTGAAGCCCTGCCGGGCCAAAATGGACACCAGTTCTTGACCCACCGCCCCTTCCGAGGGCCACATCCCACGTGGCCTGGAGCCAAAATGGTCTTGATGGTAGCTTACCGCTCGCCTGATTTGCTCTTCGGCGTCCTCAACGTGGGCGAAAACGGGCCGGGGTAGAGGCAAATCAGGGCTGGCCTGGCGGGCCAGATGGCTGTCAATAAGGAGGGGCAGGATGGGATGGTAATAGGGAGAGGTGGTCAGCTCCACCTGACCGACGGCCTCCAGTTCGCGGTAAAGAGGTGAGATGCGTTTTATAATCTCCCTCTGCTTCGCCACAATGAGGCGGATGTCCTCACCACTGAAGCGTCGTTCTTTTTCCACCAGAGCGCGCAGGGTTTCGTCTTGCTCCAGCCAGTTGGGATCGATCCAGGCCAGATTGAACCAGGCCACCAGATCGCGATAGTAATCGTCGGACAGCAAACTGGCCTCACCGTTCACTTGTTGACGTAGCTCCAGGAGTTGGTTGTAGCGAGCGTGACGCCGCACAATCTTGTCCCAATTAATATTAAAGAAAAAGGAAAGGATGAACTCTTTGTCTTTCTGGGTCCATTCCTCTTTACTGCTTACGGCCAGGGCCTGGTCCACGGCTCGACCTTCAGCATACTCGTTCAATTGTTCGACCAGACAGGGAACAAAGTTAAAGGTGGCATGCACCTCAGGATAGTCGGCCAGGACCTCGGCCATGTGCAGATAGTCTTTGACAGCCCGCAACCGCACCCAGGGTAAAGAGTGTTTACCCGTCACAGTGTCTTTGTAAAGGGGTTGATGCATGTGCCACACAAAAGCAATGTAAAGCGGTTCCACCAAGTTTGCTTCTCCTTTGAACGTAACAGTTTTCTCCTGGGGGTAAGGTAGCTCCCTCGCCACTTTAATCCGTGGCCGCCACCGCTTCCTCTAAGTTCTCTTTGCGTCCCATCGGCTGGCGCAGCACGCTTTTAGCCATCTTATTCTTTAGCCCGCAGGTGGGGAAAAAGGATAACCTCGCGGATAGAAGGGCGGTTGGTGAGGAGCATGACCAGCCGGTCGACACCCATGCCCCAGCCGCCGGCGGGGGGCATACCATAGCTAAGAGCCTGGACGAAATCCTCGTCCATCTGATGGGCCTCCTCGTCGCCAGCAGCGAAAGCCCGTTGTTGGGCCAGGAAACGCTCTCGCTGATCGAAGGGATCGTTCAGCTCGGTGAAGGCATTGCACATCTCCATCCCGCCGACGAAAGCCTCGAACCGCTCCACCAGGTTTGGATTTCCAGGCTTTTTCTTAGCCAGGGGCGAGACCTCCAGCGGGTAATCGACGATGAAAGCAGGCTGGATGAGTCTAGGCTCCACGTAGTTTGAGAGCAGGGCGTCGATGAGTTTGCCTCGCGTGGCTTTAGGCTCGACGTGGCCCCCTATCCCGCGGATGGCGGCGTACAGGCTCTCCGCTTCGGGATAAGCCTCGTAGTCGATGCCCGTCTCCTCGATAATGGCCTGACGCAAAGGTCGCCGCGGCCAGGGAGGAGAAAGATCGATCTGGTGCTCTCGATAGGTGATAGTGGTGGTGTCCAGCACTTCCTGGGCCACGTAGTTGAACATCTCCTCGGTCAGAACCATCACCTCGTTGTAATCGGCGTAGGCCACGTAGAACTCCATGGCCGTGAACTCCGGGTTGTGTTCCAGATCGACGCCTTCGTTACGAAAGTTCTTGCCGATCTCGTAAACCCGCTCGTAACCACCGATGATGAGACGTTTCAGGTAAAGCTCGGTGGCGATGCGCAGATAGAGGTCCTGATGCAACTGATTGTGATGGGTAACAAAAGGTCGGGCCGCCGCTCCGCCATAGATAGGTTGCAGGATGGGCGTCTCCACTTCCAAAAAACCACGCTCGTCGAAGAAGCGACGCAGAGCAGCTATAATACGCGCCCTGACGACGAAGATATCTCGCACCTCCTCGTTGACCAAGAGGTCTACGTAACGCTGACGGTAACGGGTCTCCTTGTCTTTGAAGGCATCGTATACCACCCCATCCTTCTCTTTGACGATGGGCAGCGGGTGCAGGGATTTAGCCAGCAGGCGGAAGTCCTTGACCCGCACCGTTACCTCGCCGCGTCTGGTGCGGAAGAGGCTCCCCTGGGCCTGGATAAAGTCGCCGATGTCGAGGTCCCTGTCGAGGATTTCATAGGCTTCGTGGCCCACATCGTCGCGGCGAAAATAAAGCTGTATCCTGCCACTGCCATCCTCGATGTGGGCGAAAGTGGACTTGCCCATGTCGTTCAGGCGGCGCAAACGGCCCACTACAATTACCTCCAGCTCTTCGCCTGTGGCGGAAGCCGCTTCAAAAGCAGCTCTGGTTTGCCTGGCCGTGTGAGTGCGCTGCACACGCGGGGGATAAGGCTCGACCCCTCTCTCCCTGAGGCGCTCCAATTTGAGGCGACGCTGACGTTCCAGATCGCTCACTTCCTCCGTCATCTTCTCTCCCTTTCTCTCCTTGATCCGCTTTCATTCTATGCTCATGATCTGGAAGTGTAAGAGGCCGCTGGGAGTTTCTGCTGTGACCTCATCGCCCACCCGATGACCCAGTAGAGCTTTGCCCAACGGCGACTCGTTAGAAATACGACCGTTAGCAGGGTCAACTTCGGCTGAGCCTACAATGTGATAGGTTTCCGGTTTATCCCCTCCCTTCTCCTGCACCGTCACGTAGGTCCCCAGGGCTACTTCTTCGGCGGACTCGTTTCTTTCGATGAGCACGGCGTTTTCAAGCATGTTTTCCAGAGTCAGGATCCGCCCTTCGAGAAAGGCCTGTTCGTTCTTGGCATCTTCGTACTCGGCGTTATCCGTGATGTCACCTTCTTCTTTAGCCAGGTGGATACGGTGAGCCACCTCTGGACGACGTACAGCACGCAGATACTCCAATTCCTCCTCCAGTTTGTATCGTCCCTCTGGCGTTAGAAAGACAGGTTTTTCAGTCATGATACTCCTTTCGATAAGCAGCACAGCATGGTATCCTCGCTATCCTCAATATGAATGCAGCTCGGCCATCAGATAGTAAAAAAGCGCCTGGGATATGGCGTGGCGGTTTTAATCGTATCTTATCCTTATCCTGGGGATTGTTTCCCAAAGAAAAAAACGGAGAGACACGGCCTCCATTTAGGAACTGGTCTCACCTATATTATAAACCAAAGTGGCTTATTTGTAAAGAGCGAGAGGCTCACTTAATCGTAATTCTCTGCTTCTTCCTGTCCGGCCAGAACGACTTCCCGTCCAGAGCCTTGCCGGTGCTTTTGTAGCGCCTCCAGTACAGTGTGGGCCTGGATGATGGCCGTTTCCACTCCGGCGTCAGCGAAGACGTACTCCGGCCCTTTGCCCTTGAGGCTGCTCCCGAATATCAACACATCCACTTTCTGCTCCACCAACCATTCGGCCACGCGCAGGCCCTTGGCTCTCTCCACGTCTCGATGGGGATTAACCACCGTCTCCTGTCGCTCCAGCGTCCCGTCGGCCGCCCGCAAGGTGATCAGGGCGAAATAGGGCGCTTCGCCCAGATGGGGACTGAGAGTACCGGCGGTGTCGGCCAAAGGCAGAGCGTAACGGACGTGAGTACGCTGCGGCGGCTCGTAGTGGATAAGCACCCGGTCTACGTGGGGTATCTGGGTGTGAATCTTGGCCTCGATCTGGCGGCTGACGGTGTGGGCTTTCTCCAGGTCGTGTGTCCGCAGAACGATCTCGGCCTCAATGAAACGATAGCGGCCCGAGTTGCGGCCCGTAATCCACTTCGCCTCGGCCACGCTGGGTTGGGCCTCAATGATGCGGCACACCTCGGCCAGCGTCTCCACATCCAGCGAAGCGTCCAGCAGCACCCTCATGCCATCGACCAGCAACTCCCAGCCAGCCTTGAGGATAAACAGGACGATGACTCCGGCCGCGATCCGATCCAGGGTCAGCCCCAGGTAACCGCCTACTATGCTGACCAGCACGGCCACCGAAGAGAAAACGTCGGTCTGAAAGTGCCTGCCGTCGGCTATCAGGCTGGGCGAATTGCTCTCCCGACCAACGCGCACCTCGTATTGGCCGAAGAGAAGAGGGATAACGATAGTCAAAATCACCCCCCCGACCATCCAGGGATTTACCACCAGGGCGCGCTCGGAGGCCAGCAAGGCTTCACGGGCGATCTCATACCCGGCCAGGAAGATGAGCAGGGCGATAACAATCGAAACCACGTTCTCCACTTTGTACAGACCGTAGGGGAAGGCTTTGGATTTGCGCTTGCTGAGAGATAGACCGGCCAGCACAGCCAGAGAGGCAAAAACGTCCACCAGGGAATGGGCTGAGTCGGCAGCCAGGGCCAGACTGCCGGACAGGGCCGCCAGACTCATTTTCAGCCCCACCAGCACCAAATTGACCAGCAGAGAGTACAGCCCTACCCGCTCCACCTTTATGGTTTCAATTTCGGCGGTCATCAAGTGGGTTCTCCTTCCTGAGACCAACCCGGAGACGACTCAGAGCAATGCGATCTCGTCGCCACGATGCACCCTGCCCCCCTCCACCACCCGGCAGAAAAGGCCCTCAGTGGGCAGTATGGAGAAACCCTGAAAATTATAGGTATGCGCCAGTGCGGGCGGTTTGCCGATCTGCACCACTTCCAGCACCACCTCTCCTGCTTGCAGGCGGTCGCCCACCTCCAGAGCCAGCAGATCAAGCCCCTGGGTGGTGAGGTTTTCGGCAAAGCTGCCTGGTCCGGCCTCAAGGCCATGTTCGTCGTTGGCCCGCTCGATGCTCTCCAGGGCCAGCAAACTCACTTCTCTCTCGCTCAGGCCGGCGTGGGAATCTCCCACCAGGCCGCGTCCTGGCCGCAACTCGCCGACGCCCACGTCTTCTTTGGGGTCTGTGCGCCTTTTGCTACGACACACCGCAACGATGTGACTCATGTTAATGTCCTTCCTCTCTTACATGCTCAGTACCCGCTCCATTCGTCCTTACCGCTGCCGCCTCCTCCACCGACCTCGTCCCAGCGGAACAGCCGGGCTTCACCAGCCAGGTTCAGGTCTTCCTCGAACACCTTCTGATCGCCTTCATAATGGCCCCGGATGACGGCGATGGTCCAGGTGTATTCTCCCGCCCTCCACCCTGCCCACTTACGTAATTCGTAAACAGGCTCCCTGGCCCAATCTACAAAGACCGAGTCGCCCTCGCCCTTCGGCCTGATCTGGATGTCGAAATACCAGCCCTCTTCCAGCCCACTGCCCCAAATCCACTTCAGGGTAATGGAGTCACCGGAGGTTCTGAAGTCCTCTTCTGGTTCGAGCAAAATCGGCACAGGTGAAGATAGGGTTGACAAGGTTATGGTGAGCGTAGGAGTGATTTCCGCAGTTGGCCTCAGGGTCGGCAATTGTGGTGCAGACACAGGCGTGGTCGTCGGCGTCTCAGTGGGGGTATTTGTCGGGGTGGGCGTATTCGTGGCCGTTGGGGTATCGGTGGGAGACTGGGCAGTCAAGGTGGCGGCCACGGACGTTTGAGTAGCGGCCACGGCTGTTTGAATGGCGGCTTCGACTGCCAAAGTGGCGGCAATGGCTGCCTCCTGAGTAGCCATGAGGGCAGGCGTGCTCATTGGCGTGTCTGTGGGTGTGAGCTTCGGCGCAGGTGTATCTGTCAGCGTCTCGGTCGGGGCTTCGGCGGTCATGGTAGCCTCCACCTGGGGTGTATCAGTGGGCTTAGATACATCCGTCAGGGTTTTGGCGACGGGGGGCGTGTTCGTCGGTCGCAGGATAGCTATCGCCGTGGTTGGCGCGGGCGTCAAGGTCGTGGCCAAAGCTATGGGGCTTACGGCCACGGGGAGCGTGGCTAAAAGCTGTGCCCGCCGGCTACGCAGGTAAATCCCGCCGATCACGACCAGCAGCACGATGCCCACCACGACCCCCAACTTCCAGGCAGGCCGACCTTTACGAGAGACGACAACCCTCTCCACAGGAGCCGCAGGCGGCGGGGTGGGCGCTTCAGCTCTCACCGCAGGCGCAGCGCTTACCTGCGGCGGCCTCTCCTCGACGGCCGGAGGCAGCTCTCCGGCTACAGCCGCTTTCAGGGCCGCCACCATGTCTTCTACCTTCTGATAGCGGTCGTCGGGGTTTTTGGCCAGAGCCTTGAGGATAACCCGCTCCACCGCCCTCGGCAGGTCGGGCCGGAACTTACGGGGCAAGGGCAACGGGTCGTTGACGTGCTTCAAGATTACAGCCAGGGGGGTATCAGCCTGGAAGGGCGGGCGACCGGTGACCATCTCGTAGAGCACCACCCCTAACGAATAGATATCGCTGCGCTCATCGGCAGCCACTCCCGCGGCCTGCTCCGGCGACATGTATTCCGGCGTGCCGACTGTCATCCCGGTTTTGGTCAACTGGACGCTGGGCTCCACCATCTTAGCCAGCCCAAAATCGGACAGCAGCGGCCAATCCTCTTCCATCATCAGGATATTGGCCGGCTTCACGTCACGGTGGATAACCCCACGCCGATGGGCGTAGGCCAGAGCGTCGCCCACCTGGGAGATGATGTCCGCCGTCTTATTCAGGCCCCAGAACTGGCCCATTCGCGCCTTGAGGGTGCCACCTTCCACGTAGGCCATAACCAGATAGGTCTGACCTTCCTCCTCGCCGTAATCGTAGACGGTCAGGATGTTGCGGTGATATAGCCCGGCCACCGCTTTGGCCTCACGCTCGAAGCGGGCCAGAAAGGTTTCGTCCCGGGCCAGGACGGCCGGCAGAATCTTGATCGCCACGTAACGATCCAGCCTGGGCTGATAGGCTTTGTAAACGTCGGCCATGCCCCCTCGGCCCAGTTGCTTGATGATGCGATAACTCCCTAGCTCCTTGCCGACCACGCTCATGGTCTTCTCTCCTTCTACTTCTGTCCTGACCCCAGGCGAGGCTCTGTTTGTTGCCACACCTATTATCATTATATCACCTCTTGCTCTTCACCGCAACCCTCGCCTTGCTCAAGGTTAAGGTCATCCAGTTTGAGTTTTGGAGCGTACTGGATTTGACAAAAGCAGCGAAAGGTGTTATAATAATGGAAATAAGTTCTGGAGTTTGACCGACATGAGAACACAGTCCCACACCGCCATTTTGGTACTCATCATTATTGTAGTACTCCTTGGCCTCAAGGAACTAATGGCGGTTGGGATGGTGCCAGGTTAGTAAGTTACACCAGCAGGTCACAGTAAAGAGCCTCCCAACCAGGGAGGCTCTTTTTTGTTGGGAGTGTACTTTTGTGGCAAAGATGCCTTCAAACTGGCGAGGGGAGCCTGTGTGGAGGCATCAGTTTTTTCGCTCCCCGTTAATCATTTAATCATTATCGAACAAGAAAGGAGAGATATTATGAAACTGAATGGAGCACGCATCTTATGGGAAAGCATGGTCAAAGAAGGGGTAGACGTTATCTTTGGCTTTCCCGGCGGAGCGGTCATCCACCTCTACCACGCTCTGCCCGACTATCCCATCCGCCACGTTCTGGTGCGGCACGAACAGGCCGCCGCCCACGCTGCCGACGGCTACGCCCGCTCTACCGGCCGCGTGGGGGTCTGTATCGCCACCTCTGGCCCCGGAGCCACCAACTTGGTGACCGGCCTGGCTACGGCCTCAATGGACTCCTCGGCCATCGTGGCTATCACCGGCCAGGTGCCCACTAACCTCATCGGCAAGGACGCCTTTCAGGAGACGGACATCACCGGCATCACCCTGCCCATCACCAAACATAACTATCTGGTGACCGACGTGCGCGATCTGGCCCAGGTGATCAAAGAGGCTTTCTACATCGCCCGCACCGGACGGCCAGGCCCGGTCCTGATCGACATCGCCAAAGACGCCCAGGCCGCCGAAACGGAGTACGATTACCCGGCGGAGGTCAACCTGCCCGGCTACAAACCTCAGTACGAGGGCGACATCTCCAGGATCAGGAAGGCAGCCCACCTCATCAACCAGGCCGAAAAACCCCTGATCATCGCCGGACAGGGTATCACGGTGGCCGGCGCGCAGGCCGAGCTACGAGAACTGGTGGAGAAGGCCCAAATCCCGGTGGTCACCACCCTGCTGGGCATCACCACCATCCCTGAAAGTCACCCTCTGTGCCTGGGCATGGCCGGTATGCACGGTGAGGCCTACACTAACAAAGCCTTGCAGGAGACCGATCTGATCGTCGCTCTGGGCATCCGCTTCGACGATCGCTTGACGGGCACGGTGTCCACCTTTGCTCCCCGCGCCCGGATCATCCACGTGGACATCGACCCGGCTGAGATCAACAAGAACGTGCCGGTCGATCTACCCATCATCGGCGACGCCAGAAAGGTTCTGGAAGCCCTCAATCCTCTGGTTGAGCCTGACTCCCATCCGGCCTGGGTAGAGCAGATCGATGGCTGGCGAGCCGAAACCGCCCGCCGGGATATCCTCAACCAGGAAACCGAGGCCCTGATCCCCCAGTACGTGGTGCGGCAAATCTGGCACGCCACCGAAGGCGAGGCCGTCATGGTCAGCGATGTGGGCCAGAACCAGATGTGGGAGGCCCAGTACTTCCTCCACCACCGGCCACGGGGTTTGGTCTCGTCGGGAGGGTTGGGCACGATGGGTTTTGCTCTACCGGCGGCCATTGGCGCTCAGACGGGCAACCCCGATGAGGTGGTATGGGTGGTATGCGGCGACGGCGGATTTCAGATGACCATGCAAGAGTTGGGCACGGTCGTCCAGGAAAAGCTGCCCCTCAAGATCGCCATCCTGAACAACAGTTATCTGGGCATGGTGCGCCAGTGGCAGGAACTTTTCTTCGAGAAGCGGTACTCAGCCACCCCTCTCCTGAACCCGGACTTCGCCCGAATCGCCGAAGTCTACGGCATCCTCGGTCTCACGGTGGAGAAAAAGGAGGAGGTGGTGCCCACCATTGAACGGGCTATGGAAGTAGATGGGCCGGTGGTGGTTGAGTTTCGCGTCGAGCAGGAAGAGAAGGTCTATCCTATGGTCGAACCCGGCGCATCCATCGGCGATATGATCCGCCGCCCGGAATAGACACACGTAGTGACGACTTAAGTCGTTACTACTGCGCATAGAAAAAGAAGGAGCAGTGAAAATGATAACCCTGACTAAACACACTCTGATAGCCTGGATGGAAGATAAACCCGGCGTGTTGGCCCGGGTAGCCAGTCTCATCCGCCGCCGCAATTTCAACATCGAGAGTCTGGCCGTAGGACACAGCGAAACGCCCGATATTTCCCGCATGACCCTGGTGGTCGATGGCACACGCACGGCTATCGACCAGGTGGTGGGTCAGCTTCAGAAACAGATCAACGTCACCGAGGTCAGCGACGTCACCGAGCAGCCGATGGTCATTCGCGAGATGGCCCTCATCCGGGTGAGGGCCGACGCCTCCACCCGCCCCCAGATCGTGCAATTGGTAGATATCTATCGGGCCAAAATCGTGGACGTGGCCCGCGAATCGATGATGATCGAGGTCACCGGCCCGGAGACGAGAGTCGATTCTCTGATTCGCCTCCTGGGAGATTTCGGCATCATGGAGATGACACGCACCGGACGGATAGTCATGGTGCGGGGAGAAAATGGGAAATCTGACTACCTGGCCGACGAAGCCCTGGGCGGGAAATAGGGGGGCATAATGACTATAACGCTTTACGACACCACCCTGCGCGACGGCACTCAGCGGGAAGGTCTTTCCCTCTCGGCCGACGACAAGCTTAAAATCGCCCGCAAACTGGACGCCCTGGGCATTCATTACATCGAAGGCGGCTGGCCTGGCTCCAACCCCAAAGACGCGGAGTTTTTCGAGAGAGCGAAAACTCTCTCTCTGGAGCAGGCCATTATCACCGCCTTTGGCAGCACGCGGCGGGCCAATCTGCGGGTGGAGGACGACCCGAACATCCAGGCCCTCCTGGCGGCCCAAACCAGGGCGGTAGCTCTCGTGGGCAAGAGTTGGGACCTGCACGTTCACAAGGTGCTAGTCACCACCCTGGAGGAGAATTTACGCATGATCGCTGACAGTGTGAGCTTCATGGTGTCCAGGGGACGGGAGGTTATCTACGATGCCGAACACTTTTACGACGGCTACAAAGCCAACCCCGATTACGCCCTCCAGACCCTGCGCGCCGCCGCGGAAGGCGGGGCCAGCGTCCTGGTGCTGTGCGATACCAACGGCGGGTGTCTGCCTTCCGAGATTCGGACCATCACCACCCAGGTCAAGGCCGCCGTAACAACGAACGGAACAGCGAACGGCTTGCCCCTGGGCATCCACGCGCACGACGACGGAGAGATGGCAGTAGCTAACTCGCTGGTGGCGGTGGAGGCCGGGGCCGTCCACGTGCAGGGCACCATCAATGGCTACGGCGAGCGTTGCGGCAACGCCAATCTGTGCTCCATCATCCCTGCTCTGGCGCTGAAAATGGGTCTGCCCTGCCTCAGCCCAGAACAGCTTCGTACCTTGTTCGAAGTCTCCCATTACGTCAGCGAGCGCGCCAACCTGAAGCCCTACGATCAGCAACCCTACGTGGGCTACAGCGCCTTTGCCCACAAAGGCGGCACCCACGTCAACGCCCTGCTGAAGTGCGAGGAAAGTTATCAGCACATTGACCCCGCTCTGGTGGGCAACCGTAAGCGGGTGGTCGTCTCTGAACTTTCGGGCAAGAGCAACATCGCCTATAAAGTCGAGGAGTACGGTCTGGACGTGTCCGAGGAACAGCGTAAGGGCGTCCTCCAGCGGATTAAAACGCTGGAAAACCAGGGCTTCCAGTTCGAGGGCGCGGAAGGCTCGATCGAGCTTCTTTTCCATCGCACCCGGCCAGATTACGAGCCGCCCTTCGAGTTGATCGATTTCCTCGTCCTGGTGGAAAACCGGCAAGGGCGGGGTATGCTGGCCGAGGCTACGGTCAAAGTGCGGGTCGGGGACGACATCATGCACACCGCCGCCGAGGGTAACGGCCCCGTCAACGCCCTGGATGCCGCCATCCGCAAGGCCCTGCTCCCCTTCTATCCCTGCCTGGCCGACTTCCATCTGACCGACTACAAAGTGCGTATCCTGGACGGCGAAGCGGGCACAGCCGCTCAAACCCGCGTCCTCATCGATACCGCTGCCGATGGACGGACGTGGAGCACGGTGGGCAGTTCCACCAACATCATCGAAGCCAGTTGGCTGGCCCTGGCCGACAGCCTGGAATATGGACTGCTGAACAGCCAAAGCGAGTGAGCTGGCTGGTATTAATTTAAGAAAGCCCCGCTCTCTTCCCCAGGGAGCAGGGCTTTTTACAATCCCGTCCTTGACAAAATAAACCATCTACTATACATTTATGTAGAGATTAATCCTCAGATTAAGGAGTGGAGCACATGGCCGCTAAACCACAAGCCACAACTTTCGCGGGAAGACAGCAATGGGAATACAGAATCGTCCACACCAAAAGGCGCCTTAGCTCCGCCGGGTTGGTAGACGGGCTGAGGTCAGAGTTACACGACCTGGGGCAGGAAAATTGGGAACTGATCAACGTCCTGGAATCCGGCGGGGAAACATTTCTCTTCTTTAAGAGACCAATCGAGTAACTGGCTTTGGGCCCCAGAGTAAGCTCAGGGTTTTCAGTCTTCCATATCTTACAGTTGGCGGATGACGACCATGACCTTACCTTGAATTTCTACGTTAGCCGCAGGCAGGCTCTTGGATGGGTAACTGGGGTTGGCGGGCTGAAGACGGACCCGGTCCCCTTCCAGATAGAAGTGTTTCAGGGTAGTGTCGTTGTCTTCTTTCAGGCGGACGGCTACCATGTCGCCGTTGTTGGCTTCCACCTGATGTTTCATGATCACGATATCTCCATCATTGACCAGGGCATCGATCATGGAATCGCCTTTGACCTCCAGGGCATAAATGCCTTCCTGGGCGCCCACGATATCGCGAGTGAGCTTGATAGTTTCATAATCGAAGGGCGAGAAATCGTTATCGGGCACGGGGATCGGTTCGCCGGCGGCGATGTATCCCAGGAGCGGCACCTCGACCAGGTTTGACCTTGACTCCGGGCCTTTTACCATCCTCAGACCTCGTGACACTTCCGGGTCACGCTCAATAAACCCTTGCCGTTTAAGGATGTTGAGGTTGTAATTAACCACCGAGGTAGAGGAGATGCCAGTAGCCGCTCCAATCTGCCTGATGCTGGGAGGATAGTCGTTCTCCTCGATAAAAGCGGCAATGAAATCGAGTATTTGCTGTTGGCGTTCAGATAGAGTCATCGCGCTCTCCTTTCCAGTAGCTCAGCGTTGAAAAACCACCAGAACATACATTCTAGTCTCATTATACCACAAACATGTGTTCTATGTCAAACCTGCTTGGCCTCGACTTTACCCCTGAAAAGTTTTTCACCTTTCGCAGAAATGTGCTATAATTTGGGATCAAAAGAGGAGAAAATCATGCCTTATCTATTGGGTATAGACTTCGGCACGACCAACATCAAGGCTGTGGCCTACGATCTTCAGGGCCAGGCGGTAGCCAGCGCCTCCACCAGGACAGAGGTAGAGGAACAAGGCCCTCGACAGGCCGTCTATCCGCCCCACAAGGTCTGGGAAGGCGTGACGACGGTCATCAAGCAGGTGGTGGATAAACTGGGAGAGGCGACCGTCATCGAGGGTCTGGCGGTAGCCAGCGTGGGCGAGGCCGGCCTGCCCCTGGACGAGAAGGGCCAGTGGCTCTATCCGGCTATCGTCTGGTTTGACAGCCGCACTATCGAGCAGCATCGGTGGTGGGAAAGAGAGGGTCTGGGGGCCACTGTTTTCGCTATCTGCGGCCTGCCGCTCGATCCGATCTTCTCCATCAATAAAATAATGTGGCTCAAGGAACACGAACCCCAAATATACCGCCGCACCGCTCACTGGCTGTGCATGGCCGACTACATCACCTACAAATTGACGGGGGTGTACTCCACCAGCTACTCCCTGGCCTCCCGCACCATGGCTTTCGATCTGGGCCAACGTGATTGGTCGTCTACCTTGTTGGAGGCGGCAGGCATCGAGGCGGACATCATGCCTCCTGCCTATCGCAGCGGGGAGGTGGTGGGCGGGGTCAGCGAGGAAGCCGCCGCCGCCAGCGGGCTACGGTCGGGCACGCCGGTGGTCATCGGGGGACACGATCATATCTGTGGGGCGCTGGCTACCGATGTCTTTGAAGAGGGGCCGGTCCTGAACTCCATAGGCACGGCTGAAGCGGTGCTGGTCACCGTTGACAGTTTTCCTCCGCCGGGAGCTTCCTGTCAGGCAGGTCTCTCCCACGGCTGTCACGTCGCCAGGGACCGCTATTACCTGGTAGGGGGCATCAGCAGTTCCGGCGGGTTGGTGGAGTGGCTGCGCAGGCTTTTCTGGCCGGACAGGACCGACGACCAGGAACTCTACCACCTTATGGTCGAAGAAGCGCGTCGTGGCCGCAGCGAGGGCCTGTTCGTCTTACCCCACATCACGGGCAGCGGCGCGCCCCACCGCGACCCCAACGCTCGCGGCACCTTCTTTGGCCTGCGTCCCTTCCACCGCCGGGCCGATCTGCTGCGGGCCGCGTTCGAGGGTCTCAGTTTCGAATGTCGGGCCTTGGTCGAGGCCGTGGAAAAGGCGGCCCACCTGAAGGCCACCTCTTTGCGGGCCATAGGGGGAGGAGCCAAAAACGAGCTGTGGCTCCAACTCAAGGCCAACATCACGGGTAAACCAGTCGAAGTGCCCGCTCTGTCGGAAAGCACCGCCCTGGGAGCCGCCCTGCTGGCCGGCCTGGGCCTGGGCCTGTACGCCGACGAGAAAGAAGCCGTGTCCCAGGTTTATCGCCCCGAAAAGACCATCGAGCCGCAGGCCGCAGCTTTTGAAAGATACAGCCGCTCTTATGAACTGTACCGCCAACTTTATCCTTCGGTGCGGGAGCTTTACGCCCAACTATAGACGTCGAATCATTCTCCAATCAGTTGCAGAATAAGCTCCCGCGAGCGCGACCGAGTGTCGAAATCTATAAATATCAGGTTTTGCCAGGTGCCCAGGAGCAAGTCTTTGTCCGCAAAGGGAACAGTCAGCGAAGGGCCGAGCAGCGAAGCCCGTACATGGGAAGAGCCGTTGTCATCGCCCCACCGCTGATGGTGCCTGTATTCCATATCGTAGGGAGCAAGACGCTCAAAGGCTTGTTGGAAGTCATGCACCAGACCAGGCTCGTACTCGATGGTGGTTACCCCGCCGGTAGCTCCTGGCACGAAGATGGTCACAATGCCATCTTTGAGCTTCGAGTCGCTGACGACCTGCGCCACCTGCTCGGTGATGTTGATGATATCGGTATGTCCTCTGGTATTCAGCTTGAGCCGCCGGGTGACGATCATTTGTTTTCCCTCCCCTCATTTAGCTCGATTTTTGCCCGGCTATTATACCCGATGTGCCCCCCAGGAGCAAATGAAGCATTGATACTCCAGCCGCGCCAGCGCCATCCTGTCGCCGTGGCCTGACTTTGCCCGCCGGCTTCGACTTGACCCCGGAGTAAAGTCAAGACATTCTTGCCCTTTCTCCGCATATAGAGTATAATTGTTGCAGTGCAGGGGATGAGACCTGGTCGGTAGAGTCTCCCCACATTTCAGGACATAAGATGCCAGGCGCCTACCCACAACAGGGGCGCCCCCTGGTCGGTTGTGGACATTGCCTATTGAGAAGAAGTGATGTATAATATTCAGGCACGGCGAGTGACGAGAAGGGGCCTGTCAGGATCGGTCGTGTCCCTAAAAAAGTGCATGTGCTTACATTTCCGTCCCCAAAGACGCTGCTCCGACGAGAGAGTTGGAACGGGACATTGTATGCCTAAGGGTACAAAAAAGCGGTCGCCATAGTGAAGTGCCTATCCGGGTTGGGCATCCGCTCCAACCGCGGCCAGGGTGGCCGCTCTACTGATTTTTTGGACAGGCTCTAAGCGAGGGAAACAGGTGATTGGGGAGATTCTAGGTAACCGTTATAAGATTCTGCGTGACATCGGTAGCGGTGGAATGGCCTGGGTCTACCTGGCTGAGGATACCCACGACGGCAGCCTGGTGGCGGTCAAGGTGCTTTATCCTCAATTCAGCGAGGACATGGCCTACGTGCAACGTTTCACGCGCGAAGCCAAGCTGGCCAGCGCCCTGTCCGATCCCCACGTCGTCAGAGTGCTGGACTATGGAGCCACCCGCGACATCCACTATCTGGTCATGGAGTATATCAAGGGCTATGACCTCAAAGAGATCATCCAGGAAAGAGGGTCGCTGCCCTATCGCCAGGTTCTGGAGATCGCCGCCCAGGTAGCCAAAGCGCTCCAGCACGCCAACAAATTCGGCATCGTGCACCGCGACATCAAACCGCAGAATTTGATGATCACCGCCGAGGGCACGGTCAAGGTGTTGGATTTTGGCATTGCGCGGGCAGGAGCCTTGCCCTCCCTGACCCAATCGGGTTTTGTCGGTTCGCCCTACTACATCTCTCCCGAACAAGCCATGGGAGAGGAGGTAGACATTCGGTCGGACATCTACTCTCTGGGCGTGGTGATATACGAGATGTTGAGCGGGGAAGTGCCCTTCGAGGCCAAAAGTCCCTGGTCGATCATCAGTCAGCACATTGCCAGCCAACCACCTCCCCTGCATTTGGAGGACAGCGACCTGCCCGCCGTGGTGGAACAGTTGGTGAACAAGACGCTGGCTAAGCGCCCGGAGGATCGGTTTCAAACACCGGCAGAGCTTCTGGAGGCCATCGACCCCATCATAGCCGCTCAAGAGTTGACGACGGAGTCAACCGCGCCCTCGTCCTCTCAGACAGGTACGGATCCTTTGCTGAAAGGGCTTTATCAGCGGGCGATGGAGGCCAGCCAGACCGAGGACTGGCAAAAGGCCGCCGATCTTTTCAATCAACTCTTGAAGCTGGAGCCCGGCTACGCGGACGTGGCCGAACGGTTGGCGAAAGTAGAACAGCAGATTCATCTAGCCACCCTGTATTCAGCAGCCAGATGGGATCTGGAAGAAAAACGGTGGAAGGAAGCCATCGACAAGCTGAGCGAGATTATAACCATTGACCCCGGCTACCGCGACGTTGCCCCCCTGCTGACCGAGGCCGGCATAGCTTTTTCCGAAGCAAAAACCAAAGAAAAGATAGCAGCCCTCTACAGACAGGGCGTAAGCTACGTGGAGGCTCAAAGCTGGGAGGAAGCCATTGCCTGTTTCTCTCAGGTTCACGAGATGGCCCCCCATTATGAGCAGGTGCAGGACCTGTTGGCCGAGTCCAGAAGCCGGCTGGAAAAAGTCCCCCCGGTGGAGGCGACTACCCCGAAACCCTCTGTAGAAAGGCCAACTCAACCGCGCAGGAAGCTCCCCATAGCTGTGCTGTTGTTCGTGATGGCCGTGGTTCTGCTGGCCGGAACAGTCTATGCCTATCAACATTACCATCAAATCAAAGTCCAGGAAGCTCTGGAAGCCAGCTATCAGCAAGCCCTGGACTACATGGAGCAGGAACAGTGGGATCAGGCTCTCGAAGAGTTCGATCACCTGCTGACTATCGCTCCCGACTATAAGGACGCCGCCCAGAAACGGGAAGAGGTGCGCCAGAAACGCGGCGGGAGCAACGGAGAACAATCACCAGACCACCTGTACGCCGAGGGCCAGGAGTATTACGCTCAGAAACAGTGGGACAAGACCATCGCCCGTCTGGAAGAGGTGCACAGCCGAGACCCCACTTTCCATAAAGCCGCGGTGGAAGAGATGCTGTGTCGGGCCTACCTGGAACAGGGCAAGGCCCAGGTGCAGACCCTGGACGACGAGAGCGAAAAGCAACGGTTGGAAGAGGCCATCATTGTCTTTGGAAAAGGGCTGGACATCTGCCCAGAGGAAAAGGGCCTGCGAGAAGAAATGGGGCTGGCCCTGCTCTACCAGGAGACTGTGGAGTTTTACGCCCAGCGCAAGTGGGCTGAAGTTATTACCAAGCTGAGGGCCATTTACGAGACGCGACCTGATTACGGAGAGGGACAGATAGCCCGTCGTCTGTATCGGGCCTACCTGGAAAGAGGGGATTCTTATCGCCAGCAGGGGGACCTGCTCCTGGCCCTGGAGGATTACCAGGCCGCTCTGAGCCTCGAGGAAGTGGAGGATCGGAGCGCCGCCCAGGAACGACGAGAGAGCCTCCTGGCTTTGTTGGGCACCCCGCCCTCGACGTTCACCTCACCCTCGACCCCGATGCCGGAGGTTTCTCCCACGCCCACCAGGATATTCAAGCATCGGGCCCCTGCTTTGTTGTCGCCGCCAGACGGGGCGCTGCTGGTGGTCGGCGAATTTGCAGAGGTCTATCTGGAATGGGAGCCGGTGGCGGGGTTGGCGAAGGACGAGTTCTACAACGTTACAGTGTTGCATTTTTTCGACGGGGAAGAAGTGTATTGGGGCGACGCCACTCAGGAGACGCAGATCAAGTTTCCGCCGGAAGGCGGCTACGGCCAGTCGGACAAGGATTTGTTCCACTGGTGGGTAGAGGTGAGACAGACAAAAAGGATCAGGCAGGATGGACGGCCCGATGGTCCGCCTATCAGTCCCAAAAGCGAAGCCCGGACCTTTACCTGGCGTTGAATCTGGATACCAGATAGAGATGCCGGGTACGTCCGGCAATCAGTTTAGGATGCAGCGAGGTGGTGAATAAAATGACAGGTTCGCCTCAGTCTAAGATCAGTAGAGCCCAGGAAGAAATCTCGGCCCTTATCCGAGATTTGAGAAATTTGGCCGACACCCTGGATCAACAACAGATAGCCACCCAGAGGCTTCAAAACGCCTGGGCCGCGGCCGGGAGATCGGTCTCCCGAGACCAAAACCTGAGCGCCTTAATGAACTATACAGACGCGGTGGATAATATGGTTCAGCGGATCAACCCCCTGTTGCCCCAGTTCGAGATATCTCTCAATGAATTGCAAACTGAACTGGCAGCCCAGGAGAAAGAACACGAGCAACTGACCGCGCTGTATAACGTCAGTCAGGCCGTCAACTCCACCCTTGATCTGGGCAACTGCCTGAACCTGGTGATGGACATGATTATCAGCGTCACCGGTGCAGAGCGGGGTTTTCTGATGCTTATTGACGAGGAAACGGGCGAATTGAGCTTCAAAGTAGCGCGTAATATGGATCAGGAAACCATCGAAGGCTCGTCCTTCGAGATCAGCCGCAGCATTGTCAATCGGGTAGCTAAAGAAGGGATCCCCATCGTGACCACTAACGCCCAGGCCGACCCTCGGTTCAGTGCCCAGGCCAGTGTGGTCAGTTATAGCCTGCGTTCCATATTGTGCGTGCCCCTGACGGTCAAGGATAAGATCACCGGCGTCATCTACGCCGACAACCGCATCAAAGCCGGACTTTTCAGCGACCGAGACCGCGATCTGCTGGCCGCCTTTGCCAACCAGGCCGCCACGGCCATCGAAAACGCCCGCCTCTTCGAGAGCGTCAAACGCAACCTGGAAGAGATAAGCAACATGAAAAACCTGATGGATAACGTCTTCGCCAGTATCGCCAGCGGGGTGATCACCACCGACGTAATGGATCAGATCACCCTTTTCAATCGGGCGGCTGAATCCATCCTGGGCATCCAGGCCGAGCGTTGCGTTGGCGAGCCATACAGCAATGTCCTTCCTGACCTGCAAAAAACCCTCCTACCGGCCCTGATCGAAGAGGTGAAGACCAAAGAACGTAAATACATCGCCTACGAGATCGAGCCTTATCTGGCGCAGCGGGGCATGGTCAATCTAAGCATGAACCTCTCTCCGCTAAAGGATGCCAAGGAGGAAACTCTGGGGGTAGCCATCGTGGTCGATGATCTGACCGAAAAAAAGCGGCTGGAAGCGGTGCGGGATATGTTCCGGCGGTACGTATCGCCGGCCGTCGTCGACCGCCTGCCCTCTGATCCGGACCAGTTGAAGCTGGGCGGCCAACGCCAGGAGATTTCCATCGTCTTTGCCGATATCCGAGGATTCACCTCTTTCAGCGAGAGGCTCCAGCCTGAGGAACTGGTGGTCATCCTGAACCGTTACCTTTCTCTGGCTGCCGAGGCAGTGCTCAAACACGAGGGCACCCTGGATAAATTCATGGGCGATGCAGTGATGGCTTTCTTCAACGCCCCTCTGCCCCAGGAAGACCACGCCCTGCGCGCCGTGAAGGCCGCCCTGGACATGCAAGGGGCTATCGACGAATATAATAAAGCAGAGGATGGCGCTCAACTGAGCTACGGGGTGGGGATCAACCTGGGCGAAGCGGTGGTCGGTAACATTGGCACCGCCGAACAAATGAACTACACCGCTATCGGCGATTCCGTTAACCTGGCTAAACGCCTTCAGGAGACCGCCGGGGGAGGACAGATCTTGCTTAGCCACAGCACCTACCAGAAGGTTAAAGATTACGTGGATGCCAACCGCCTGGAACCCGTCCAGGTCAAGGGCCGCACCGCCTTTGAGGAGGTTTACAAATTGATCGGCTTGAAGGGCTAGAAACGAGAGCGAAGGTCTCCAATGTCACAGGCTTCCTTCGATCCGAAACTTAGCTTTCTACTGGGATGGCTGTTCGGTCGTCGTCGGCGCCATTCTGGAGTGTCTATTTTTCTCCTGCTGATGGGCGTGCTGGCCTGCCTGTCAGGGTGTCCGATGGCTGTGTTTGGGGTTCCCTACAGTTGGAGGCGGTCAGAAGAAGTAAAGTCCCTGCCCCGGCCAGAGCCAGCGGAGTTACGCGCCCTCTCGCCGGGCACCTCAGTGCTGATAGCGGCTCAGCTTCCCCCTGACACCCCCGTCGGGCCATACGGCCTGGCTCTTTTCTACACTGAATACCGCCAGCAGGGGACCAGTGAGAGCAACAAGGACGAGACCCCAAGCGGAAGCTCCTCTTCCTGGCAGATAGAACAGCCCCCTCCGCAGAGAATAGAGATGTCGTTAGAAGACGGCACGCCATTGTCAGTGCAAATTCCCTTCAAAACCTCCTTCTTGAAGGCCCAACGATTCGAGGAAGAAGGTCTGGAAAGCAGCGGGACAGAGCGTCGCCACGTCGGCTATCTGCCCGGCCAGACTCTAACCATTGAGGGAACGTGGGAAGGGAACGACCTGCTTACCGCCCGCACCCTCTACGCTGGCACGCCTGACGATTACCAGGGCTACCTGGCCTCCCAGCCGGGAACGGTGCTCCTGATGGGGACGGTATGCGGAGGACTGGGGATGGGCCTGCTGGTAATATGGGGTGTCCTGCGGCTGCTGGGGAGATAGGTCGAGGTAAGATGTATGATGTATTTTCTCACCGCAGACCCTTGGGGTTTTGAAAACCCGAAGGGTCTGCCTCCACAGGATCGGAGCCATGACCGAAACTACTTACATTCCCATCGAGGTCGTCGAAGATTTTATGATGGACGTATTTCAGGGGTTGGGCGTTCCCCACGACGAGGCCCACATCTGCGCAGAGGTGCTCATCGCCGCCGACCTGCGGGGCATCGACTCGCACGGGGTGGGCCGTCTCAAGTACTATTACGACCGCATCGTGGCCGGGGCCCATCGCCCTCAAACGGAAATGGAAATCGTCAAGGAGACGGAAACCACCGCCCTGGTGGACGGCCATCACGGCATGGGCCACGTGATTGCCCACCGCGCCATGCGCCTGGCGATGGACAGAGCCAGACAGTACGGCCTGGGGGCGGTGGCTGTGCGCAACGGCACCCACTTTGGCATTGCTGGCTACTACCCGCTGATGGCCGCTCAGGAAGGGATGATGGGCTTCACGGTGACCAACGCCCGCCCGGCCATGGCCCCCACCTTTGGCGCCGAACCGATGCTCGGCACCAATCCCATCGCCTTTGCTGCGCCCTCCGACCTGCCCTATCCCTTCTGCTTCGATGGGGCCACATCCATCATCCAGCGGGGCACGATCGAGGTGGCGGCCCGCGCCGAAAAGCCAGTGCCCGAGGGCTGGGTCATCGACGCTCAGGGCAACCCGGCCACCGACCCGCTCCAGATTCTCGAAGATTTGGGTACCGCCCAGGCCGCCCTGCTGCCATTGGGCGGCGCGGGAGAAACGATGGCCGGCTACAAGGGCTACGACCTGGCAACCCTGGTCGAAATTCTCTCCGCCGCGCTGTGCGGGGGCGTGTTTATGAAAGACCTGCTGGGCTTCGCCGAGGACGGCTCCCGCCGCCCCTACATGCTAGGGCACTTCTTCCTGGCTATCGACATCGAGCACTTTATCCCCCTGGAAGTTTCCCGCCGCATCACGGGCCAGATCATGCGCGCCCTGCAAAACTCCCGCAAAGCGCCCGGCCAGGAACGCATCTACGTGGCCGGGGAAAAGGAATACGAGATGGAAAAACGACGCCGGGAGCAGGGCATCCCCGTCAACCGCAACCTGCGCCGCGAGTTGCAGACCATGCGGGACGACCTCGATATCTCCGGCTACGAAGCCTATTTTTAGGGTTCTATCTTAAAGATTTTGCCCACCCCGTTCTCGATGAAGTCCTCTCCGTATACCTCACGGAAGAGGGCTATGGCTTTATCTCCTGTGCAGTGGCAGGGAGCTACTTTCTGCACTCCTAGCTCCCGAAAATCGGCGATAATGCCCTCAATCTTCTTTCGGCTTGCTCCTCCCAAATGGAAACCACCCAGGACAAGATGAGGATCATCGTCGCCTATCTCCACGGCTTTGCGCGCCATATTGGCGACCCCCGGGTGGGCGCAACCGGTGATGACCACCAGACCCTTGACCGTCTTGAGTACCAGGGCTTGCTCGAGGATGCCTGTTCCCATCTCGCCGGTAGTGTACACGCCGGGGGCGATGGCCTGGGGCTCGCTCACCTGGCGTAGCTCGGTTTGGGCTTGCACTCGATCCTTGAAATCCTTGGGGAAGGAGCGAGGGACGTAGACTGTGGGATGAGCGCCTGTAGCCAGAAGGCCGGCCAAGCCGCCGGTGTGATCGCCGTGGATGTGGGATAGGACCACCATGTCGATGGTCTGGGGATCGAGGCCCAGGATGTCCATGTTGGATAAGAGCAGCGCCCCATCCCCGCCGGTATCGAAAAGGATGACGGTCTCATCCCTCTCCTCTACCAGCTCCACCAGGCAGGAGAAGCCCCAGGCCGTGCTTAATCGGGGATCGTAGGCGTTGTTATCGTAGGCGACGGTGATAGTCACCGTTCCGCTAAATCCGCTGGGCGTCGCAGCGGGGGTGGCCGTAGGGCGCGACGTTGGCTCAACGGTCGTCTGCTGCTCCAACATGGTTCTGGCAGAGAGCATCCCGGTCCCGCCCAGCGGCCAGCGATGCGCGCCCAGGTAAGCCAGACCCACCAACACCAGAATCGCCCCCTGTAGCCAATAGCGACCGATCATACTCGTTTGTCCTTCTTACCTCGCCCTTCGACCTGCCATTGTTCACCGTCCCCGGCGGCGCTGCCGAAAGCGGCGACCACCGCGTCCTCCGCCTCCTCCCGTTGTCCTGCTAGCGGGGCTGGATATCTCTGATTGCTGGCTCAGCCGCCGATCCAGGGTGTCGAGCAGGTATATAGCCACACGGGGCGCAATCTCACGCCCCATAAAGGATAGCACCCTCCCCGCCACCGGCAGAACGTGTCTACCCCGGCCAACGACGGGGTACATGGCCCCCAGAAGGGACAGGGCTACCCCCGCGACCGGCAGAACTTTAGTGTGCAGAGGAGCAGGAGGCGGTGGCTGGTCGGCCAGAACGACCTCGGATACAGGCTGCATTCTGGGCACGATCGCTTTCTGCTTTTCCTCCTCGACCGGCTCGGTCACCACCAGGATGGCCCCATTAGGGCAGGCTCCGAGGCAGGCTTCGCACTCGGTGCATCGTTCCTGGTTAATGTGGGCCACATTGCCCCTCAGGGAGATCGCTCCGGTGGGGCAGACTTCCAAACAAGCGCCGCAGCCAGTGCAACGCGTGTCATTCACGTAGAACATTACTCATCACCTCCCTCCGCTCTCTAAGTAACACACTCATACCGATAAAGCCTCCCCAGGGTAAACGACGGCCGGTTAGGGGCAGAGGGCGAGGCCAAAGGGTTGTATCCCAGGCCAGCGATGAACCCTGCCCGACCGCCCGCCGCACCAGGCGACCCAATTCGCCCACCCCATAGAAGTGGGCCGGGTCGAAAATCGTGGGCTGGAATAATGCGGCCAGACGACGTTGTAACCCCATAAGACTCCAGCGATTGAGCACCCCCAGGAGAAGTCCCTGGCGGGCCACGCGAGCGGCTTCCCGCAACGCGATTTCCGGTTCGGTCAGAAATTCCAGGGTGGTGACCAAAGCCACCAAGTCAAAAGCGCCATCAGTGAAAGGGAGTTGATAGGCATCCCCATACACATAGGCGACAGTTCCGTCCTCCCCCAGCGCCTGGGCCAGCATGGCCGGCGAGAGGTCCAGGCCGGTGACTGTCAATCCCAGCCCGGAGAACCAGCGACTAAAATGCCCGGTGCCACAACCGATTTCCAGCAAGGTATCTGCCTGCGGAGATCCGGCCAGCAACTTCGCCAGCAGCTCTTTCTCTTGAACGTCGGCCCGGCGCCCTTCGGTCGTTTCGTACCAGGCTTCGTAGTGGGAAGCCACCTGCTCATCGTTGAAAGGATTACGCTCGGCCGATTGCATAGCTCACCCTGTCTTCGTCCCGGTTGGTTTCGGCAGGGGGCAGGCATTGGAGATAGTGATCACCATCACCGTCTCGCCCTGTTCCGCTGCCCGGCGGAAGGCCTCCTTCAAAGCAGCGAAAACCTGTTCGTCGTCGCCCCATATCAGGGTACTCATGCTGCCTGTCTGCATTTCCAGGCCGTGGTCAGCAAATGTATGTATTGCCTCCTGTATGGCTGGACCGAGATGAGTTTGTCGCAGGGGGTACAGGCTGACCTGCGCTGTTATACCAATCATCTCCTCTTTGCATTTTCTCATTGTAGCCGAATCGCCGGCGGCCTGGCCTCCGGGGCCAGGGCGGCCAGACGTTGAGCGATAGGCGCAAATTCCTCGGCCGGGTAATCCTCGATGCGTCCCTGATCGCATAGTTCGGCGATGCGTGAATCGAGGGGCAGCCGTCCCATAAAAGGCACTCCAAGCTGGCGGGCCATGTCCTCGGCATGGCTAGGCCCGAATATCTCGATGTGCTGACCACAGTTGGGGCACAGGGCATAGCTCATGTTCTCCACCACTCCCAGGATGGGTACTTGCATGACCAGAGCCATCTGCGCCGCCTTACGCACCACCATCCCGGCCAGGTCTTGGGGCGAAGTAACCAGCACGACGCCGCTCATAGGCAAACTTTGCATCACAGTCAGCGGGGCGTCCGCGGTGCCGGGCGGCAGGTCCACCAGCAGATAGTCCAGAGCGCCCCAGAACACGTCGCCCCAGAACTGCTTGATAGCCCCCCCGATAAGAGGGCCGCGCCAGATGACGGCCTGATCCTCGCTGGACAGGAGCAAATTGATGGACATGACCGCGATGCCGGACGAACTGCGTACCGGCCCGATCCCCAGCGGGCTGTAGTGGGGCGGCTCTCTCAGGCCGAACATTTTAGGGATGCTGGGGCCGGTGATGTCAGCATCCAGGATGCCGACCCGCTGCCCCTCCCGTCTCAGAGCCACAGCCAGCAGCCCTGCCACCAACGATTTGCCTACCCCGCCCTTGCCGCTCATCACGGCGATGACGTGTTTGACTTTGTTGAGATGTTCCGCCGCTCCAGCCTGCTCCTGGGCGGACATGACGCGCCGTTTTTCCTCGGCGCTCATCTCTGTTATCTCAATATCTACGTCTTCTATCCCCTCCAGGGCCATGACGGCCTCTTTAGACTCGGAGACGAACTGGTCTTTGAGGGAAGACTCCGGATCGATCAGGGCCAGGGTAAATTTTACCTGGCTATCGTGCACCTCCACATTTTTGACCATGCCCAGCTCCACCAGGTTGCGTTGCAGCTTAGGGGCCATCACCTTGGTCAAGGCCTTTAGTACCTTTTCTTCAGTAATCAATTTTGTCGTCCTCCATATCTCGTGATCTGTCATCTACGTGCACCGGGAGTCATCGATCCTTCTCCCGGCCTAGTATTTTAGCACCCGTCTTTTCTTTACGCCAGGATGCTGCTTCTCTCACCTATATGCCTTTCTCACCTATATTATAGCATCCGATAGCCTTTTTGTCAAGGACACAAAAGTCGCCCCTAGGGCGGTGTCAAAGTCCGGCCTGAGCCAACTGCTCAAGCCCTGACCCTCCCCCGAAAAAGTGCCCGCCAGGATGGGGGTAAAGTCAAGACCGCATATACCTAGTCGGTTGCAAAAAGTGTGGCTGGGTATTGCCAAAGGATTTTGCTGGCTTTTGGGGGCAATGTGGCTCGTCGAGGCCGCTCTGATAGGGTCAGGGCGCTCCCTGGTTGACTCAAATGCCTACCA
>DAOULT010000124.1:0-5372 GCA_034417895.1 Anaerolineae bacterium | reverse complement strand
TCAAGTTGGTAAGAAGAAGATACTTCGTCGTTTAGCGGTCATTTACAACATCGAGCGAGACGTGCGAGTTGGTTTCTGGGAAACGCCTGAGTATTATTTCAAGCGATTCTCGGATTTCGAGCGCCTGTACTGATCATAACAGGAGGTGAGCATGAATAAGATCGATTACTCTGTCGAAGAGTCTTTAAGACGCTACAGTCGTTTCGGCTCTATTCTGGAAAATCGGAGCCTGGCTCCTAACGGTGAAGCAGGGTTGTATATGGATGCTCGCGAGCACATTGAGAGAAACAGAGACAAGATTCGTGTCGAAGACTGGAGCAGAGTTGCTAAAGTGGATCAATTGCTCATGCAAAATGCCGCTTACGTGATGGAAAGGCTGATGTTCGATTTTGTCAAGTTTCGAGAGGAACACCACATACCACCTACCCACTGGTGGTGGTATCTGGAAGCGATCACCGTCGAGCGCACAGATGAGACCGCACAAATAGCCCGGCAAGAGTTACCTCAAACTTGAGAGCAAGATCATGGAGCTTGACAGATACGCCATCGTCCTGGTGGCTATAATGAATAATAAACGAGATTTCGCCCTCGCCCGCGACCAGCATTGGTATCGCATCCCGGCGAAAAAATGCCCCCGGCGAGCTATCGGCGCGCCGGCGCTGGCCTTTTACCAGACGGCCATCTTTGGAGCAGAGAAGTGGGCGGTGAACTACTACGCCCTGACCACCGCCTGGGAAGTGGTGAAAAGGCGAGACCTCTTCCCCGAGGAACCCCACCACCCCCGCGCCGACCAGGACTATTACAAGGTGCGCCTAAGCCCACTCCAGCGCCTCCCCCGCCCCATCCCCAGCCGCCGCTGGCGCAGAATCACCTTTATCGTCACCTTCTGGGAGCGCCTTCTTCAAGCCGAGGAGATCAACGATCTCACGCACGGCACCATCTGGGAAGAGAAGCTCTGGGCCGCTCTCCGTAAGGCCGGCGTCATGGCCGAACGCAAGTATGAATAGCGTAAGGGCGGCCAGAGCGGTATGCCCGATTTCGCCATCCCCTGCCAGAAGGGTTGTGAACGCTAACCGCTTCTTTCCACCGCCTGCCGCAAGGCAACCACGAATTCCTTAAGCTGCCCTATTTTCTCCGGGCCCCGCCCGGCCATTTTAACCAGGGCGCTGCCCACGATGACCCCATCGGCCAGGCGCGCCACCTGGGCTGCCTGCTGCGGCGTGGATATGCCGAACCCTACGGCCAGCGGCCTGTCCGTCGCCTGTCTGGTTCGGTTGATGAAAGCGGCCAGGTCGGACGGCAGATTTTCACGCGCCCCGGTTACTCCCGTCAACGAGACCAGGTAGATAAACCCCTGCGAACGCGCGGCCACCAGGGCAATGCGCTGCGGGGGGCTGGTGGGAGCCAGCAGATAGACCAGGGCCAGGCCGCACTCCCGGCAGATTCTCTCTAAATTCTCCCCTTCCTCCGGCGGCAGGTCAGGCACAATCAGCCCATCCACGCTCGCTTCCTGGCACGCCTGGCAGAAAGCGCGTTCACCATAGGCCAGGATGGGGTTATAGTAACCCATGAGGAGAAAAGGGGTCTCCACACCACGCCCTCGCAGGGTAAGGCACATTTCCAGGCAGCGGCGTACCGACATGCCTTGTTGCAAAGCGATGTGGGTAGCCTGCTGAATGGTCGGCCCGTCGGCCAGGGGGTCGGAGAAAGGTACGCCCAACTCCAGTAAATCTGCTCCGGCGGCGGCTACGGTTTCCACCAGGGTCAGCGAGGTCTCCTGGTCGGGATAGCCCAGAGTCAGGTAGGGCATCAGCGTCGCCCGGTTGGCTGGCCGCGCTTTCTGGAAAGCGGCGGCAATGCGTTGCACTCCGCTTCTTTCGGTTTCCGAGTTTGGCCGCGGACTTCTTTCCCTCTCTCGCGGGCTGAAATCCGCGCTCTTGCTTCTTCCTGCTTCAAGATGGCTCATAGCTCTACTCCCTTCACCTGGGCTACGGTATCGATATCTTTGTCCCCCCGCCCGGACAGGTTGATGATGATGATAGCCTCCGGATCGAGCCGGGGGGCCAGCTTTAGCGCTTCGGCCACGGCGTGGGCCGATTCCAGCGCCGGGATTATACCCTCCAGATGGCAGAGCAGCTCAAAGGCGGCCAGGGTCTCCTCGTCGGTGGCAGTAGTATAGTGAACGCGGCCGGCATCGTGCAGATAGCTGTGTTCCGGGCCAACGCTGGGGTAGTCCAGTCCAGCCGAGATGCTGTGAGTGGCGGCAATCTGACCGTCCTCATCCTGGAGCACGTATGATCTGGTGCCATGTAACACGCCGATGCGTCCCCGGCGGGGGTCGGCAAAGCGGGCTGCATGATGACCAGTGTTTATCCCCTCTCCCCCGGCCTCTACCCCGATCATCCCTACCTGGTCGTGGCGAAAGGCGTGGAAGAGACCCAGAGCGTTTGAACCACCTCCCACACAGGCCACCAGGAAATCCGGCAACCGTCCCTCAAGGGCGAAAATCTGCTCTCGCGCCTCCCGTCCGATCACAGCCTGGAAATCGCGCACCAGGAGTGGGTAAGGGTGCGGCCCCAGCACCGAGCCTAGCAGATAATGGGTAGTGCGCACGTTGGTCACCCAGTCGCGGATGGCTTCGTTGATGGCATCTTTGAGGGTGCGGCTGCCAGCATCCACCGGGCGCACCTCGGTGCCGAGCAGGCGCATCCTGAAGACGTTGGGACGCTGGCGACGCATATCCTCGGTACCCATGTAAACCACGCCCTCCATGCCCAACAGGGCGGCGACGGTGGCCGTAGCTACGCCGTGCTGTCCGGCGCCGGTCTCGGCTACCAGGCGGTGTTTGCCCATGCGGGCTGCCAGCAATCCCTGCCCCAAGGCATTGTTGATTTTGTGCGCCCCGGTGTGGGCCAGGTCTTCGCGTTTGAGGTAAAGTTTTGCCCCGCCGCAGTGCTCCGTCAGGCGGGCGGCGAAGGTCAACGGCGTGGGGCGGCCCGCGTAATCCCGCAGCAGGCTATCGAGCTGGCCTTGAAAACCAGAGTCGGCGCGGGCGGAGCGATAGGCGCTTTTCAACTCCATCAAGGCGGGCATCAACGTCTCCGGCACAAAGCAGCCCCCGTAAGAGCCGAAATACCCCCGCTCATCGGGCAGAGTGGCCGGGCGTTCTGAGGTGATTTCCTGTTCCATTAGTTTCGTCATCTCCTTCAAAGTTTCCTCCTGACTGTTTAGCTGTTATGAAATCAAACCGTCAACGGATTATGGTAACGGATTAAACGGATTGACTGACTGCTCATAGCAGCAGGCTCCCAGAGCAGCAAGTAGTCGTGGGTGAACACGGACAGCAACAGCGAACAATAGAATTTAACGAACGAGCCGTGTTCGCACGCACCGATGAAACCAGCCGCTTTCATGGCCGAACAGTGCGCTGGTGATCTCATTAAAATGTGCGAACGAGCAATCCGTGAAATCCGTGAGCCAAATCCGTGTCTGCTCGTTTACGTCAACTCTTTGCGGCGCTGATGAAACGCCGCATTTTGTCCGCATCTTTCTCCCCCGGCCTGGCTTCCACCCCGCTGGAAGCATCCACCGCGTAGGGCCGGACGTGGCGCACGGCTTCGACCACGTTCTGCGGCGTCAGGCCCCCGGCCAGGATGAGGCGCCCGTAGGCTTTGGCCGCCACCGCCAGCTCCCAGTCGAAGACCTGGCCCGTGCCGCCGGGTCTATCCGGGCAGTAAGCGTCCAGCAGAAAAGCAGCGGGCTGATAGAGGCCCATTCCTGGCAGCGAAGCCCGGTCGCGCACCCGAAAGGCTTTGATAGCGCGCGGCATCAGGGCAGCCACGTATGCCGGCGGTTCTGAACCGTGCAGTTGAGCGTAATCCAGATCGCAGCGGCCCATAATCTTCTGCACCTCATCCAGTTGCTCGTCCACAAAAACGCCCACGAAGCGCATGGCATCGTGCCGGGCGCGCACCGCTTCGACCATCCGTTGCGCCTGTTGCGGGGCAACGTGGCGTGGGCTGGGCGGATAGAAGATGAAGCCCAGGAAGTCGGCCCCGGCCTCGGCGGCGGCCAGGGCGTCACGCACGGTGGTCAGTCCGCAGATTTTGACCTTGACCATATTTTTCCTCCAATCTTACCTGCCAGCCAGTTCCCGTACTTTATGCCCCACGTCGGAGGCCGTAACCAGGGCTTCGCCGACCAGCACGGCGTCAACCCCCGCCGCGCCCAGGTGCTCCACATCCTGCCGGTGGTGGATGCCGCTTTCACCGACCACGACCGTCCCGGCCGGGATGAGCGGGCGCAAACGGCAGGTGGTTTCCAGGCTCACCTGGAAGGTGTCCAGGTCGCGGTTGTTTACGCCGATGAGGTGGGGCTTCAGGGGCAGGACGCGGCCCAGTTCCTCCTCGTTGTGGACTTCCACCAGAGCAGCCAGGCCCAGCTCTTCCGCCAGGGCTAGCAGCCCGGCCAGGGTCGCTTCGTCCAGGGCCGCGGCGATGAGCAATAGAGCATCGGCCCCCCAGGCGCGCGCTTCGTAGACCTGGTAAGGGGTGAGAATAAAATCCTTGCGCAGCAGGGGCACAGTCAGCCCCTCCCTTTGGAGGGCGGCTTTGATGCTGCTCAGATGCTCCGGGCTGCCCTGGAAGAAACGCTCTTCGGTGAGGACGGAGATGGCCGCAGCGCCGTTCTGAGCATAAGTTAAGGCCAGGTGCGCCGGGTCGAATTCGGGGCAGAGCAACCCCCGCGAGGGGGAGGCGCGCTTAACCTCTGCGATGAGAGAGACGCCGGGTTTCCGCAGGGCGGCCAGGAAGTCGAGCAGCGGAGGGCTAGCGGCGCAACAAGCTCGCAGTTCGGCCAGGGGCGCGACCTGCTCCCGCCGGGCCACCTCCTCCCGCTGGTGAGCCACGATCCGATCTAGCCACATTATCCGACACCCCCATTGTGGCTGTGGCTGAAAGAAATCAGAGCTTCCAGGCAGGCCAGGGCCGCTCCAGAGTCAACGCTCTGAGCCGCCAGCGCCAGGCCGTCGTGGAGGTCGTCGGCTTTCCCGCCCACCACCAGGGCGGCGGCGGCGTTAAGCAGCGCCACGTCCCGCCGGGGGCCAGGCTCTCCGGCCAGGATGGCGCGGGTGAGGGCCGCATTCACCTCAGCAAAACCCCCGACCAGGTCGGAAAGCCTGGCTCTGGGCAGCCCTAAATCAGCGGGATCCAGGGTGAAAGTGCGCAGCCAGCCAGCGCGCAGTTCGGTTACACGGTTGGGGCCGGTGGTGGAAAGCTCGTCCAACCCATCAGCGCTGTGCACCACGAAAGCAGCGCGTCCTCCCAACGCGCCCAACACCCGGGCCAGGGTCTCGGTAAGCTCGCCCTCGTAGA
>DAOULT010000123.1:0-2052 GCA_034417895.1 Anaerolineae bacterium | reverse complement strand
CTTCGCTCAGGAAGTGCAGGGGGATGCCTGCCCCGGCGGCCACCATCAGACGCAGGGCCTTGCCGTCGGCCTCGGCGGCCGAAGATTCGATGTGGGGGACAACGGGAGTCCAGGTCTCGTTTTCGTCCGCCACGATGACCGAACCAGGGGCCGGCGGACGCCTGTACTCGTGGCGTTTCCTCTCGATGTCGCCCGGCCTGGCGTTCCTTAAAGTCACCGTCCACAAGAAGGAGTTTTTGAAGCGATTGACCCGCACCCGATCTTCAAGCCACTCACGGTAACGACGCAGCCAGGGCAGAATAGGGGTCAGATCGCTTTCGCCGCGCACCGCCCCGATAGGACGATTGATGGCGTAGTGCAGCATAACCGGAGGGAGTTGGGAGTTGGAGTTAGCGTTCTTTTTGAGATTATCGGGCGAGTCCCACCAGTGGCCTTCCAGGGGTTTGGCGGTGGTCAGCTCGTGGTAGCGCAGCTCGCGCTCCAGGTCGTCGGCATCGGTTTCGATCTCGTTGAGGCGGCTGGCGGGCACGAAGCGGATGTAGCTCATCCCGTCAGCCGGGTTAGTGGACAACACCGGGAAAAGCTCGCCGGAACGGGTCAGTTCGTCGCACATGGGGTGGAGACGCAAAGCCATGCGGTTTTTGGGGTGCATCCAGAAACGGGAGACGAAATCGTTTATTTCCTCCACGTCTGAATAGATGGTGATTCCGTCGCCGACCACGTAGTCGGTGGTAAGCTGTACGATGCGGCGGGCCAGCGGGTTGGTGCGCCAGGCGGTGAGGGCATCGCTGAGACTATCTTGAATCTCGGACCAGTTGCGGTCGTGGGGGCCGGTGGCCCCGGAAACCTGGGCCCACCATTTATCATCTACCACTTTGACCGCATTAGCCACCCGGCGGTCTATAATATCTCCGAAGAGACGTTCGGCCAGAAGTTCACGGACGTTCATTAAAACAACCTCCTGAGACGATATTTGAGGGCGGCCTCTGCTGCCCTCAAAGCGAGCAGCACTCTCAGGCTGCTCAGGGTGATGAGATTTTCAAGGGCGTTGATCTCGCTGGTGGGGGGCAGAAGCGGAAGGGTCAGCCTGGAGTGCGCGGAGTTCAGAACCCGCTCGAAGGCCCCTCCTCTCGCTGGACTGAAAACTACGTCCACCGATAGCACGCGGCTGATGTCCTGCACCGTGTTGGTCTGGTCTGCCACGATCATCATGTCAGCCGAGAGGCCAACGTCTGGCACCGCCAGCCCCCGCGCCCGATCTTCGATGATCTGCCGCGCCAGAGCGGCCACCAGGTCTCCCTTGGGACCGATTTTACGCATCTGACCCCGTACCGCTCCTGCCCAATAAGCCGTCTCCAGGATGCCGGCCAGGTCTTCTATACGACGTTCGCCGGCGCGAGTACGATCCAAAGCGTCAGAGTGGTTGGCAAACATGGATGCGCCGACGAACTTAGAGACGGCATTTTGTAGCACGGGAGCAGGATAGGTATAGCCGTTGGCCTCCCCTGGGGAAATGATCGTCACGGCGAAGGACTCAGGCAACAACGATTCGGGCGGAATGGGTGTAGCGGTGTGGGTGTGAATTCGATTCATGGTTCACCTCCAAAAATTATAACCACCAGGAGCACAAAGGACACAAAGGGCGTGCTCTTGGTGTTCTTCGTGGTCGAAAAATTCTAAAACTCGCTCTGGTCGATCTCACGTAACACATCCTGGGCCTCGATGATTGTCGATTGCTGGTAGAGTCCCCAATCTTGTTTATCGAGGACAGCGCACAGCGCGGCAGAGATAAGCAGATCGTCGTGCACGTCAGGGTCGGAGACGCCCCAACGCATATGTTGCTCTGGGCCGTCCAGGATTTCGTACTCGGCGGCCTGCACCTGCTGCCAGAAGCGGCGCTGTTCGCGGCAGGGCACGTCGGGGGCGTGGTCCTTGAAGCGGCCCGTGTCGATGACTGAGAGGAAGTCCCAACCCAGCTCGCTTTTGGTACGGGCGTTGAAAACGAAGGGCGCTACCGCCTCCCCTAAGGCTCTAACCAGGAAGCTGGTCAAC
>DAOULT010000122.1:0-11839 GCA_034417895.1 Anaerolineae bacterium | reverse complement strand
TCCCAGACGGATCGCTTGTTTGATCGTCTCCGCACTCCAACTATGATTACCCAACTGCAATTTACCGTCCAGGGGGAAAAACCCCACCTGCACAGTGGGGACAATGGAAGTAAGCTCGATACAGCTCTGTCTCTCCCTCCAGACATTCTACCTCTCGTTTCGGTTCTCCTTTATACTCCATCATCCCTCCGCATTTCTCACAAACCAGCCCCTCCACTACTGCTCCACTCCCATGCTGAAGAGCTAAGTGGGCCAGCAAGTCCCCCATTAGCTCCCGGCGCCGGGGAGTCACCTGGGCCGCTATCTCGTCAAAACTGGCCTCTGGATGTTTCTCTCGCCATTCACGTAGTTCCTCGTACATCCCTCCAAACGCCTCTTGCATTTGCTTTTTGGTTTCTTCCTTCTGCCTCTGGCTTTTCATCGGAGCCCTCCTTCATTCTCCGGATACTCTCTATTTTACCACCTTTTCCCGTTCCCTAAAATCCTGGACGCACCCCAGCCCATTGTGGGCGCTGGCAGTGGTCTGGCAAAAGAAGAAAGGCCACAATTGTTGCGCCAGCTCCCCTTTTCAAGTTTTTGACGATAGGCCAGGGCTGTGATATAATGCAAGAGCTTTTGCAGCACAGGGAAGACACAGGGAGGGAATGTGTATGACGGTAATCGCTGTTGACGCTATGGGTGGAGACTATGCTCCCCATGAGGTCGTGGCCGGGGCAGTGGCGGCGGCCCGCGAGTACGACGTAGACCTGATCCTGGTTGGTCAAAAGGAGGCTCTGGAGACGGAACTGGCCCGGCATGAGATCGAGGGCCTGTCCATCTCGAAGGTCATCGCCAGGCAGGTCATAGCTATGGACGAGCAGCCGGCCATAGCGGTGCGCAGCAAAAAGGACGCCTCCGTGGTAGTAGCCACCCAACTGGTCAAAGATGGTCAAGCCCAGGCTTCGGTCACGATGGGCCATTCGGGGGCCGGCATGGTGGCGGCCCTGTGGATTCTGGGCCGCATCGAGGGCATCTCACGTCCGGCGGCGGGCATCCACTATTTCAAGCTTCAGGAAAAAACCTTCGTCCTCGACCTGGGCCTTAGCATTGATTGTAAACCCCAACACCTGCTGCAATTCGCCTTGATGGGCAGTATCTATGCTCAGAAGATGCTGGGCCTGGCCGAGCCTACGGTGGCCCTCCTAAGCAACGGCGCAGAGGACAACAAGGGCAATCAGGTGGGGCGGGAAACCTTTGCCCTGTTGAAGCGCAGCGGGCTGAATTTCATCGGCAACATTGAGGGCCTGGACATCCCGGCTGGAAAGGCCAACGTCGTCGTCTGCGACGGATTCGCGGGCAACGTAGTGCTCAAGCTCTCGGAAGGGTTGAGTGAGACCCTATTGAACCTGGTCGAAAAAGAGGTCAGCGCAGCCCTCCCGCCGCAGATTGTCGAATCTCACTTCTTACCGACCATGTCCAGAGTTCGTCGCCTGATCGATTACGCCGAAATCGGCGGGGCGCCGGTTATGGGGGTCAACGGAGTGGCCGTCATCGGGCATGGTCGTTCCAGAGCCAAAGCGGTCAAGAGCGCCATTTATCAGGCCAAAGTGGCCGTGGAAAGCAATCTCATCGGGGCCATTCAAGAAGGCTGGCAGGAGATGAGGGCCAAAATAGATTCCCCCAAGACAAACATACACTAACAGGCGCCATGCTCTGGCGCCTGCCTTATGAGCCTTGAAAAAATGATGTTGTAACGTTTAAGCGACGAAGATTTCTTGATCGGCGCCGATGTCCGCTCCGCCTTTGTCCACGTAGGCCCTGAACTTCCAGGCATGCTCGGCTTTGCGGCCCCGGTAGGTGGGCTGTACGTCGGGCGGGATGTTGATCGAGCCGCTGAAATCGTAGCTCTCCCCCTCTTGCAGCTCCATCGCTCCCCCGACCTGCACCTCTTGCTTGAAAGTTTCCTCCCACTGTTCCTCCGTGCGGGTCTGGTATGAACCACTTTCCTGTTTTTCCTGGAACTCTACCTGGACGTGTTCCTCAGCGGAAAGCCGCACCTTGACCGCCCGGGCCTTGACGTCGTTGGTGGCGTTGATGGTGAACTGGAACTCCACAGGTTCCCCCCGCTGGAAAGTGTCCTTGTTCAGACGCAACTCGATGTTACCCCCGGCCCCTACAAAGCCGGAAACCCCCTTGGTGATTTTGTCAAAAAAGCCCATGATTTTCCCCCTTCCTTTCAGTCAAATGTTTTTTAAGCGGCGATGAGCGAACTTACAACCTGTTAGCCAGAAGCAGCGATGGCAACCTGGATGTGTTATACTATATCTACTATATCATACAATCTGAAGCCTGTCAAATGCCCTGAATTTGGGCGAACGCAAGCTCTCTTACCCTACCCCCCATTTCTCAGGCAAGGGGAACAATTTTCTGCTTCAGTTGGCCCAGGGCGTATTCGATCCCGCTCTGGAGGTCGCTCCTGGTAGCCATAGCGGACAGATCTACTCCCAGGGACACGATGGCCTGCGCCACCTCCGGGGCGATGCCTACCAGCACGCATTGCGTTCCCAGGAGCCTGGCGGCGCGCGCTACCTGGATGAGGTGGTGGGCGACGCGGGTATCCACCACCGCCACGCCGGTGATGTCTATGATCACCACCTCGGCCCCGTGATAGCCGATGGCGTGGAGCAGCGTTTCCATGATTTGCTGAGAGCGGGTCTGGTCAATAATCCCCACCAGGGGCATCACCAGCACCCTGCGATGGACCGGCACGACCGGGGTGGACATCTGCCGGATCGTGTCCAAGAGAAGGACCTGTTTTTCCTGGCCCCGCTGCACCTCGTCCAGGGCCTGCTGGAGAGCAACGGCTTTCTCTTCCCGTTCTGCCAGGGCCTGCTGCAACTCCTCTTCACGTCTCTGGACGGTGCTGGTCATCTCGTTGAAAACGCGGGCCAACTGGCCGACTTCATCCCTCGTCGTCACCTCCGCGCGCTGCGAGTAGTCGCCACGCGCTATCTGCCCGGCCACAGATCCGAGTTTGCCAATCGGAGCGGCAACGCTTTTATAGGTAAACAGGGTCACGGCGACCACAGCCAACAGGGTGAGGAGAGCAAATACTATAGCCATGTTGGTTATCAACTGGCGCTGAAAGGCGAACAATTCACCCAATTCGGTCTGGATGGCGATGACCGCCTGAGTGTCGCCACCCACCGTAAGGGGGACGTAGGCCAGAGTATGCGGGATGCCACCTATATTGTACACCAGGTTGTCAGCAATCAGAGTTTGCCCGCTCAGTGCCTGTCCAATGGCGGTCTCCTCAAGCAAGGCGCCAGAAGATTCTTCCAGCTCTCCTGGCGTCGGAAAGGCATCGGCCAGAATCCGTCCATCGTGGATGAGCGCCAGGTGAACGTCCTTACGCGAGAAGTTGGTCTCCGCCAGGAACTCATTGTCAACCGCGCGACTGACGATCAGCGCGCCGATGATAGTGCCCAATGTATCGCGCAGGGGGATGGACGCGGCCAGTCGGAACTCCTGCCCCTCTTCCTTCTCCGCGATTAGGGGGCCTGTGGTCTCGATACCGATCAGACTCAACGAAACCAGGGCCTCCTCGGATTCACGGGGGAGGGGAGTATCACCCTCCTCTTCCAGGAGAGACACGCCATCTGCGTCGAACACGCCTACATCATCAAGGTCAAGAGGGGCTATGCCAGTCAAGGTGATAGTCTGGACCGCCATTACATCCCTATTCGCCACACCCCCGATCAGCCCCGGTTTGGCCGCCACGAGCTTGGCAGCCACCAACACCTCTTGTACGGCCTCGTCAAACCGGCTTCGCATCACCTCCACTTCCTGCTCGATACGCTGCCGGCCGGTTTGGATGGTCAAGTTTCCTACGCTTCTGCTCGTAACCAGCAGGATGGCAACCAGCAGAATGCCAAAGGTAAGAACCACCACGGCGTTCAACTTGATACCAAGGCTCAGGTTCCTCAAGAATCTGGACACACTCATTTAAACGCCTCCCACTTGACGCTTATGCTAAGAAGCCCGACATAAGAGATCGGGCTATCCTGTAGTGATCACACCAAACTCACGCAGCGCGGCCTGGCCTTGCTCGGAAAGCAGCCAGTCGATCAGAGGTTGCACGTCCGCTTTACGATCGCGCAGGTAACCGATCCCAAGTGGGGCAACGATGGGATAGGTGGGGTCGCCAGGCGTAATGCCATCTATAGCGATGGCCCGCACCTCGGCTCCGCTGGCGAGCGCCGACGGCCACGAACCAAAGCCCACGCCGCCTGGGGTTCCTGAAACAGCAACCTGCATGTCGGCCTGGCTGGTTAGCACCTGGGCGGTTGTTTCTGGGAACGGCGTGTCGCCAAAAATGGCGCGGCGCAACTCTTTAGTGCTCGAGTCGCCCTCGTCGCGCACGTATAGTATGATCTGCCTGGTCGGCCCCCCGACTTCAGACCAATTGGTGACCTGGCCTGAGAAGATCGCTACGATTTGCTTCGTCGTCAGGTCGGTGACGTCCACAGCGGGGTGTGTGTATACAGACACTCCAGATTGACCAAACTCCGCGTACTCCACGTCCTGGGCCGCTTCCTCATCCGTGGGCGGCCTGACCATCGCCGCCACGTCCAGCATGCCCTGCATTATGCCTTTCACGCCGCCACCCGTGCCCGTGCCCGGCAGCACTTCGAGACGGTAACCCGGCGTATCTGCCTCAAACGCCGGCTGAACAGCGTCCAGGATAGACGTTGTAGTACCCGATCCAGAGACCTTCAATACGACCTGGGGCCGGGCCGTTGGCGTCTCGGTGGGCGCAATTTGCGACGAGAATGACGTGCAAGCGGCTGCGACCAATAGCAAAAGCGACAACCCGACGACGACCCTTTTCCAATTCTTGAACTTGGGCATTTATTACCTCCTCCTTTCCGGCGGACACCGTTCAAAAAACAAGATGACGAGCTGTTATATCTGGGCACAAACAAAAAAAGCCACTACCTGAATAAGGCCAGCGGCCCTCTAAGCATCTGACGAGTTACAACTTTGTACCCGCATACCTGCTTTGCAACGCTAGCGTCACCCAGAGCAAGCACGAAGGGTCAATGAAAGTCAGCAGATTATTAACTTATAATGAACCACAACCAGGGGGTCATCCTCTCAGCCTGGCCCACCAAACGTACCTGGCTTTATTTGTGTATTCTATTTCAAGTGTACCATATAAATGAATCTTTGTCAAGAGAAAAACCCTGAAATTCAATCATAAATGACTATCCCTTCCTGGTCCGATAGATAAAATAGTCCACCTCTCTCCCGCGTCGATCCATATCGTTGATTACGATCTCTTCTACCTGCTCGAAGCTCTCTTGCAGCCGTTGGCGAAAGGTCCCGTCCCGTTCCGCAGACCAGACCGTCAGCACCCCGCCAGCGGTAAGCAACCTTTGCATCTTCCGCAGGGTCTCGACCCCATATATTCTCTCGTTGCTTTCCAGCACCAGCCAACCAGGGCCGTTGTCCAGGTCCAGGGCGATGGCCTGGTACCTCTCGGTGGTCTCGTCCAGGTAGCGGGCAAAATCCATCTGAATCAGCCGCACTCGTGGATCGGACAGGGCGTGACCGTTCAGTTCGCCGAAAAAGCGTCTGTTCCACTCAATGATGTGTTCGTTCAGTTCCACCACTTCTACGGTCCGAACCGTCTCGTAAGCCAGGGCAGCCTGCAAGGTGTAACCCATGCCCAGCCCGCCAATCAGGACCCGCAGATTTTTCCCGGCTAAAGGTTCGATAGCCAGCGTAGCCAGCTTGCGCTCTGAAAGTTGATTGTAACTGGCGATCATAAAAACCCCGTTGAAGATGATCTCATAAACCGCTGGTTCCTGGTTCAAACGCTGAAGTTGAATCTCTCCATGGGGTGTTTGCTCTCTGACCAGCACGTCCCTGTCTTTCACGAACCAGGCTCCATTATCCCACCCCCACCACGATGGCGGCGATGTTGTCCTGCCCCCCCTGTTTGTTGGCCGTCCGCACCAGGAGGCGGCAAGCCTGGCGCGCACTGGGGGTGTCCTCTAAAATCTCGGCTATCTGCGGGTCACGCACCATCTCCCACAAGCCGTCGGAACAGAGAAGCAACCTGTCACCCGGCTTCAACTCCAGAGAGAAAGTGTCCACCGTCACCTCGGCTTTTTCACCCAAAAGACGATAGAGCAAGCGACGCTGGGGATGAGTGTAAAGTTCCTCCGCTTCAATCTGCCCGGCCATTACCAGGCTGGCTGCCAGAGAGTGGTCGCGGGTGATCTGCTTCAACTGTCCGTCCCGAAACAGGTAAGCCCGACTGTTGCCCACGTTAGCCAGATGCGTTTTCGAGCCTTTGATCAGGGCCGCCGTGACGGTCGAGGCCGGGCGCTCTATCTCCTGTGACTCGTGAGCCAGATTCAGCAGCACGGTATTAGCCCCTTCGACGGCTTCTCTCAGCCGGGCCTCCAGGCGAACATCCTCATCGGGTCCGGGCCGCATCTCCTCTATCTGGAAAACCAGGTCTTCTTGTAAGATTCTAGCCATCTCCGCCGCGCTGAATTTGGTCGTAGCCAGTGGATTGCGGGCCAACACGAAAAGATCAGCCAGCGCCCTCTCGATGCTTTGCACTACAGCCTGGCCGGGCAACTCCGTCCCCACAGAACTGCCCGAACCATCGGCCACGATGAACAGTCCCAACGGCAGTTCCTCCTGGGTCAAGGCCCATTGATAGTGAATCCAGCCCTCGTCTACGTCTTTCACCAGGCCCGAGTCCTTCAGGCCAGCCATTTCAATCTGAATGGGCATGATTTTTCCTCTCCTTATTTTGTCCCTTTCTGGTTCATCATCGCCCTGGGCGCGGGCTGAGCCATCAGGCCAACCACGTCACCGCATTGCACTACTTAGTATAGCACATTACGCGTCTTCTGACAACGACTCTGGCTATTTCGGTTGGAGATGTTTGACTTTGCCCCCCCCACTTTAGAATCGTGGTTTTGACAGCAGGACTCTAATATGGTATGATTTCACTGTAAATTCCAGCCTGAAAGGAACAAGCGGGGATATGGGGTTGATCGCCATCCGGTACGGTGAGATCGGGTTGAAAGGCAAAAATCAACCTTATTTCGTCCAGAAGCTGCGGCGCAGCGTCAAGGATTGTCTGAAAAAGAACGGCGTCAGCGGGCGGGTAGAACGTGTGGGGCGACGTATCTACGTCTATACCGATGAAGTGGAACGCGCTCTGGAAGGGTTGCGCCGCGTTTTTGGGATCACCTCTCTCAGTCCGGCCAGCGAGACGCCGCCCGATATGGAAGCCATCCAGGCCGAGGCTCTGCGGGCCGCCCAGGAGGCTGGTCTGGGAGCGGGTCAAACCTTTCGCCTTGAGGCCCGGCGGGCGGATAAGACCTTTCCTCTGACCTCCCCTGAGATCGAGCGTCTGGTGGGAGCGCACGTCAAGGAGAAGACAGGAGCAGGCGTCGATCTGTCCGAAGCGGCTGATCTGACCATCGGCATCGAGGTTATCGGCGATCACGTCCTGGTGTTTGGACAAAAAGTGCGGGGGCCGGGCGGTATGCCTCTGACCAGCGAGGGCCGGGTGGTAGCCCTCATCTCCGACGGCATCGATTCGCCTGTGGCGGCCTGGCTGATGATGAAACGGGGCTGTGGAGTTATCCCCGTCCATTTTAGCCAGGACGAGACGTGGATTGACAAGTTTCTGGCTATTTGTCAGATTTTGGCCCGTTACGCTTACGGCTGGGACATGCGGCCCATCGTGCTGGACCACGAGGAGGTCTTTGGCCCCACCCTGGAAAAGCTCCGCGCCGTGGGTGCCGAACGTTGGGCCTGTATCTTCTGCAAGCGCGCCCTGTTAGCCAAAGCCTCGCAGCTCGCCGACCAGCACAAGGCCAGGGGCATCGTCACCGGCGACTCTCTGGGCCAGGTAGCCAGCCAGACCCTCGATAACATGCAGGTTATATCCTATGGGCTGGACAAGCCGGTGTTACGTCCTCTCATCGGCCTCGATAAGGTGGAGATAATGGCTCTGGCCCGCCGTATCGGCACCTACGAGGTTTCGACCCGCTCTTCTCGGAGTTGCCCCTACGTTCCACCCCATCCCCTGACCAGAGCCAGCCTGCCCAAGTTGCGAGCCATCATGGACAGGCTCGAAGCGTTGGAGGAATGATAACGATTGGAGGAATCGGTATGAAGGAATACCAGTATGGCGTTGCTGATCACAAGAAAGAGGGGCCATCATCGGGAAAAATACGACTTGGTTGGGCTGGAGCCTTGTTCGGTTTTACCCTGGCTATCTGCGTGGTGCTAATCATCATGGCCTGGCCGGGGATGCAGGTCAGCGCTGCTCCTCCTGACTGGCCCGCAGTGGCGCTCAAGCCGCCTCCTCTACCCCTGTCTATTCCCCTTCCTGCTCCTACTTCTACGCCGGATCCTGGGGAAGGAACAGGCCCCCCGCTGGTGGTCGAGGACCCTCCCCTGGACGATATGGACGCTGTGGAAAGGGAGATAAACGTTTCCCCTGCCGGCCGCGAGATTTGCATAATACTACACCAGGATCACCTCAATCGCGAGGCGGCGGCTTTTCTCCAGGACGAGCCTGATGCACCATTCCACGACGTGGTGATAGCTCTCCACCCCGGCGAGATGACAGTCAAGACTCAGGCGGAGGTGGTGGGGCTTTCCGTCGGGGTAGAGGTGCGGGCCAGGGTCAAGGCTGTGGATTGCAAGCCCAAGATGGAGATCACCTCCCTGGCGGTGGGAGGGCTTTGGACCCCGCAGTTCGTGAAGGACCAGATCGCCGCTTTTATCTACGATAGCCTGGAGCAATATCCAGACGATTATCCCGTCTGCTGGACAGAAATAGACGTAAAAGAAGGGGAAATCGTCTTAAGGGGTGTAAAACGATAATTTCACGTGATAAACAGGGAGCTTCGGATGTCAGATCAAAAGAAAGAAGTGGGCGCGCAGCCCCTTACCTACCACATCATTCTGGCAGAGGTCCTGGAACGGCTCAAAAGCTACGACCCGGACAGGGTGATCCTTTTTGGTTCAGGGGCGAGGGGAGAGGTAAACGAAGAAAGCGACCTCGATCTTCTAATCATCAAGAAGACGAAGACACCTCCGTTGCGGAGGATGAGGGAAGCAACCCGTATTTGCCGGGGTGACGTGCCGACTACTACGATTGGCATTGACTGCCTGGTGTACACCCCTTCTGAGATCCAGGACCGCCTGAAACTGGGAGACCCTTTTATCACCGAGATCATGGCTCAAGGTAAAGTAATCTATGAGCGAAAACGATCTGCTTCTGGCTGAAGAGTGGTTCAGAAGAGCCGATAATGAAAGCTCTGGTTTACGACGGAGAACTTAAGCTGGTCGAGGATCGACCCAGGCCGGTGCCTCCCCCGGGCGAGGCCCTGGTGCGGGTCAGGCTGGCCGGCATCTGCCACACCGACCTGGAGATTGTGCGGGGCTACATGGGGTTCAGGGGCATCCTGGGCCACGAGTTTGTAGGGGTGGTGGAGGAATGCGAAGATAGGAGACTGGTCGGGCGGCGGGTGGTGGGAGAGATCAACTGCTACTGCGGCCAGTGCCCGACCTGCCTGGGAGGAGCGCCTGCCCACTGCCCTGACCGCACCACCCTGGGCATCTGGGGACGGGATGGAGCCATGGCCGAGTACCTGATCCTGCCCGTCGTTAACCTGCACCCCGTGCCCGATAGCCTCTCGGACGAGGTGGCCGTCTTCGTTGAGCCTCTGGCTGCGGCCCTGGAAATTCTGGAACAGGTGCACGTCAGGCCCACTGAGCGGGTGATCGTGCTGGGCGATGGCAAGCTGGGGTTGCTGGCGGCCCAGGCGCTGCGGCTGGTGGGTTGTGATCTGACCACGGTGGGCCGCCACGAAGCCAGGCTGGACATCCTGAGACAGCAGGGGATAGATGCTCGTCTGGCTGAAGAGAGGCAGGGGATCAAAGCCGACGTAGTCGTAGATTGTACCGGCCAGCCCGATGGTTTTGAGGCCGCCAGGAGAATGCTCAAACCCAGGGGCCGTTTTGTCCTGAAGAGCACCTTTCACGGTAGCGTCGAAGTCAATCTTAGCTCTCTGGTCGTCGATGAGGTGACGCTGGTTGGCTCTCGTTGTGGCCCGTTCGCTCCCGCCCTGCGTTTGCTGGAACGGCAATTGATCGCCGTGGAGCCCTTGATCAGCGCCGTCTATCCTCTGGAAAAGGGGCTGGAGGCTTTCCGACAGGCGCAAACCAGAGAAGTGTTAAAGGTCCTTCTCCTTGCCATCTAAGCCAGAGTGTGTTATACTTTATGTGTAAATGGATATTGCCCCTATAGCTCAGATGGACAGAGCAGTGGTTTCCTAAACCATGTGCCGCAGGTTCGAGTCCTGCTAGGGGCGCTGTAGAGGTAGGATTTGGCTTACCAGAAAAGCCGGCAGGGAAAGGTGAAAGAAAAACATGGGGCGACAGTTTGTGCTCGATGTGGGACCGTTGAGCAACGTGGGTAAAGTGCGAGAAATTAATGAGGACTACCTGGGCACCTTTGAGAGCATGACGAAGAGTATGAATTTTTCTCCCAAAGAAGCAAACCGCAAGGGGCGGCTTTATGCCGTGGCCGATGGCATGGGGGGGCACGCCGCCGGCGAGGTAGCCAGCGAACAGGCCATTAATACCCTGTTCGGACGGTACTACGCTGATCCCAACCCCGACCTGCCCCGCAGCCTGGAAAGAGCCTTTCGCGCCGCCAACGCCGAGATATATAACCAGGCCGCCACCAACTTCGAGCAATCGGGCATGGGCACCACCCTGGTGGCAATAGTCATTCAGAGAGACCAACTCCTGGTAGCCAATGTGGGCGATAGTCGCGCCTATCTCGTGCGTGGTCAACAGATCGAACAGATCACCCAGGATCACTCCTGGGTCAACGAGCAGGTCGAGGCCGGTCTTCTGACCCTGGAGGAAGCCCGTCATCACGTCTACCGTAACATTATTACCCGTTCCATGGGCAACCGTCCAGATGTCCTGGTAGATATCTTCACCCAGACCGTCGAGCCAGGGGACACTATTGTCCTTTGCTCCGATGGACTGTCCAACGAGATCGAAGACCAGGAAATCACAGACATCGTTTCCCACGACGATGCCCGGGCGGCGGCCCAGAAACTTATCGACCTGGCTAACGAACGGGGCGGACCGGATAACATCACTACCCTGGTGATCAAGGTCGGGGAAAAGAGCGGAAGAGACCTGCCCCTGCGTTGGATATTACCCCTGGCCGGTCTGGGAGCAGGGTTACTCCTGCTGGCGGCTGTAGGTTTCGGGGTCGGGATATTTACTTCCGGCTTCATCTCGTCGGCCAGTCCCACGCCCCTGGCCCCACCGTCCGCTATCAACCCGGCCCCAATTGCCACCTTAACGGAAATAGCGCTCCCTACCGATACGCCCGTCCCTCTTCTCAGCCCCACCGTCACTCCGCTAGAGGTCACCTCCATCCCTACTCCTATCCCGGCCCCCCCCTCGATACCCGTTCCAGGAGGCAGATTAGAAGTGCCCTGGTGGCCGCGCCCTGAAGAGTGAGAGTCTGGGTCAACTTAACCAGACTTTATATAAAGAAACGTCCAAATATAGTCGGTTGCAAAAAGTGTGGCTGGGTATTGCCAAAGGATTTTGCTGGCTTTTGGGGGCAATGTGGCTCGTCGAGGCCGCTCTGATAGGGTCAGGGCGCTCCCTGGTTGACTCAAATGCCTACCACATCCAGCCAATTCAGACCCTGAGTGTCCACCTCTCCGATGTCCAAAGGACAGCACCCAGGGTAACAGTACCGTCTCTTGCGCTCTTTACG
>DAOULT010000121.1:0-5781 GCA_034417895.1 Anaerolineae bacterium | reverse complement strand
CCCGACTGCGACGACAACTGCCCTGACGATCCGGCCAAGTCCCAGCCAGGCTCGTGCGGCTGCGGTGTGGCGGATACCGACTCGGACGGCGACGGCGCGCCCGACTGCCACGACAACTGCCCTGACGATCCGGCCAAGTCCGAGCCAGGCTCGTGCGGCTGCGGAGTGGCGGATACCGACTCGGACGGCGACGGCGCGCCCGACTGCCACGACAACTGCCCCGACGATCCGGCCAAGTCCGAGCCAGGCGCGTGCGGCTGCGGCGTGGCGGATACTGACTCGGACGGCGACGGCGCGCCCAACTGCCACGACAAGTGCCCTGGCGATCCGGCCAAGTCCGAGCCAGGCTCGTGCGGCTGCGGTGTGGCGGATACCGACTCGGACGGCGACGGCGCGCCCGACTGCCACGACAACTGCCCCGGCGCGGCCAACCCCGACCAGGCCGATACGGACGGCGACAGTTTAGGGGACGCCTGCGACAACTGCCCCGCCGTGGCGAACCCCGATCAGGCCGATACGGACGGCAATGGCGTAGGGGATGCCTGTGATGAAGCTGCCTCCACGATAAAAAAATGGAGGGATTTACGTTCCCTCCAGAGGTGGCTCAGAGAATAGAAGTGGAAAATTTACGTCGGGGACAACTGGTTTTTACCTCAAATTACCTCTCCTGAAGGCTTCCTGAACAGAAACTCGCCGCCTCCGACCTGCCCCACAAACTGGCCCTGGCGAACGATGACCTGCCCTCGACGAAGAACCACCGTCGGATAGCCGCGCACCTTCCAGCCTTCGTAGGGGCAATAGTCCACGTTTTGATGCAAATCCTGGTAGGACAAAATAACTTCCTTATGCGGGTCGAAGATGACCAGATCGGCGTCGCTCCCCACGGCGATAGTGCCCTTACGCGGATAGAGGCCAAAAAGACGGGCCGGAGTGGTGGCGCAGACCGCAACGAAACGCTGGAGCGAAAGCCGCCCCTTGTCCACTCCTTCGCTATACACGAGGGGTATTCGGGTCTCGATGCCCGGTGCGCCATTGGGAATCTGGGTGAAGTCATCTCGTCCCCGCTGCTTCTGCTCGGCAAAGGTCCAGGGACAATGATCGGTGGAGACGGCATCCAGGGACCCGTAAGCCAGAGCGCGCCACAGATGCTCCCAGTGGGACTTATGGCGCAGGGGCGGAGAGAGGACGTATTTGGCGGCCTCGAAATCAGGCCGCTCGTAATCGTCTTCGGAGAGCAGGAGGTGCTGAGGGCAGACCTCGGCGTAGACCCGCTGCCCCCGCCCCCGCGCCTGCCTGACGGCCATCAGGGTCTCGCGGCAGGTCAGGTGAGCGACGTAGAGGGGCGAAGCAGTCACCTGGGCCAGAGCGATGACCCGATTGGCAGCCTCGGCCTCGACCAGCGGCGGACGGCTGTGAGGATGGTAACGGGGTTCGGTTTTGCCCTCCGCCAGAAGCCTGGCCTTCAGGTATTCGATGAGGTGGTGATTTTCGGCGTGCACCACAGGCAGGATGCCGCACTCCCTGGCGGCGGCCATGAGCCTGAGCATCTGGCCGTCGTCCACCATGAGGGCCGGATAAGTGGTGTATAATTTGAGGCTGGTATAGCCTTCCTCGGCCAGCCCCGGCAGTTCGGCCAGGGTTTCAGGACGGGCGTTGGTGGCCGTCAGGTGCAGGCCGTAATCGATGGCTACGCGGCCATCGGCCTCAGCCCGCCGGTCATTCACCGCCTGGCGCAGACTTTGCCCTGGTTGGGGATCGATAAAATCGATGATGGTGGTGGTGCCCCCGCAGGCGGCGGCGATAGTGCCGGTCGTGAAGTCGTCGGTGGAGGTGATATCGCCGATGGGCATTTGCAGGTGCACGTGAGCGTCAATAAAGCCGGGGAAAACGTATTGCCCTGCGGCTTCGACGTTCTCATCCCCGCTCAAATTCTCACCGATGAGCGCCACTTTTCCCTCTTTTATACCGATGTCGGCCTTGTAGATATCGGCCCCGGTAACGACCGTGCCGTTTTTGATGACCAGGTCCATCGTAAATGCTCCTTCAACCGCTCCAGGGGTCAGCCCCCTGGTTGTGAAAGGCTCAACCGCAGGCCACAGGGCGGCAGTAAGTTGCTTTCACTATATCATAAGCTCATCATTCTGTCAATGGCCGGCGGTCGTTTGACAATAAACTCATTTTACGTATAATTAATCTGAAACCTCTAGAAGATTGCCAAACTCATAACAGGCGAAAAATTGAAAGGAGCACTCTGATGTCTGATCAAACCACATCACAACTGCCCCAGGACGAAGAGGACGAGCTTGAGGGCCAGGTCGAGGCGAAGTCGGAAGGCGACGTTGTGGACGCCGAAGACTGGGACGCTATTGGCAAAAAGATCGAGGCCAGGATCAAAGCCGATGTGGCGTCTTGGGTGGGGGCGGAGCCTGACGCTTCGTGGGAGGAGATCGGGGGCCGCATCGAAGCCCACGTGAAAGCCGGGCTGGGCAAATGGGCCGGCGCCGAAGAGGAAGACGACTGGGACGCCATCGGCGAGAAAATGGAATCCAAGATCAAGGTCGGCATGGCCTCCCAGGTGGGGGCGGAGCCTGAAGCCTCCTGGGATGAGATCGGCGCCCAGGTCGAGGCCCGTGTGAGGGCCGGGTTGGGCAAATTGGCCGGGGCCGAACCGGAAGACGATTGGGACACCATCGGCGAGAAGATGGAGGCCAGGTTCAAGGCCACGATACGAGAGTGGCTGGGAGAGGAAGAGGCAAAGGAGAAAGCAAAAGCAAAGGACAAGGAAAAGGAGAAGATAGCAAAGAAAAAGAAGAAGGAAAAGAAAGAGAGGAAAGAGAAGAAGAAAAAAGTAATGAAGAAAAAGAAGGAATAGAGCTTAAACCTTCGTGAAGATTGCCATACCCATAACTTACCCAAAATTGAAAGGAGTAATCTGATGTCTGATCAAACTACACCACAACCGCCCACGACCGAGGATTGGGACACTATTGGCAAAAAGATCGAGGCCAAGATCAAAGCCGATATAGAGTCCCACAAAGCCAAAATCAAAGCTGATGTAGAGTCCCACAAAGCCAAAATCAAAGCTGATATAGCATCCTGGGTGGGTGCGGAGCCTGACGCTTCTTGGGAGGAGATCGACGCCCAGGCCGAGGGTCGTATGAAAGTTGGACTGGCCGGATGGGCTGAAGCCAAACCAGAAGACGATTGGGATACCATCGGCGAGAAGGTGGAGGCCAAGATCAAGGCTACGCTACAAGAGTGGCTGGGGGAAGCCGAGAAAGAGAAGGAGGAGAAGAAAAAGCAAGAGGAGTAATAGCTGCTTCCCTTAACATCTAATATCGGCCTCAGAGACTTAGAGCCTCTGCAAAAGCTGGATGAGGCCCAGCCTTTTGCGGTCGATGTTTTTGGCTCCCGTCTGGCCCAGGCCCTTCTCGTCCAGGCTGAAGAAGCGACAGCCCTCCACGGGTACGTAGGAATCCCTGATCGGGGCCTGGACGCGCAGGACTTCGTAGCCCATCTCCATGAGCCTGCGGCTCATGTGGGGAGGACACACTTCGGTCACAGGACACCACTGGCGGATACGAGAACATTTGCCCTGGGTGCGATCTACCTCCATCTGAAAATGCACCCCGGAGCCGGGCACGAAATGACGGCAGTGGCGGCAGCAGTCCAGCCGAAAACCGCACCGGGCGCAAACTATCTCTCTGCCCTGCACCGCCAGCGAACCGTCCGCAGAGAGGGTAAAGACACCTTCCATCTCGTAGTTGCACAAGGGACAACGGAGGTTGCCGACACTTTGCAGGCTCATCTCCTGCGCTGCCTGGGCCAGAAGTCGTTGCCCCTCTTCCACAGGCAGGATTTCCAGGCGCCGTCCCCACCAGTAACGGTCAGGGGCCGCCAGGCCCATCAAGGCCCAACGCAACCCCTCAGACCGAGACAGGTTCCGGGCGCGGGCGTCGAGGTAGATGCGCGCCGCCCGGCTGACAAAGGGCGCGGCCCCCAGGATAGGGATGACAAACCACAGCCAGTCGATCATTATCTACCGCCAGAACTCCTCACGCAGGGCCGGATAAAGCCGCCGGTAGCGGTCAAAAACCTGGTCGTAAAGGGCCACGTTGGCCGGATCGGGCCTGACCACCGCGTCTCGCCAGCGCACGGTCTGGGCGCAGGCCCGGCCTACATGGTCGTACACTCCCACCCCCACGCCAGCCAGCAGCGCCGCTCCGAAGGCCGCCGCTTCCCTGGTTTCCGTCTGGTAGATGCGGCGGTTGAAAATATCGGCCTGAAGCTGAAGCCACAAGGGATGGCGCGTGCCGCCGCCCGAAGCCACCACCCGATCCACAGAAACCCCCAGCTCCAGCATCAACTCCAGCCCTTCACGCAGGGCCAGCACGACGCCCTCCATTATAGCGCGGACGAGATGCGCTCCTCCGTGGCGCAGCGTCAGACCCAGGAAAACGCCCCTGGCCCTGGCATCCATGTGCGGCGTCCGTTCCCCCAACAGATAGGGCAGGAAAAGCAGCCCCTCCGCGCCCGGCGGAACCTTAGCGGCCGCATCTGCCAGTTCATTGTAAGATAAGTGGCAGGAAAAATCTCCCAGTGCCCTATCCCGCAACCACTTGAGGGACAGGCCGGCCGACAGGATGGCCGCCATCAGATGCCAGCGGCCCGGCAAAGCGTGGCAGAAGGTGTGCATTCGTAGTTCGGGGTCGTAGAGCGGCGATTCCGAGGTGACAAACAACTGTCCGCCGGTGCCGATGGTGCAGGACAGGAGCCCCGCCTGGATCACGCCGTTGCCCACCGCCTGCATGGATTGATCGCCGCCCCCGTACACCACGGGAATCCCCTGCGGCAGACCTGTAGCCTCCGCCACCTGGCCGCTCAGCACGCCGGCCACCTCCGCCGATTCGTGCACCTGGGGCAGGATCGAAGGCTCGATGTCCAGGGCGTTCAGCAGTTCGGCGCACCAGGCCCTCCTGGCCGTGTCCATCAACAGGGTGGAGGAGGCGTCCGTGACCTCGGTGGCTAACTCCCCGGTGAAGCGATAGCGCAGGTAGTCCTTGGGCAGTACCACTTTGGCCGTGCGCCGATAGGTCTCCGGCTCATTCTCACGCAGCCACAGGAGAGTAGCCAGCATAAAGCCCGTAGCCAGGGGGTTGGCCGCCCAGGTGCCCAGCTTTTCTTTGCCGAAGCGACGGTAGACCTCGGCCACCTGGTCTTTGCTGCGCTGGTCGGCCCAGATGATGGCCGGACGCAGTAGTTGCCCCTCCTCGTCCAGGCAGACCGTGCCGTGCATCTGGCCGGAGAAACCGAGGCCCACCACCTGCCGGGGCGGGATGGCGGCCTGGGCCAGAGCCTCCCGCATGGTGGAGATAGCCACCTCCAGCCACGTTTCGGGGTCCTGCTCGGCCCAGCCGGGACGCGGCGTCTGGATGGAATACTCCCGCAGCGGGCAGGCCAAAAGCTCGCCCTCCTCGTCCACGATGACCGTTTTCAGGCCGGAAGTGCCCAGGTCGATGCCTATCAGATAGCGCATGGAGGTGTTACCTCGTTCGTTGTCAGGCCGAGCGATGGCGACCTAAATGTCGAGAAGACCAAAGACTTCTTCCCGCTGATTTTCGTTTTCCAGAAAATCTTCCATGGTAAACCAATAGTTGACAGCGTCGCGATTGATGGTCAAATCGTGTCTGGCCTGGTCGGTCATAGAGACTCCTTGGAGGATGAGGATGGTGACAGATTCAGGGTTCTCTTCCCTGGCTCTGCGGAGACTTTTGATAGCCG
>DAOULT010000120.1:0-60330 GCA_034417895.1 Anaerolineae bacterium | reverse complement strand
TGGCTATGGTGCGCCGCGAGTTTCCCCAGGCCCAACTCATCGCCAGCCAGATCAATGGCGGGTACGCTTACGCCAACAACCTGGGGTTAAAGGCGGCGGGCTTCGCCCCAGGGGAAGTGGACAGTTCCGCCCCCCGCTACGCCCTTCTCCTCAACCCCGACACTCTGCTGCCTCCCTCGGCCCTGGCAGACATGCTGGCTTTTATGGAAGCCCATCCTCAGGCGGGGGTGGCCGGCCCGCGGCTGGTCAGGCAGGACGGCAGCCTCGATCTGGCCTGTCGTCGGAGCTTCCCCACCCCAGAGATAGCCTTTTATCGCCTGGTCGGCCTGAGCAAGCTTTTCCCAGACAGCAAACGTTTTGGCCGCTACAACCTGACCTATCTCGACCCGGAGCAGATGGTCGAGGTCGATTCGGTGGTAGGGGCCTTCATGCTGGTGCGTCGGGAACCCATCGCCCAGGTGGGGCTTTTAGATGAAGGCTTCTTCATGTACGGGGAAGATCTCGATTGGTGTTATCGCTTCAAGCAGAAAGGCTGGAAGGTCCTTTACCATCCGGCGGTCACCGTCCTGCATTACAAAGAGGCCGCCAGCAAGCACAGCCGTAAAGCTCGTTACGAGTTTTACCGCGCCATGTACCTTTTCTACCGCAAACATTATGCCGCCCAGACTCCTTTATGGCTACACTGGTTGATCGTAGGCGGCATCGCTCTATGTGGAGGGACGGCCATGTTGGGAGAACTGACAAAGGCCCATCCAATGTCAATGGAGGGTTCGCGATGAAGCGCAAGGCGAACGTACTATTTGCGGTATCGTTGGCTCTGCTCGACGCCCTGATGGTCAGTCTGGCTTTCTACCTGGCCTATCGTCTACGCCTGCTGACCGAACACGTCAACATTGGCCCCTTCGTCCAGTACGTGGGCATGATGCTGGTGCAGATAGCCAGCATCCTGCTGGTTTTCTTCTTCAGCAAGATGTATCACCGTAAACGGTTTCCCTCTTACGTGGACGAATTTTCCTCGATATTCACCTCTGTGTCGGTGGGCAGCGTGGTGGCTATCGGCCTGATCTCCTTCCTTTTCAAAAATGAGATAGACTACCACCGGCTGATGATGATCTATGCCTGGCTGCTGACCGTTATCCTGGTCTGTTTAGGACGGTTCGCTCACGCCCGCATCAAGCAAGCCCTCCAGGTACGAGGAGTGGGCAGGGATGAAGCGCTCATCATCGGCACGGGCGAAGTGGGGCGCATGATCCTGCAAAAAATTCGCTACTCGCCACGCCTGGGCTACAAGGTGGTGGGCTTCATCGAGGGCAGCAGTAGTGGCGAGAAGGAGGTCAGCGGCGTCCCCGTGGTAGGCGGCATCGAAGACTTATCTACTATCATCGATGCCAATGGCATCGACGAGGTCATCATCGGCCTGCCGGAAGCTTCGCACCAGGAAATTCTAAACATCATCTCCAGGTGCGAGCGAGAGAAAGTGAGCATCAAGGTTTTTCCTGACGTTTTCCAGATCATGGCTTCCGAGATCAGCATCGACGATCTGAGTGGGTTGCCTCTGCTAACCGTCAGAGACATCGCCTTGCGGGGCTGGAGGCTGACCCTCAAACGGCTGGTTGACCTGGTTTGTAGCGCCCTTGGGCTGGTGGTGCTTTCCCCTTTCATGCTTCTCACCGCCCTGCTGATCAAGCTGGATTCGCCGGGGACCGTCCTTTACGCCCAGGAACGTATGGGCCTGGATGCCAAACCTTTCTGGACGATCAAATTCAGGTCCATGCGTGAGAACGCCGAAGCCGAAACAGGCCCGGTATGGGCCACCGAAAACGATCCGCGCTGCACCAGGATAGGCGCTTTCATACGGCATCATTCTATCGACGAGTTCCCGCAGCTTATCAACGTCTTCCTGGGGGAGATGAGCATGGTAGGCCCCCGTCCAGAACGTCCTGTTTTCGTGGAACAGTTCAGGAGCCAGATTCCACGTTACATGGACCGCCATCTGGAAAAGGCCGGTATCACTGGCTGGGCGCAGGTCAACGGTATGCGGGGGGACACTTCCATCGTGGAGAGGACCAAATACGACCTGTGGTACATCGAAAATTGGTCGCTGGGGCTGGATTTCAAGATCATGTTGAGGACGGTGCTACACCTTCTCTCCGACAGGAACGCTTATTGAACACCCCATCATAATTGCACATTTGGATGATCCGAGCCAGCAGGCGCCTGGCGCTACCCTGAAACCCAGGCGCCTCTTTCTTCCAATTTTTTGGAAAGCGGCCAGCTATGAACCGTGAATTAAGCGTGGGGCATCTATATATTCTGGGGGTGCGCGTCGATGATGTGGACCAAACCGCAGCTTTGCAGATCATGGCCGGCTACATCGAGAGCGGGGTCGCCCACCAGGTGGTGACCATCAACCCGGAGTTCATTATCGCTGCTCAGCAAGACGAGGAGTTCAAGGCCATCCTCAACGGGGCGGCGCTGGCCCTGCCCGACGGCGTAGGAATCCTGTGGGCGGCTCGTTTTCTGGGGCGGCCTCTCAAGGGCCGGGCACCAGGGGTGGATACCACCCAAGGCATTGCCGCTTTAGCTGCCCAACGCGGCTATCGTCTCTTCCTGCTGGGCGCTGCTCCCGGCGTGGCCGAGCGCACCGCCGCCCGGCTGATCGCTGACCACCCTGCGCTGACCGTGGTGGGCACCCACGCCGGCTCGCCGTCCATAGAAGAGGAAGACGAAATTGTGGCTCTCATCCAGGCCGCCCGTCCCCACGTCCTTTTCGTGGCCTATGGCGCGCCCCACCAGGACAGGTGGATTCATCGTAACCTGCCCCGCCTGGAAGTGCCGGTGGCTATGGGCGTGGGAGGCGCTTTCGATTTCATCTCCGGCGTGGCTCAACGCGCCCCTCGCTGGATGCGGAATCTGGGTCTGGAATGGTGCCACCGTCTTCTGCGCCAGCCCTGGCGCTGGCGACGAATGTTGGCCCTCCCCAGGTTCATCTGGCTGATAGTGCGGTCGAGGCTGAAGAACACCTAAATCAGCCACAGAGGACGCAGAGTGCACAGCGGGAAAACCTCTTTCTCGGTGCTCTCCGTGCCCTCTGTGGCTTGAGCAAAGCCCCGGCTGGCTTTTGGAATGTGTTGAGGCTATTTTGTAAGGAGGACATCACTTTATGATCGAAGGAGTAACGGTACGCAAACTGCGAGTCATCCCCGACGAACGGGGCTTTCTGATGGAAATGCTGCGCTCAGATTGGGAGGAATTCGAGAGGTTCGGCCAGGTGTACATCACCGCCGCCTACCCCGGCGTGGTCAAGGGCTGGCACTATCACAAACTCCAGACTGATCACTTCATCTGCGTGCACGGTATGACCAAGGTGGTGCTCTACGATAGACGTGAGGACTCGCCCACCTATGGTCAGGTCAACGAGTTTTTTATGGGGGAGCAAAACCCCATCTTGCTCAAGATTCCCGCCGGCGTGCTGCACGGGTTCAAAGGGATAAGCCCAGACCTGGCCCTGATCGTCAACGTGCCCACCGCATTGTACAACTACGACGACCCCGATGAGTACCGCCTGCCCGCCCACACCGACGAGATACCCTACGATTGGAGCCGTCAGGACCGCTAGAGAGCAGCGGGCAACAAGTCCTTCCAGCCAGTACACCCCAACGCCTGCAAGGGGGTCACGGGCTGACGTATATGGGGTTGCTGAACACCCAGCCCCTTGTCCTGAAAAGATAGGAGCGATAAGCTTCGACTCTATAAATCCCTCTTTCCTTCGTCACGTAGCGTAGATTTCTCCCTTTCGCCTGAGCCACCACCCGGCCCTGGCCCAACAGCCGCAAGTCAGCCGGCAGGGGAGAGGACACTTCCAGAAAAACCTCTTCTCGCAGGGCGATCTCATCTCCCATAATGACTTCCTCCCCTCCGCTCCTGGCCGTGAAACGGAAACCCCGCGCCTGGCCCAGAAGATCGTAAGCCACGAAACAGTGTCCCTTTTTCAGCGCTTCGTAGACCACCCTTCTATCGTGTTCCACTTCTCCCCGGAAAGCAGCCCGACTCAGGACGTGGGTGCGGATCGTTCTAAACAGATATTCGTAAGAGAACACCTTTCTGGACAGCGGGCCAAGATGGTAGGTTTTGGCGTGGGCGTCGGTAGTGCCTATGGCTACCACTTTCCTCTCCTTCAGCAACTCGTCCCACCGGGTCAGGGTTTCGGGATAGGGGCCACGGATAGCCACACTGGGGAAAAAGACCAGAAAAACAGCCTGGGCCAGATGGGGAAGATGGCCCTTGAACTCTGACATGTAATTCCAGATAGCCAGGCCGGTATAGCCCTGAACCTCCCAGGCCAACCAGGGAATGGCCGCTTCGCCGAATTCAGGAGCGCCGCGCTCGAAGGGATGGGCGATGAACCCCACACCACCCTGGGCGGCCACGGCCTCGATGAGCGTCTGCGGGTCGTGGGCCAGATGAGCCACATCCTCGATGATACCGAGGGCCAGGTAGTGGTTGGCCGGGGTTTTCCGCTCCTCATCGTGTACCTCCTGACCAACCAGGAGCAAGACCGGACCGTACCACCCGTCCCGTCCGCTGACCAGCACATTGTGGTCAGTGACCACGACGAAATCCAGCCCCACCCTGGCGGCCAGAGCAGCCACCTCTGGATAGTCCGCCGTTCCGTCGGAGTGAACGGTGTGGACGTGAAGGCTGCCTATGTATTCTACACATTCGTGTAATTTCACTGGCTGTCAACTCCGAGGCCCGGCGCGTATCAGGGGTCTGGCACTGATGTGAAAGCAGCCAACACGGATTTTGGTCACAGATTTCACGGAGGAGCGTGTGAACGAGCGGGTAATCCGTGTCTGCTCATTCACGTCAGCTTCCAAAGCGCCAGCCCCCTGGGAGCAGCCGTGCACAAACTGGCATTTTATGGTATACTAACTGGTAAGCGAAAACCATCCTGTGCAAGTTCTCCCTACCCGTAGAATAGTGAGGAAAGAAAACAGATTAGAGGTGAGTAACCTGCTGACACACGGCATCGCCGCCGCTAAAGCTGGCAAACGTAAAGAAGCCCGTTCCCTCCTGACCGCTGCTCTGCGACAGGACGCCAATAACGAGCGAGCCTGGCTCTGGTTAGGGGCAGTGGTCGAGAGTCCCAGGGAAACCCTGATCTGTCTGAGAAGGGTTCTGGCGCTCAATCCTGACAATCGACAGGCTCAAGAGGGCATCAAATGGGCTAATGCCAGGTTAACGCAGGCCAGAGGCTCGTACCCTTTCCCTTCTACCTTGCCTGGGGACGGCGACGCTCCCAAGTCTTCCCCGGCGACTTCTGCTGCCAACGCCAGCAAAGAGGTCTCTCTTGCCCAACGGTCTTCGGAAACACCTGCTTCTATCCCCAAACGTCTCAACCCGATGGCGGGGGTGGTCTCCCCCCTAAGCGTAGAGCACACCGTCAACTCCCTGACCCAGGAGCAGAAAAAAGAAGTTGCAGCCCAAGGTCCGGCGCGGGCCGGGCTGATCCCCCTTCTCATAATCTTGCTCCTCAGCCTGACCCTTGTGACCGGACTGGCCCTCCTCCAATGGCTGCTCTCTCCCTGATGGCTCATCCCTCAGCGTAGAGGAGGCCCGTTCCAGGGCCGACAACTTGATGAAGAGGACTGGCTCCCTCCCCGCTCATGCATCAGGCAGGTTGCACATAGACTTTTGAGGGCCGACCTCCCCATCGACCCCAATCTAGCTGCCGTTTTCACCTTGCGTTCATGGAGGTAATCTGGTTTGGAAATCTTGGATGCGCAAGCGCTTTTGAAACGCGGTATAGCCGCCGCCCACGCCGGCCACGTAGAATTAGCCCGCTTCTATCTGGCTAAAGCAACCAAACTCAACCCTGACAACGAACATAACTGGTTTTGGCTCTCCTCGGTTCTGGACAAACCGGCACAGGCAAAGTATTGCCTGAAGCAGGTTCTAGCCATCAATCCCGATAACGAGCGCGCCCGTAAAACCCTGATGAACCTGGAGAAGCAGCAAAAGTCCGCCTCCGCCAAACCCTCTTCACCACCCTCCTCACCGCCTTCCTTGCAGCCTTCCAGCGGCCCCCGAATCTGTCCCACATGCGGAAGCGCAAGACGCAGCGGCGCTCAGCTTTGCCCTCGATGCGGAACACCCTTGTTGGCCCAGGCCATCGCCGACGATACCCTGGAAAAGGTGCTGACCCTCCCCCTGCGGCAGCGATGCAGACCCACCCGCCCGCCTCTGGGCCTCCTGTTCATCCCCGATCACCGTCCTTCCAGGGCCGGTTGGGGGCTTATCATCGGAGTGGTGGTGCTGGTCGCTCTGTGCGCCGTCGTCTATCTAAGTCTGTCTCTGTGGCGGTAGTCCAGAACGTGGATTACAGGATGATTTATGTCAGAAGGTGTAAACTTTCATGGCCTCCACGATAGTTGTTCGTCCGGCCAGTCCTCGCCCATCTCGCCGTTCAGGTCGAAAAGTTTCCAGGGCTGACCGCCTGCCGGTCGGATGGCCCACACCGCCCAGGCTCCGCCCCGGTTGGAGAGAAAGCCGATGGCTTCATCGCCTATCCAGACCGGTATCCCGTCGGCGGCCTGATCGTGGGTCAGGCGGGTCAGGTTCTGGCCGTCGGTGTTGACGGCGTAAAGCTCCCAGTTCTCGTCTCGATAGGACATGAAGACCACCCGTGTGCCTCTGGCGGCGGGAGCGATGTCGGCCGGATCGTCCGTCAGCTGTAGCGGTTTCGTCCTGCCCCTTGTTTCGGTGAGGTAGAGGCCACATTTGCCGTCGTAGGTCCAGTTGGAGCAACCGTTGTAGACTACCTGTCCCTCATTCAGCCAGGTCGGATGTTTGCCCGGCAGATAGACCGCCTCGAAGTGCAGGATGTGATGGTAGGCGTCGCGAAAGGGGCCATCCTGGATGATCATCTCGTTGCGGGCTGTATTGGTGAAAAGGAGGCGATTGCCGTCCAGCGACCACAGAGGCCGCACGTCGTTGGCATTGGCGCTCACTTCCCGTTTTTCGCCGCTTTCGATATTGACCATGAACAGGCTTTCCTGATCAGGCAACCCCTCGCCGTTGGCTATCAGCCAGCCATCGCCGCGCAGGTCGGGCTGACGCATGCCCGGAGCTACCAGCCGCCGTCCGCTTCCATCCAGGTTGATGACGTACACGTCGTACAGCGGCCAGGGTCGGTAGGTTCTATTGAGCACGCTATAGGCCATCTGGCCTTCCAGCGCCAGCGGCGTGGGGGCAGAGGAGGGAGCGCGGGGGCCTGGCCCTTCCGAGTCGCCGGACGCCTGACTTGAGGTGGGCGTGGGCTGTGGTGTGGGGTTGGGGCGGCCAACGGAGGTAGGCGTAGGCTCCAGGTACACCACAGTCGGGGTGGGTGCCGTAGCTTTAGCCACCTCTACATGCGCCGTCGGCGTGGGCGTGGGCATACTCGGCAGGGCAGTCGGCGTCGGGGTGCAGGTAGGGGTAGGAACAGGTGTCGTCACAAATTCCTCCAGGTAGATAGTGGCGTCGGCGGGCATACCGGGCTTCAGATCGTGTTTGGGATTGGGCAGCTTAACTTTAACGGCGAAGACCATGTTGACCCGTTCTTTCTTGGTCTGCACGTTCTTGGGGGTGAACTCCGCCTGGCTGGCGACGTAGCTCACCCAGCCTTCGAAAATCTTATCCGGGTGGGAATCGACCGTGACCTCCACCCGCTGACCGACTGTGACCTGGCCGAACTCATCTTCAGGGATGTAGACCGTCAACTTAACTTCCTTCAGGTCGGCCACAGTCAGCAGAGTGATCCCAGGAGCGGCCATCTCGCCCTCGTGTATCATGCGCCCCGTCACCAGGCCGTTGATAGGGGAGCGCAGGGTCATCTTATCCAGTTGGGTCTGGAGCACTCCCAGGGCGGCCTCGGCCTGATGCACCTGAGCCAGAGCGACGGCCACCTCCTCTGTTCGCGGCCCGGCTTTCACCACTTCCAGGGCCGCCTGAGCCACCTCTACCCCTTTCTGGGCCGCCTGGTACTGAACGTAGGAGGCGTTGGCCTGAGCAGCCAGCACCAGGGGGTTATTCTTCATCTCCAGCAGGTCGTCCAGATTTTTCTGCGCCCCCTCACGAGCGGCCAGGGCTGCCTGCAAGGAAGCCTCCAGGCCGCGCACCTGGTCCGAGAAGGCCCTAAACTGCGTTTTACCCTCTTCGCTGGCGTCGAACTCATATCTATCCCGATCTGCCTGGGCCTGGTTCAACTGGGCCTTCACCTGCTCGATGGCCTGGTCCGCCAGGTCAACCTGGGTGCGGGCTTCGTCGATCTGGGCGTTCAACTCCAGGGGATTATCCCGAACGTCCACGGCGTTGTACCAGGCCAGCAAGGCCCCCTGAGCCTGAGCAGCAGCCCGGCTCACGGCGGCCTGGGCGGCGGCTATCTCCTCGTCACGGCTGCCCGCTTTCACCTGATCCAGGTTGGCCTGAGCAATGCCCACTGCCGAACGGGCTTCCTCCATCTGGGCTTCCAGCAGGGTGGTGTCCAGGCGCGCCAATATGTCTTCGTCTTCATCTTCACGCTTTACCTCGTCCCCTTCGTCGGCCCGCACTTCTATCACCCGTCCTCCTACCTCGCTCACGATAGCGACTTCCTCGGCCTCGATCATGCCCGAAGCTTCCAGGGTACGAGGAGGCGCCTGGCCCGGATCCAGATCGAGAGCAGTCAAAAATTGGCTCACGGCAGCCGGGTCGGCCTGGAAATATCTCCAGACAGCGAAGGCGCCACCTATCAGCAAAACCATTATGACCAGGATAATGACGAGATTTTTCACATTTCCACTCCTATAACCAGGAAGAGCACAAAGGACACTCAGGTTTACGCCTTGTGCTCTTTATATGCCTTGTGATTCATTGAGTATCCAATATCTCGGCGTCGGCGGGCATACCGGGCTTCAGTTCGTGATCCGGATTAGGCAGCTTGATCTTGACGGCGAAGACCATGTTGACCCGCTCTTTTTTAGTCTGCACGTTCTTGGGCGTGAACTCCGCTTCGCTGGCGATGTAGCTCACCCTCCCCACAAAGACCTCGTCCGGGTAGGAATCGACCGTGACCTCCACCTGCTGACCGACCCTGACCCTGCCGATCTCATCTTCAGGAATGTAGATGGTCAGCTTCACCTCGTTCAGATCGGCCACCGTCAGCAAGGAGGCTCCTGGGGCAGCCATCTCGCCCACGTGCACCATGCGCTCCACCACCAACCCATATCGGGGCGCTTTCAGGGTCATTTTCTCCAACTGCACCTCCAGCGTCCGCAGGGCTGAGCGGGCCTGTTCCACCTGGGCCTGGAAGACAGCGACCTGCTCCTGGGTGGCTCCCGCCTGGAGCAAATCCAGTTGGGCCTGGGCCTGGGTCACAGCCGCCTGGGCCACCTGGCACTCGGCCTGGGCGACGTCCACCTGGGCCTTGAGGCTCTGGGGATTATCCCGCATAGCCAGCAGGTTATCCAGATTTCGTTGCGCCCCTTCGTAGCGGGCGGCAGCCGTGTTTAGACCTGCCCAGGCCTGCCACCACTGGTTAGAGGTGGTATTCCACTGATAGTAAGCCCCTTGTTTGGTGCCCGGATCGATCTCGATTTCTATACGATGTCGCTTGCCGGTAGGGGGAGGGTGGAGAGTGACTATGCCCGGATGCTCCAGGAAGTTGACCAGCCGTCCGGCGCTTTCCATGTAAGCTTCGGCGGCGTCCTTGTTGCCGGCTGCGGCTTCAAACTGATGTTGGGCGACCTCCACCTGAGCGCGGGCGGCATTGATACGGGCCTCCAATTCCTGGGGATTGTTGAGCACGGCCTGGGCATCCTGCCAGACCTGGTAGGCCCCGTCGCGGACGGCTTCGGCCTGGGCCACGGCCACCTGCGCCTGATAGATGACTTCAGGCCGGGTTCCGGCCTGCACCTGGGCCAGTTGAGCTTCGGCCAGTTCCAGGGCGGCTTCAGCCTGGCGACGCTGGGCTTCCAGCATGGCCGTGTCCAGCTCGACGAGGGGCTTGCCGCGCTGCACCTGGTCGCCTTCGTCGGCGTGCAGGGCCACGATTCTGCCTCCTATCTCGGCGGTAATGGACACTTCTTCGGCCTCGATGAAGCCCGAAGCGCTCAGCACTTCCGCGGCCTGGATGGCCTCAATCTCCAAATTAGTCATGATCCAGCTCACCATCTGCGGGTTGGCCTGCAAGTACTGCCAGCCCCAATAGCCCCCGCCGGCGAGCAACACCAGAACGATGACGACCACGATAAGACGTATTATCTTCTTCAATTTCTTCACTCCTGCTCCAGTCGCCAGACACACAGCGAACGTTCGTTGTTGCGCCTGGCGCTTAAATGCTTCTCACGCCCCTGACGCTGGAGATGAAAACGTCCTCCAGAGAGGGGGCAATAAGGGCCATGCTCCTGACGGCCACCCCTTTTTGAGCCAGCTCGTCAGCGATCTGGGCCTGCTGCTTCGCGATATCTGCCGCCACCACATGAATCAGGGCCCCATACAAGGCCACTTCTTCGAAGGCGTCCATCTGGCGCAGAGCGGTGAGGGCCACATCCGGGTTGTCGCAGTCAATTTCCAACACCTGGCCTCTCATTCCCGTGTCTTTGATCCCTTGCGGCGTGCCCTGGGCCACTATACGCCCGGCCTGGATGAAAGCCAGGCGGTGGCAGTGTTCGGCCTCGTCCATGTAGTGGGTGGTGACAAAAATGGTCGTTCCGTTTTCGGCCAGCTCGTACAGCAGATCCCAAAAATCTCGGCGGGAGATGGGGTCCACGCCAGCGGTCGGCTCGTCCAGGAAAAGCAGCTCCGGCTCGTGGATGATGGCCGTGCCCAGCGCCAGGCGTTGTTTCCAGCCCCCGGACAGGTTGGCGGTCAACTCTCCCTCCCGCCCCTGCAAACCGGCCATTTTAACAATGTAGTGCTTGCGGTCTTCCAGACGGCGGCCTCTGACCCCGTAGGTGCGGCCATAAAAGTTGAGGTTTTCGAGCACAGTCAGGTCGCTGTACAGACTGAAACGCTGGGACATGTATCCGATGCGTTTTTTGATCTTTTCGGTCTCGCGTACGATGTCGTAGCCCAGCACCGTTGCCCGTCCGCTACTGGGCCTGAGCAGCCCCAGCAACATGCGCATGGTGGTCGTTTTACCTGCTCCGTTCGGCCCCAGGAAGCCGAAAATCTCTCCCCGCCTTACCTGGAAACTGATTCCGTCCACGGCGGTGAAGTCCCCGAATTTCTTGCTCAGATTTTCCACGACGATAGCGCCGTCAACCGTATTTTCATTCATTAATCATACTCCATTTGACTCCTGCCATAAAAGTGGCTGGTTTCATCGGACCGTGTGAACACGGCTCGTTCGTTAAATTCTGTCGTTCGTTGTTGTTGTCCGTGTTCATCCGCGACTCTTACAGCTACCGTGATTCCTGCTGAGCCCGCACCAGGGAGATAAAAGCCTCTTCCATGCGCGGCCTGGTGTGGCGCAGCCCCTCGAAGGCGATGCCCTGTGCGCTGAGCAAGGCGGCCAGTTCCGGCAGCCGCCGTCCGGCGTCGTCCACGAAAATGTGGAGCAGATCGCCGTAGGTCTGTACCTCCAGCAGGCCCGCGAGCTGAGCGAGGCTCTCTCTGGCGCGGCGCAGGTTGTCGGGCCGCACCTCGATCAACTCTCCGCTGACCAGGGCCTTGATCTTCTCCGGGGGGTCACAGGCGATCAGGCTGCCCTTGTACATCAGGCCCACCCGCGAGCAGCGTTCGGCTTCGTCCATGTAGGGCGTGCTGACCAGAATAGTGGTGCCCGTCAGGTGCAGGTTGGACAGGATGTCCCAGAACTCGCGGCGAGAGACGGGGTCCACCCCGGTGGTCGGCTCGTCCAGATAGACGATCTGGGGCTGGTGGATGAGGGTGCAGGCCAGGGCCAGCTTTTTCTGCATCCCGCCGGACAGGTGGCGGCCTCGTCTATTCTTGAATTCGGTCAGACGGGCGAACTCCAGCAGTTGGGTGATGCGTTGCTTTCGCTCTAAGCTCTTGACTTCAAAAACGTCGGCGAAAAAGTTGAGGTTCTCCATGACCGTCAAATCGCCGTACAGGTTGAAACGCTGAGCCATGTAGCCGATGTGTCTCTTGATCTGTTCGGACTGGCGCAAGGTGTCATACCCGGCCACTGTCGCCCGGCCGGCGCTGGGATCCATGATGGCGGCCAACATGCGGATGGTGGTCGTCTTGCCCGCCCCGTCGGGGCCGACCATGCCGAAGATCTCGCCCGCCCTGACGGCCAGCTCCAGCCCATTCACGGCCACGATGTCTTTGAATTTTTTGGTCAGCTTATGCGTCTGGATGATGTACTCTTCTGTCATTCTAACCTCTTACGGAAACGGGTGGCAGCCAGGGCCAGGATGACCACCATAAAAATGCTCAGGGCGATGACCTGGCTCAGCAGAATCTCCAGCCCTACCCCTTTCATAATAATGCCCCGAATGATAACCAAAGCGTAGGTCAGGGGAATGACCTTGCTGACATACTGCAAGACCAGGGGCATGGACTCGACGGGGAAGAAGTAGCCAGACAGGATAACGGCCGGCAACATGCTGAACATGGTGAGAAACATAGCCTCCTGCTGGGTGTTGGCTACGGTGGAGAAGAAAAGACCGAACCCCAGCGAGGTCAGCAGGAAAAAACTCGATAAAGCAAGCAACAAAGGGATGCTGCCGTGCACCGGCACCTTAAACCACCACACCCCCGCTCCCAGCACCATGACCATCTGGCCGAAAACGATGAAGGCATAAGGGACAACCTTGCCCAGAATCAGCTCGTAAGACCGAATGGGGGTGACGATCAGTTGCTCGATGGTGCCTATCTCCCGCTCGCGCACGATAGCCAGGGCGGTCATAGTGGTAGCCTGCATTTGCAGGATCATGCCGATCAGCCCCGGAATCAGGAAGTTGGCGCTTTCCATGTCGGGGTTGTACCACACTCTGGGTTCCACTTTCAGGCCGGGCTGCTCGGCCAGGTTGATCCCCGTGCGCTTTTCGATGATTTTGACCGATTGGGCCTGGCCCACCGATTGGGCTGCGGCGAAAGCAGTTCTGGCCACCTGGGGGTCTGCGCCATCAATCATAAAGCTGATCTGCGTCTGCTCCCCGCGCTCCAGGTGGCGGCCATAGCCAGGCGGGATGACCAGCCCGGCCCGCACCCGCCCGCTGTCGAGCAGATAGCCCAGTTCGGCCTGGCTTTCGACATAGCGCACGATGTCGAAGTAGTTGGAAGCCTGGTAGGTGCTTATCAGTTCGCGGCTTTCCGTCGTGCGGTCGTGGTCGAGCACGGCGGTGGTCAGGTGTTCCACGTCCACGGTGGCGGCATAGCCCAGCAAAAAAAGCTGCATCAGGGGCATGATGATCATGGTCACCAGGGTACGCGGGTCACGCACTATATGGATAAACTCTTTGTACATGATGGGCAGGACTCGGCCGCTCATTGTTTCTCCTCTGTCATTCCAGTTTCTTGCGGAAGCGGCTGATAGCCAGGGTCAGGATAGCCACCATAAAAATGCCCAGGACGATGACCTGGTCCAGCAGAATCTCCAGCCCCACCCCCTTCATAATAATGCCCCGAGTGATAACCAGGGCGTAGGTCAGGGGAATGAGCTTGCTGACGTACTGCAAGACGACGGGCATGGCTTCGATGGGGAAGAAGTAGCCCGAAAGGAATATGGAAGGCATCAAGGTGAACACGGTGAGCAACATGGCTTCCCGCTGGGTGTTGGCTACGGTGGAGAAGAAAAGCCCGACCCCCAGCGAGGCCAGCAGGAAAAAACTGGACAACGCGAGCAACAAAGGGATGCTGCCATGCACCGGCACCTTAAACAACCACACCCCCACCCCCAACACCATAGCCAGGTTGCTGAAAGCGACGAAGGTATAAGGGACCACCTTGCCCAGAATCAGTTCGTAAGGCCGAATGGGGGTGGCAATGAGTTGCTCGATGGTGCCCATCTCTTTTTCGCGCACGATAGCCATGGCGGTCAGTTGGGTGGCCGTCATTTGCAGGATCATGCCGATCAGCCCCGGAATCAGGAAGTTGACGCCTTCCATGTCGGGGTTGTACCACACTCTGGGTTCCACTTTCAGGCCGGGCTGCTCGGCCATGCTGATTCCCATGCGCTTTTCGATGATTTTGACCGATTGAGCCTGGCCCACCGACTGGGCGGCGGCGAACGCGGTGTTGGCTACGTTGGGGTCCGAGCCGTCGATCATGACGCTGACCTGCACCTCCTCCCCGCGCTCCAGGTCGCGGCTGTAGCCCGCAGGAATGACCAGCCCGGCCCGCACCTGGCCGCTGTCGAGCAGGCGGCCCAGTTGGTCCTGGCTTTCGACGTAGCGCACCACGTCGAAGTAGTTAGAAGCCTGGTAAGTGCTTATCAGGGCGCGGCTTTCCGTCGTGCGGTCGTGGTCGAGCACCGCGGTAGCCAGATGATCCACATCGCCGGCGACCGCATAACCCACCACAAAAAGCATCATCAGGGGCATGAAGAACATGGAGGCCAGGGTACGCGGATCGCGTATTATGTGGAGAAACTCTTTGCGCATGACGGACAGGGTGCGCCTGATCATCGCTCCCCCTCCTGGCGGGACAGCAGACCATACAGGAACAGGTCGGCCCACCCTTCGGCCAGTTCATGGCGAGGAATGGCTGCCAGTTTTTCGTCCACACCCGTCAGCACCAGAAGGTTAAAAACCAGAAAGACGCTCAGTATAGCCCGCGTGACTATGGTGGGATTCAGGGGGCGAAAAACCCCAGCCTGACTATGGGCCATGATCAGGGTCTCAAAGTGGGAGATGAGAGGCAACGCAATCTCTTTAAAGAATTGTCGCCGCAACTCAGCGTTATGATGAACTTCGGTGAAGATAGCTTGCATCAGTTCGCGATTGCGCTCTGCTATTTCCAGGCGATTACGAAGGATATCTACCAGAGAAACGCGTGGGTCGCTCATGTCCGTCTGGGCAAGCATTTCCCTCATCGTAGCATCAACGATGAGTTGATCCATAATGTTCAGCAGCAGATCGCGCTTGCTTCCAAAGTGGTAGAAGATGCTCCCCTCCGACACGTCCGCTTCTTCGGCGATCTCTCTGGTGGTGGCCTGCCCATACCCTTTGCGGGCAAAAACGTGGGCGGCAGCTTCCAGAATCCTGGCTTTACGGGCCTCGACGCGGCGTTCCTGGCGGGACATTTTGGCTTCTTTAGCCTCAGCTTCTTCCATAACAGGTCCTTTCAGATTATAATTGAGCGCTCACTTTAAAGTGACTACTCAGTTAAATCATACCACAAGAGCCGCCTTTTGTCAAGAGAATTTCTCCGCGCCGGGCCTTTCTCTCCTCTCTCTGTTTTCTAGACCGACTGGTCAGTTTAATTATAGGGCAAAAAAGAAAATTTGTCAAGTGCTTGCAAGCCTTTTTTGGGGTTCCAGACGGCCTGCTGCATTCTGTCATTCCAGCCTCCTGTGGAAGCGGCCAGGGGGCGCCGAAATAAAAAAGGCCCACCCCATGGTGCAGTTAAGGATCATCAGGCTGATAATCTCTGAGGTGAAGGCCCATGAATATTATCCAATACGCCTCGAAGTCGACCAGTCTTGCTCTGCCGGTAAGGCGTAGACTTATCGCTTCTAACTGAGTTCTTTGTCCAGGTAGGCAACAATTATAAAACGATCGCGATAGCGGTGCTGTAGAAAATCCCAATTCAAGCAGGTAATGAGAGTCAAAACAGGCTTATCTGTGGAATTTAGTACATCTACATCGCCGGGGCCTGTGGCCTTGCCGTAGTCCACCAGATACACGTAACTTTCGTTACCACTCTGAATTTTCACTGTAGCGCCGGGCTGAAGCTTCGCCAGTTCCTTAAAAGGGCCACAACCACCGCTGGCTAAAGTAACGTGTCCGGCCATAACCACATTAGCATTTTCGCCCGGTTGGGCCGTGCCTTCTAAGTGAGCCACCTCGCTGGAAAGTCCGGCTATATCCCAACTACCTTCCCGGAAAGGGACTTCCACTATGGGAGTATCTACTTTCAGAGCGGGGATGATAATCCGCGCCCCCAGAGAAGGTAACGGCTTCTGTGGAGTTGGCTCCGCGCGAGGTGGCGCAGTGGGTTCAGGAGCAGGCGCCACGAAAGGGGTAGCTTCCTCCGGGAGAACAGTTGGAAGAGCGGTTGTGTCCTCTCCCTGCCGGGCGACGAAAAAGGGTGAGGGAGTGGCGCGCGGAAGGATGGCTTCTAGCCGCGCCGGCTGAGGATGGCGAGGAGAGAAAAGATACAGCACCCCCTCAAACCATCCTGCGCGCGCCGCTCCCCAGAGTAATACGCAGGAGAGAAGAAAAAGGGTGGAGAAGCAGATAAGCCCCATATTGACCAGGACGATCGTTATTTCGCGCCAGAGTTTCCGCCTTCTCTTGTTCATTTTCAACTATTCACCTTTCCCCAGTTTTCGGCGAATGAGAGCCAGGATCAAAATAGCTGTCAGGGAAATCCAGGGCAGAACGATCAGGCAATCGAACCAGCCTGGCAACAGACCTGTTTCCGGCAGCAAAACAGGAGGCGTAGGAACAGCTACCGGGGCAGGGGTAGGCTGCAAAGGCGCTGGCGTGTTAGTAGGTTGTGGGGCGGGAGGAGTGGGCGTCTCTCCCTCGCCGTCTCCCCCGCCGGGCGTTGGAGTGGCCGTTGGTGGAACAGGCGTTACCGGCGTAATCGTCGGTGGTATTGGTGTTGCAGATTCAGTTGGAACAGGTATCGGCGTAGAAGTCGGTACAGGTGTAGGTACCAGTGACGTTGGAGTTGGTACCCCTTCAGGAGGTATGTATATTATCACCGGCAAAGAAGGTTCTTCAGGCCCCTCGTTGTAAACTATCTGCGTCTGGTTAACGACCTCAGTGGGCGGGGTAGCCTGATCGTTGACCCGTGTGAGGATGGTGATAATCACCACTTCCCCTGGAGCTAAAGTACCAATGTTTACAAACACGGTACTCTCCAATATAGTTACCGTCCCTTTGGTTGTTTCCACGCTCAAAATGTCCAGGAAAGGGAAGATAGAATCGATAACCTGCACCCCGGTGGCGTTAGCCACCCCCTGGTTAGTGACCTCCAGCGTGAAAGTTACTATATCCCCGATCTGAGCCTCGTGGGGATCTCCGCTCTTAGTGACCACCGGATCAACCGTGTCTATCAGAGGGTTTTCCACCGTATCGGTAATGGGGTCGGTTTGATCGCTGTCTAAATCCGCCACGTTTTCGATTCCCCCGCTCGGGAGTGGCTGTCTGATGATCGGCGCGGTAACCACCTCTTCCGGCTGCTCCGGGGTGGGGCTTTCTGCCGGCGGCGTGAATTCCGGCGGCTGTTCTGGAGTAGGAAGCTCTGCCGGCGGCTGTTCTGGAGTAGAGCTTTCTGCCGGCGGCGGGACCTCTGTCTCGGAATAGCCAGCCCAGGGAGACGCCGGCGGGACTCTTGTCTCAGAATAACCAGCCCAGGGCGTCGGCTCGACCTCGGTCGGCTGTTCCTCAGCGGGTTCCTGATAGTTCCCTTTCCACAACGGCGCCGCCAACCCTCCAGGGCGGTTCGAAATGAGGCCAGAAGGCGACGTCGTACTGTCGGGTGAAGACACAGGCGTATCCGTCGGGACGGGCGTAGCGGTGGGCTGCGGACAGCCGTTGTTTTCCGGCGGGCCGGGTTCGGCAGGGCAGGCGTCCAGGTCGTCTGCCAGGCCATCGCCGTCCGAGTCGAGCGGCGGCGGGACGGGCGTGGCGGTGGGCCGCGGACAGCCGTTGTTTTCCGGCGGGCCGGCTTTGGCCGGGCACTGATCCAGGTCGTCGGTCAGGCCATCGCCGTCCGAGTCAGGCGGCGGCGGGACGGGCGTGGCGGTGGGCCACGGACAGCCGTTGTTTTCCGGCGGGCCGGGTTCGGTCGGGCACTGATCCAGGTCGTCGGTCAGACCATCGCCGTCCGAGTCGAGCGGCGGCGGGACGGGCGTGGCAGTGGGCCACGGACAGCCGTTGTTTTCCGGCGGGCCGGCGTTGGCCGGGCACTGATCCAGGTTGTCGGCCAGGCCATCGCCGTCCGAGTCGAGCGGCGGGACGGGCGTGGCAGTGGGCTGCGGACAGCCGTTGTTTTCCAGCGGGCCGGGTTCGGCGGGGCACTGATCCAGGTCGTCGGCCAGGCCATCGCCGTCCGAGTCGAGCGGCGGCGGGACGGGCGTAGCGGTGGGCCGCGGACAGCCGTTGTTTTCCAGCGGGCCGGGTTCGGCGGGGCAGGCGTCCAGGCCGTCGGTCAGGCCATCGCCGTCGGAGTCGGCCAGCATTACGGTCGGCATTTCGGTCGGGAGCCCTTCGCTCGGCAACGGCTCGACTGTCGGCATTTCCCCGGTCGGCGTTTCAGTTGGCGCCCCAGGAGTAGGCAGGCTCTCCGTAGGAATAAGAACAGGCGTATACGTTGGAGCAGGTACAGGCGTCCACGTTGGGCTAGGAGGGAAGGTCGGCATAGGAGCCAGCGATGGCGTAACGCCTGGGGTGGCGGTTGACGTAGGTTCCACCCAATCGGCGGGCACCCACCCCTGCTCAGAAAAGCGCCAGGTCTGCTCATCCGGACTGACGATGGTCATATTAACCTGCACCCGGAAGGAGACGCAGTCCGATTCGCCGGGAGCCAGATCGCCAATGAGCCACCTCAGGGCCAGCGTGGGCAAGACCGGGGTGGGGCTCCAGTCGCTACCATCATAGTGGTAGACCGACGGCGGACTGGATGCGCTGCCGGGAACGTAAGTGGTATTGGCCGGGATGACATCGCCGAGGACGACGTTAGTGGCCGTATAGTTGCCGCTGTTGCTGTAACAGATAGTATAGTTGATGATATCGCCGGGGTAGACCGTTCCCGCCGGATCGTTGGTCTTGACCAGGTGGAGAATAGGCCAACCCACTTCTACCTCGGCGGGATCGGTTATCGGGCCGAGGGGGACATTATTTTCGTCAACGACGTTAGAGGTGGCCGTGTCCACCGTCACCCCGCCGGGGAGGTTTTGGGTGCTGGCTATGCCGCTAAAGGTTACTTTGACCAGGAAAGAACTACCCGGTGCCAGGTCTGAGCCGAAGCCCTGGGGGGCAAGAGCCGTCAGGTCGTCCCAGTGGAGGTTGCCTCCCGTCTCATCCACCGTGTTGGGGGCGGGTGTGGCCCAGGCGAAATCGAGGTAGTTGACGTCGTAGGTATCGGCCAGGGAGACGAGCGCCAGCGTGGTTCTGCCGGTATTGGTTATACGAATGCCGAAGGTCACAAGCTCCCCTACCCGGATGGGCGAAGGGCTGAGGCGCTGCTTGCTCATCTGGTAGCCAGAGCAGGGGCAAACTAACTGCGCGGCCGCCTGGTTGTTCGCTTCATTGCACTCGCATATCCGGTCGTAGCTGTCCACCGTCATGGTGAAGAGATAGAGCACGCCGCAGCCGAGCAAAGAAGTGGTATAGGAGACCGTTTCCGTCATGCCGGCCCCGACATCGACGGTGGTGGAATATACTTCGCCCCCGGCGCCAAAGTAAACGTGCACCACCGCCCCGTTAGCATCCTCTCCGCCGCCGTTGGAAATCACCCCGGAGACCTGGATGGGGTTCTGAACGCCGTCGCCAGCCAGGCAGGTGGGACGCAGGTCGATGATGGTCAGATCAGGGTGGGATAGCGGGGGCGCCGTGCTGGTAGTCGTCAGGCAGCCGCCACACTCGACAGTGACGACCGCCGTGTAGCAACCGCAATCGGAGTAAACGTGAGGCGGCAGAACGACAGGCTGCCCATTGTCCGGGATGGTGACCGTGCCCGTTACCGCCGCCGTGCCATCTCCAAAGGTGACGGTATAGACCACCGAAGAGCAACAGGACACGGAGAAAGTGGGCACTACGGTATAAGTGACCACCAGACAGGAGACGTCGCTAATCAGGTCCACCTGGGGCGCCCCGTGGTCAATGGTGGTGGTTGCGGTGCCGCTGGCGGCGCATTCCCCATCGGTCACCATCACGGTGGCCGTGTAGTCCCCGCACTCGGTCACGGACAGACCGCCGCTGATGCCGCTCCCGGTCATAACTACTGTTGGCCCGGTTATTACCCAGGTATAAGTCAGAACGTCGCCGTCGCAGTCGAAGGCGTGGGCTTCATAATCAAAGTACAGGTCGCAGACCTCGGTGTCGGTGATGGTGACTACCACGTCCCGCGGAGACTGGTTGACGTCGATCTCATTGCTGGTTTCTGTGATCACACAGGCAACGCTGTCGGTCATGGTCAAGGTGGCGGAGATCGAGCCACAGTAAACCGTATCGGACAGGGTGTAGGTGCCGCTGATGACGCCGCTCACGGGCACGGTGTCCGAGACGATCACCCCCCCGTCGCTGAAATCCAGCCGCCAAGTCAGGGTGCTCAAGTCGTCGCAATCGGTCACGGTGGCCGTGTAGGTGATCTCAGTCGTACAAGGATTTTGACCCATATCCAGGTTGAGTATGGCCGGCGGCTGATTGACGTTGATGGGCACCGAGATGGTGTAAGTATCGCATCCAGCGTCGTCGGTGATGATTAAGGTGGCGGTGATTACGCCGCAGTGGGCCGTATCGGACAGGGTGTAGGTGCCGCTGACGATGCCGCTGCCGGGCACGGTGTCCGAGACGATCACCCCCCCGTCGCTGAATTCCAGCCGCCAGGTCAGGGTGCTCAAGTCGTCGCAATCGGTCACGGTGGCCGTGTAGGTGATGAAATCGGCGCAGACATCGGCCTGGCCGAGGTCAAAACTCCCTATGTGCGGCGGCTGATTGACGTTGACAGGCGCGGCGACGGTTTCGGTGTAGCATTCAGAGCCGTCGGTGACGATCAAGGTGGCCGTGATTTCGCCGCAGTGGGCCGTATCGGACAGGGTGTAGGCGCCATTGATGACCCCGCTGCCGGGCACGGTATCCGAGACGATCACTCCTCCGTCGCTGAAATCCAGCCGCCAGCTCAGGGTGCTCAAGTCGTCGCAGTCGGTCACGGTGGCCGTGTAGGTGATGAAATCGGCGCAGATATCGGCCTGGACGAGGCCAAGCTCACCTATCTGCGGCGGCTGATTGACGTTGAGGGGCGTCGAGGTGGCGTCAATATCGCATTCAGAGTCGTCGGTGATGCTTAAGGTGGCGGTGATTTCGCCGCAGTGGGCCGTATCGGCCAGGGTGTAGGTGCCGCTGATGATGCCGTTTCCAGATACAGTGCCCGATAAGACCCCCCCGTCGCTGAACTCCAGCCGCCAGTCCACGTTGACCAGGCCATCGCAGTCGGTCACGGTGGCCGTGTAGGTGATGACATCGGCGCAGGGATCGGGCTGGTTAAGGATAAGACTATCTATCTGCGGCGGCTGGTTGACGTTGAGGGGCGCGGCGGTGGTGTCCGTAACGCATTCAGCGTCGTCGGTGACGGTTAAAGTGGCGGTGATTTCGCCGCAGTAGGCCCCGCTTTGCAAGGTGTAGGTGCCGCTGACGACGCCGTTTCCGGGCACGGAGTCCGAGACAATCACCCCTCCGTCGCTGAACTCCAGCCGCCAGGTCAGGGTGCTCAAGTCGTCGCAATCGGTCACGGTGGCCGTGTAGGTGATGAAATCGGCGCAGATATCGGCCTGGCCGAGGACGAGGCTCCCTATCTGCGGCGGCTGATTGGCGTCGAGGGGCGCGGCGGAGGCGTCAGTATCGCATCCAGAGTCGTCGGTGATGATTAAGGTGGCGGTGATTTCGCCACAGTAGGCCGTATCGACCAGGGTGTAGGTGCCGCTGACGATGCCATTGCCGGGCACGGTGCCCGATAAGACCCCGCCGTCGCTAAACTCCAGCCGCCAGTCCACGTTGACCAGACCATCGCAGTCGGTCACGCTCGCCGTGTAAGTGACGACATCGGCGCAGGGATCGGGCTGGTCAAGGATGAGAATATTTATCTGCGGCGGCTGGTTGAGGTCGATGGGCGCTGAGGCGGTGTCCGTAACGCATTCAGAGTCGTCGGTGATGGTCAAGGTGGCGGTGATGTCGCCGCAGTAGGCCCCGTTCTGCAAGGTGTAGGTGCCGCTGACGACGCCGCTTCCGGGCACGGTGTCCGAGACGATCACCCCCCCGTCGCTGAAATCCAGCCGCCAGGTCAGGGTGCTCAAGTCGTCGCAATCGGTCACGGTGACCGTGTAGGTGATGACGTCCGCACAGGCGTCGGCCTGGCCGAGGTCGAGGCTCCCTATCTGCGGCGGCTGGTTGACGTTGAGGAGCGCGGAGACGGTGTAAGTAACGCATTCAAAGTCGTCGGTGACGATTAAGGTGGCCGTGATCACGCCGCAGTGGGCCGTATCGACCAGGGTGTAGGTGCCGTTGACGACCCCGTTGCCGGGCACGGTGTCCGAGACGATCACCCCCCCGTCGCTGAACTCCAGCCGCCAGTTCAGAGTGTCCACGCCGTTGCAGTCGGCCACCCTGGCCGTGTAGGTGATGACATCGGCGCAGGGATTGGGCTGGTCCAGGATGAGACTATCTATCTGCGGGGGCTGGTTGATGTAGATACTCACCGTATCGCTCATGACGCAACTGTCGCCACAGGTCACAGTGACGGTGGCCGTGATGTTGTCGCAGGCAGCGTAAGTGTGGGTGAGGGTATAGCGCTCGCCGCTGCTGGCGAAAGTGCCCGCCGCGCCCGTTCCGTCGCCATATTCGAAAGTGTACTGCATAGGATCGCAGCAGGTGGAGTTGAAGGTGGGCACCACGGTATAAGTCACCACGTGGATATCACAACTCAAAGCGGAGGTGATGACCTCCAGACTGACCTCCGGCGCGGCCCCTATCACCGTCTGGGCATCGGAGACCGGCCCGGCCTGGCAGCCGCTCGTATCTGTAACGGTGAGGGTAAGCGTATACGTCCCGCACTCGCTGATGGGAATGCTGTCCGATACGTCAATGCCTGCCGCTTCGGTTATCGTCCATGTGGGAGTAAATACCCCCGGCCCTTCAAAATCGAAGGTATAGGTCAGGGTATCCACCCCGCACTCTGTCACCACCGCCGTATATTCCAGGCTCAGGTCGCAGGGGAGGTCGTCTCTCAGGTCGAGAGCGGGCGTTTCGGGCGGTTCGTTGACGTAGATGCTATCGGAAACTTCGGCCGTGGCGCAACCTTCCTCATCGGCCACCTGGAGCACGACCGAATACGTGCCGCAGGAAGTGACCGGCACCTGCCCGGAGACGCTCACGCCCTGGGTGGCGGTCATCACAATCGGCCCGGTGATGAGCGCCAGGGAAGGCATCTCGTAGACTGTCCAGGTATAGGTCAGCACGTCGCCGGGAGTGCAATCTTCGGCGCGGCCCTCAAAGCCAAAGGTTAAATCGCAGAGGTTGGCGTCGCTGAGGGCGATGGTGGGCGTTTCGGGCGGCTCGTTGACGTAGAAGCCGCTGGTCACGGAATCGGTGCAACTCTGGTGATCGGTGACGACCAGGGTGACGCTGTACCGGCCACAGTGGGTTATTATGCCGGCCGGGGTGTTCATATTTGGCATAGGGTAGGCCGCCGGGTTGCTGACTACGGTGTCGTCGCGCAAAAGTCCGCTGCTATCGTAGAGCAACCAGGTAAAGGTCAAAATCTCGGTGTAGCCAAAGCCCGGATGGTCAACGTCGCAATCGGTGGTGGCGTTTATGTAATCCACGCTCATGTCGCAATGAGGGGTGATGGCCCCGATGGCGGCCACCGGCGGCTGATTGATGTGGAAGCCATCGGTATCAGACAGGATACAGCCCACGCTGTCGGTGTTGATCAGGGTGACGGTGTAGTTGCCGCATTGAGTGTAGCGGTGGGTGCTGGAGATGACCGATTCGCTGGTGGTGAGGAGAGGTGAGTTTGTGCCATCGCCGTAGAGCCAGGTATAGTTATAAGGCGCGGTGCCGGTCAGGTAGCCGGTGGCCGTGATGTACAGATCGCAGTCGCCGATTGCCACCACCGCCGAGACGCCGGAGCAGTCTATTACAAAGGTCTCCGGGCCGCGATCGTTGTTATCCCAATTACATTCGCAGATAGGCTCCAAGGTGGCAGTGATGGTGTGAGGGCCGCAATCGTATTCCTCGATTACGTCGGTGATGACCAGGGAGGTGGAAGCATTGACGGCGAGCGCTTCGGTGAGCGTTCTGGTTACGGTGTAGAAGTGGGCGCCGTCCACCCCCACGTAGGCGATGATAGTCGTACCAGTCGGAACGACGCCGGAATCGATTCCATGACTCTGGTTTCTCACGGCGACGGTGATGGTGCCGCGCTTGTATATGTCGCAGGGCGGGAAGAAGGGCTGAAGGTCGTTTATAACCAGGTCGGGGATGAGGGCCGGGGTGCTGTTCTGCCATCTGGTGGTGGAGTTTGTACATTCAACGGCAGAATCGGCGCCATTGCACGGGCCGCCGCTGAAGGTCCAGCCAGTACCCGGATTGCCATCGGGCTGACCACATCCCCAGCGTACACCGACCCGGATGCGGCGCTGATTGGGGTCGCAGCCGTCAACGGTGAGGCTGCCGGGGTTTACGTATCTGGCCGTCAGGGTGTACACCACCTGCCCGCCAGGGGTCAGGTTGGCCGTCTCCCAATAAACATGTTCTCTACCATTACCGTCCTCAGGGTCAAAACAGTGGAGGACGGTGGCTGTTACGTAATCGAAGCTGGCAAACAACCTGGCTCCTACCCGCGCCACCTCGGCTGTGGCGGTGCTGTTGTTGGTGACGGTGATGTACCAGGTCACCTCGTCGCCACAGGTGAGGTCGGGGGGCGTGGGCGAAATTTCGAGCTGAAGGTCAGGCTCGACGATGACCGGGTGGTGGCTGCCGCTCAGGACATAGGGGTTGTTGCAGCAGTCCTGGTAGGTGCCGTTGAGCTGGATGGTGTTGCTCATCACGTTGCAGGCCAGGGCCACGGTGAAGGTGCGGGTGGCGGACGCGCCGGGGGCCAGAGCATCAATGGCGCGGGTTATGGTGTTAGTTCCGTTCTCGCCCGTCATGCCAGAAGGCAGGGTGAAGGTCAAAACTGTGTCGTAGGCCATGGAAGTGGTGGACACGTTGGTAAAGGTAATAGTTACGGGGCGGCTATCGGCGCAGGAGGTCATCTCTTCCGAGACCCAGGCTTCGATCTGCACGTCAGGTCGACCGGGCGGGGCGACGGCAGAAGCGCTGACCTCGTCTTCCGACTGGCATTCAAGAGGGGTAGTGGGGTCGCCATCCGGGTCGCCGCATCCCCAGGAAGCGGCCACCGTATTTCTCAACGGGCCGCAGAAAGCTCCACTGTTCGCCGTCGTGGTAACGTAGTAGGTTATCGTTTCGTTTCGGCCTAAATTCCCCGCTTCCCAGACGACTGCTCCGCCGATGGCGATGTTAAGCACATCGCCGGGGGTGGTGGTGTAGACCCCCCCGAAGGTTAAGCCGCTCCCTACGGTATCGGTGATGCGCACCATGTCGGCGCTGGCCGAGGAGGAATTGTTAGAGACCCTGACCCGCCAGGTTATGACGTCCCCACATTCCACCGGCAGCGGGTCGATCTGTACTTTGTCTACGGCCAACTGCGGTATATCCTCTTCCATCGTGAAGCTGCTGAGCAGCGATGGATGGTAGCCCCCGCAGACATCGTAGTAGGCAGAGCTAACCCGCAAAGTGCCGCCCAGGAAGGGGCAATTGGCGTACACGTCGAAAGTGATGTAAACTACCTCGTCGGGGCGCAGGCGTCTCAGGTAGTTTCTGAAAGTGCTGTCCAGGTTAGGGTCGTCGTAGGCCCAGGCGAGGTCTTGCCCGCCTCCGCTGATGGTGGGCGTTACGTTATCCGTCCAGGCCCCGCTGGCGCCATATCTCCACCGGGCCGTGCCCGGCATGAAGGTAAGGCCCGCCGGGAGAGTTTCGTTGATGGTGGTGGAATAGACGCTGGTCAGGCCGGCATTGCGCACGGTGATGGTCACGGTGCGCGTGTGGCACATTTCAATCGGGGTGAGGGAGGCGTTGGTAGCCAATTCCAGCGTCTCGGGCAGCTCTACGTGGGAGAAGAGAGGGCCGCTGGTGAGGCAGATCTGCCCGGCGCAGCCCTGCGCCTCTTCCAGGCGATTGGTCAGGTCCTCGCAGCTCACCACTTCGGCCATGAACTTGATGATTACCCATTCGCCGGGTAGCATGACCGGCAGGAACCAGGTAGTAGTCTGGCCGGAAGTTATGGGCTGCACCCCGGCCACAGAGTCGTACCGCGAAGCGATAGTGGAACTGAAGTAGCGCAGGCCAGAGCCTAGAACGTCGGTTAAAATGATGCTATAGGCCGGGCCGGAGCCGGAGTTTATGGTCGTCAGGGTCCAGGTTACCACGTCTCCTTTGGCGTAGATAACCTCCGGGTACTTGGCTATGATGGGCGCCGGTTCGAGCAGCAAGGGAGTGGGGGAAGCCTGGGCCGAGGCGGAGCAGTTGTGGTCGTAAACCTCGTTATCGTAGCAGTTGTTATCGTAATAGGCCACGGCGCTCATACCTGGCGGACTGTCGCAGCGCAACTGCACGCGGAGCATTATCGTACTGCTCACTGCGGTGGCGAAAGTATCGCTGTAACGCCAGGTGTAGTCCAAAGGGTTGGTGACCGTGTAGGCCGGGGTCGCCCCCTCAAAGCCCACCACTTCGACGACGTGGTAATTGGTGGTGGGAAAGACCACTTCCGCGTCATAAGCGGGCATGCGAGGGGCAATGAGACAGGCCGCGGCGCATTCGAGGTGCAGAGCGACGGTGTACTCCCCGCAAGGAGCCACAATGGGAGGCACTCCAGAGAAATCAAGGCGCATGGCCGGAGGCACACTGGTCACAAAAACGCCCTCTTCCAGCACGCCATCCCCGCCGCACACTCCCACAGAGCCTACCCCGGTATCGAAATAAGTCCAATCGTACCAGCTATAGGCGCTGCAAGTAGACTGGGAGCTATCGATGGTCTGCAATTCGTAAGTTATCACCAGGGTGGAGCCGGGCACGGGGACGGCCGCGCAGCCGGTGAAGTTCAGCACCAGGTCGCCGGTGGAAGTTGCCGCGCTCACGCCCAGGTTACAGGTAGTGGAACCGCTTATCACCCAGGCGTGGGCCGAGCCGGTGACGTATGTCTGGGCGTTAGCCATGGTCTCCGTCAATACCATATTCGACCAGGCGGCGGTGGCGGGGAAAGTGCTGGAGAAAACGTAGGTATTGGTGTAAAAGTAGGTAGAGCAGTTTTCGGCTGGCGGGCTGACCTCTTTTTCGCCAGCCGCGCCGATGCCGCACTGAATTTCAGTTGAGGCATCGGCGCTGTCTCTCCTCATGCAGTCCTGGCAATCGACAGCCGTGGCTTCTACCGAGTCTTGAAGAACCGTGCCGCAGCAATCGCAAAAATCCGCAGGCGGCGACGGTCGCCGGAAGGTCAGAGTGTAGACCCGGCTGCCAGGGCCTTCAAATTCCCAGGTAATTCGATTGCTGCTGGTAACGCCCCCGGAGGTCTCGATCAAAGTGTAGGCACAGCCGGGGTTAGAGGTGAAGGTATCGGTGACCTGGATCGTGCTGGTAATGTTGGTATCCACCGTGATAGTATAGGTGATATCGTCCGTCACCTGAATCTCGTCGGGCCCGCTTTTGGTCACCGAAATACTCGGCACGTAGCCTGAGCCTGCTATCCCCCAGGAAGTGGCCTTCACCGGCAGATACCAATGAAAGCCGCAGTCGTCGGTATAATCCGGCTCGAAGACGAAAACGCCGCTGCTGGCGCCGCAAGGGTCGGCCAGCAGGGAGAGAGAAAAGGTCAGGTTATATAAGCCGCCGGGTGGGATGTCGGGCAGGCCGAAGCCCACCCCAGAGGTGTAAACTGCCCCAGGGGAAAGGACGCCGACCATAAGGGGATTCATGTTCACCCCTAAAAGTACGTTGTAAGCCGTGCCCCCCCCGACATTGTTTATGGGAATGGTGAAGGTTGCCACCCCGGTGCAGTACTCGATGTCGAAGCTGCCGGGCAGGGTGTAATCCAGCTCCGGCTCCAGCAGGTATAAGTCGATGCTGGCTGTGGACGAAAGGGGCTTCTGGCAGACAGAGCCGTCGCAGCCCCAGGTGGCCTCCGCCAGGTTGTCCAGGCCATAGCAGGCGTTCACGCGGGCGGCGATGGTGAAACTCCTGGTTTCGTCGGGAGCCAGAGAGGGGTAATTGGCTGTGGTGCTTCCCCCCACAAAGGCCAGGCCGCTGCCCAGGGTATCGGTCACGCGCACGTTGGAAACCGTGCCATAGCCCGAATTGCGCACCGTTACTGTCCAGGTAACTATATCGCCCAGGAAAGCAGGAATCACAGCCGGGTCTTTGACCAGGGTTATAGCCCCAGGGTGGACGATGAAGTTGGTGTAAACGGTGATATCGTCAGCCCCATCCTGGCTCACAACGGTTACGTTCTGTCCCGAAACGGCGTTGCAGCCAGGCGTAAAAATAGCATAGCGGGTGACCATTTCTCCCGGAGCGATTTCACCCACGTTGAAAACACGTTGCGCCGGGGTAAAATCGCCAGGCATAGAGCTGGTAATGATCACCCCGGTGGCAGTAATCGTATCATTGTTGACGATAACAATGGTGTAAGTAACGGGGATACAATTTTCAACGTCCCCGTTGGTCGGGCCGGTTACGGTAATATCATTTTGATAGATGCGGGGCAGAGGTCTGAGAGGAGGGCTTGACAAATGGGAAGCCTGGCCTTCCGATTTCGGTTTGGAGGGGAATTGCGCCTCCACAGGCAGGGGCTTATCAGGAGGTGCCAGTCCGGGCACTATCAAGGTCCTGAAAAATGGAGCCATTTCAGGAGACTTTCCTGATAAGGACTCCGCTTCAGAAGGCTTTCCTTTCAGGAGAAAGGAAGTCGGCACCAGCTTTTGATGAACAGATTGTTCGAGAGAGCGATACGGGACAGGAAGAGTGGCCCCATTCTTTTCTCTCTGCCAGGAGGTAGCAGATACATCCTGGCTGGTTGCCTGAGCATATAAACCACGTCCTTCCGGGTCTACAGAAGGCATAATAGCGCTCAGCACCACTACAACGATAAAGGCCCTCAGTGAGATAAACCACCCTGTTCGTTTCACCCTTTTCACCTCCTGTGGGGAAAAACTGCTGCCAAAACAGTTTACTCAGAAGTGAATACCACCACGGTCTCCCCTACCTGCTTTATTTATGAAAACCGACTGCTTACTTCACCACAGTGGTATTAGCGGACACTTCTTACCGAAGCATAATAACCTCCAAAACAGTAAAGAGCAATCCTGCTAACCTGAGCCATAGTGGGCGGGGAGGCTTGCCCACCCTACTCTGTTTACCTGCTACATACCGGATAAACCTGCCATCCACGATTATACCACATCTGCCTTCCAACGGCCTTACAAAATGCCCTTCCGAGTTCTCAAAAGCCTTCCAAATGACGCCCACAGCAAAGCAAACCCACCAACTTATTAACGGGATCGTCTGATGACTTTCCTCAGCCCTATTATAAGGGAGTAAGATAAACTCAGCATAAACGAAACATAAACAAAACGTAAAAAAAAAGCCTCCTGAAGAGACCCCGGCGTGGCGCTATTTCGCCGTCACAAAGCAGTAGCCGACGCCGCGTTCTGTCAGGATATAGCGAGGCGATTTAGGATCAGGTTCGATCTTGCGGCGCAGGCGGGAGACGAACACGCGCAGACAGTCAACGTCATCCATGCGATCCCAGCCCCACACCTGTTCGAGGAGTTGGCGTGGACTGAGCACCTGGTTGGCGTGTCTGATCATCACCACCAGCAGATTGAACTCGGTCGGCGAGAGATGGATCGGCTCCCTCTGAACCAACACTTGGCGGTGACTCACATCTACCACCAGGTAGCCATCGGTATAAGCCAGGTCAGGTTCCGAGACAGAGGGCAAGGCCGCGCGCCGCAGGGCTGCCCGCACCCTGGCCAGCAGTTCTCTCACCTGGAACGGTTTAGTCAGGTAATCGTCCGCTCCTACATCCAGCCCGTGTACGATGTCCTGCTCCTGCGTCCTGGCGGTCAGCATAATAACGGGCACATCAGAGACTTCACGGATGCGCTTGCAGATTTCCCAACCATCCATCTGCGGCATCATAACATCGAGGATGACCAGGTCCGGTTGCAGGTTGAAGAAAGCGCGCCACCCCTCCCGGCCATTGTGAGCCACGTGCACGGCATAGCCCTCTGTGGTCAGAGTGTACTCGATCATGAGGGCCAGAGCCTGGTCATCATCAACGACCAGAACAGTCTGCTGAGCAGCCATGCGCTTCCTCACTGGATTTGATGGACGGGAAGAATCGGCTTGAACATAACCTCTCATCGGAAGCGTTCTGTCAAGCGGCTTTTCCATTATATCGCGAGAGCCACCCTCTGTCAAAAGTTCGAGTCTGAGATAATAACAAGCCGCTCTCCACTACACTTTACCACTCTGGAGCGCCTCTGACAGTGAACCAGTTCACCTTACCGATAGATATTGACTTTTTACCGCCACTGGAAAGAGGAGATGCTAACCGATCAGGGGGCAGCCACCGCCTCACCGCCGGGTCATTCAGTCCAGGCGTTTCTGGCTCAGAAACAGAACGGTAGTGGTCATGATCGCCACGCCCAACAAGAACAAAGCCACAAGCTGCGGCCAGAAATCAGCGACGCCGGCCCCTTTGAGCAGGATGCTGCGCAGCACCAGCAGCCAGTGCTTGATGGGGAAGAGGTTGGACATCGCCTGGAAGAGAGGGGGCATGGTATCCACCGGAAAGGCGTATCCTGAAAAGACCATCATGACCATGATGACGACGAAGACCAACAGAAGAGCCTGCTGCTGAGTTTTGGCTATGGCGGAGATCATGATCCCCCAGCCCAGCTCGACAAAAAGGTAACAGAAACTCAACCCCAGAAGCAGGGGCCACGAGCCACGCATGGGCACGCCAAAACCCAGGATGACCACCGCCAACATGAGCAGAAATTCGGCATAACCTAAGATGATGGCCGGGGCGGCCTTGCCGATGATTAATTCCAAGGAGCGCAGGGGAGTGACCATCAGTTGCTCCAGGGTGCCCAGCTCGCGCTCGCGGGCGATGCCCAGGCTGGCTACCATAGCCACTATGGCCCCCAGGATGAACCCCAGTTCCGAAGGGATGGTGTAGTTGGCTTCCTTCAGCTCCTCGTTGAAGCGCACTCTCATGCTGATGTCTATGGGCAGCAGCGCTTGTTCGCTTCCGAGCATGGGTTGGGAAGCGAAGCCCTGACCGAAGCTGGTTGCCACCCCTTCGGCAGCGTTGACTGCGACCTGGGCGGCAGTGGTGTCGGCTCCATCTATGATGACCTGTACTTGCGGAGGAGCGGTCTGGGGGTTTTCAAGGTGTCGTTCAAAATCGCGGGGAATGACGATAGCGGCCACCGCCGTTCCTCGATCTATGTACCTGGGTACCTCGTCCAGGCTGGTCAAATAGTATCTGGCCTGGAAGGTGCGCGTGTTCTCCATAGCCGCTACCAACTCACGGCTGGTGCGGCTGTTGTCCAGGTCCAGCACGGCGGTGGACAGGTATTCGACCGGCAACGACCCGGAGTAGGCTATCAACGACATTTCTAGCAACGGGCCTAACAGAACAAGCGGAGCCATCAATCTATCTCGCAACAATTGAGTCATCTCTTTAATTATCAAAGTCCAGATTCGATCAAGCATGACTCACCTCATCCTCCGCTACCTCAGCTTTTTCTTGAACAGCAGAATGGTCAAAGCGATGAAGATCAGCCCCATGACCAGCAGCCCGGCGGCATAGCCCCATAGCTCTGCCAGTCCCAACCCCTTGACGAGCACCCCCCGACTGATGACCACGAAGAGGGTGGTGGGCATCATGTAAGATTCCATTTTCATCAATGGCCCCATGGTGGACAAAGGGATGAAAATGCCGGACAGAAAAAAGCCTGCAAATACGAAGAGCAACATCGAAGCCATGATAGCCACCTGTTGGCTGCTGGCAAAGACGGATAGCAACAGGGCGATGCTAAGGCTGGCGAACAGGAAATCAACCGAGAGCAGCAGGTAAAGCAACAGGCTGCCTCGAAAGGGGACCTCGAAGACGTAAACCGCGGCGGCCACGCAAAGTATCACGCTCAAAAAGCCGGCCAGGATGTAGGGGATGAGCTTGCCTACCAGCAACTCTGAGCGGCGGAGAGGAGTGGCGATCAGCCCCTCCAAAGTGCCCCATTCCTTCTCACGAGCGATGGACAACGAGGCCGCCGTGGCCGGCATAGCCATCACCACCGCCACCAGGGCCGGAATGACGCCCACCGTGAACTTCAAGGACGGATTGTACCAGGTGCGCAAACGCAGGTCGATAGGCGGGGCCGGGTCTTGAGAAATACCCAGGCGGCCTGACCTGTCGGCGGCCAGTTGGACGGCGAAATCCTCGGTACGTAAGGCGATGTGCCGAATAGCGTGGTCGGCGGTATTCGGATCGGTGCCATCGATAATGATTTGCAAACCCGCGCTACGCCCTGCTTTCAGGTCATTGTTGAACCCCGGCGGGATGATGACCGCCGCTTTGATCCGGTTCTGTTTCAACCAGCGTTCTATCTGGTCGTAGTTTGCGGCCCGCTGGCTGAGGTTCAAAGCCTCCGTACTACGGAGCCGCGCCAGGTATTGCCGCGACAGAAAGCTCTGATCCTGATCCAGAACGGCCACAGCCACATGTTTGATGTCTATGGAGAAGGCCAGGCCCATAGTCAGGAGCAGGAAGACCGGCGAAAGCGTCACCAGGATGAAAGAGGTGCGGTCGCGCAGAATGTGCCGCAGCTCTTTATACATCACCGAAAAAGTTTTTCTGGGGCTCATGATCGTCACTCCGACTTGAGGCCCTTCAGCAAAACGTCCAGAAAAGTGGCGGTGATCTCCTGGACGTCAATGGGCAGGCCGACCACTGCCTGCAAGACCAGGCCATCGTAGGCCGCGATCAGCAGCGAGGCCAGGTGAGCGGCGTTGAGCGGGCGGAACTCCCCGCTCGCCACCCCTTCCTCGATCAGAGCGGTCAGTTGTTCCAGGTACGGCTGGTAGATTTCAACCATCATCCGGCTGACCTCATCATCGTGGCGGGTCTGCGCCCAGAAGTCCACCATGATGGCAATGAACTCCGGGGAGATACTGTCCGGCATAGAGGCAAAGCTTTCACAAGAGTAGCGAAGTTTATCGCCGGCGCTCAGCGAGGGGTCGGCCAGCCTTTCCCAGAGTTCGCCACTCAGTTCTTCCATGAAAGCGTTGAGCAGAGAAAGAAACAGCTCTTTTTTGCTCTTGAAATACCAGTACAAACTGCCCTTGCTCAGCCCGCTTTCGGCCACGATGTCGTCCATCGTGGTTTGGTGGTAGCCTTTGCGGGCAAAACAGGTCGTGGCCGCCTGCATAATCTGCGCCCGGCGCTCGTCGGCCACGTCAACTTTGGGCGACATGACATCTCCTTTCCGAGTTGCAGTACATTTCAAGCCACAGAGGGCGCGGAGAACACAGAGAATGAGGCTTTTTCCCTCTGGGCACTCTGTGTCCTCTGTGGCTAAGTCCGATCCTCAAGGGGACTCTGTTTCTGGTTCGGCCACCTGCGGGCCGTGTATCTTGCGCAGCAGCCACAAAACGATCAGGGCCAGGACGAAGGGGTCGCCGACAGCCGCCGCCAGCCTCAGCCAACCGCTCTCGAAGCCCATGCCAAAGGCCGGCAAAATCCACAGCCATTCCGGGACGCCCAGGACTACCATGCATAAGACACTGGCCGCGATGTCCACTCCCAGGCCATAGGGCGGCTTGCTCTTGAAAAGCATAGGGGCCAGCCACCCGGTCAGCACCCCCACGATAACTAGAATGGGAACCAAGATTGCCATTTCTCTCACCTCCTATTTTCTAAACTGACTGGTCAGTTTAATTATAGCGCAAAAAAGAGAGTTTGTCAAGAGGCAAAATCACGAATGGGTGAATGGCACGAATGATGCGAAATTGACGTCAGCCGACTTTTAAGATAAAATAGAATCAGATAACAAAAAATCTTTGCAAGGAGGCGCTACGTTATGAAGAAAAAGTTTCTTTCCACGCTGGCTTTGACCGTCCTGCTATTTTGCCTTCTGGTAAAACCGGCCACCTCCCAGGCGCCAACTCCGGTGCTGAAATGGCAGGAAGGAGGCTGCACTCACTGGTGTCAGACGGGCTGGTACGCTTCTCCGGCGGTGGCCGACCTGGACGGCAACGGCACTCAGGAGGTCATCTGGTCAGCCTACTCGCTCTTCGTGGTGGAAGGCGCGACCGGCAACGAAGTATGGACGGTGGCCTCCGGGCACGATCTCAGCGAACCGGGGGCCGACAACGTGGGCCGCACCTGGCCCGGCATCGTGGTCGCCGACGTGGACGGAGATAGCGCCCTGGAGATCGTCACCGCCCATAGCGGGGGCTACGTCTCAGTCTACAACCAGGCCGGATACTTTGAATCCGGCTGGCCCCAACGCCCCACCACCCGTGAACTGCGGGGGTTGGCCGCCCACGATCTGGACGACGATGGCACTCTGGAGATCATTGTGACGGGCGCGGTTTATGAGAAAGTCAATACCTGGGTCTATGAGCACACCGGGACGCTCCGCGCCGGCTGGCCTCAGTTGAGCAATGACAGCGGCTACGCCTACGGCATCTTCAACGACAACGCCGCCGTCGGCGACCTGGACGGCGATGGGGCAGGCGAGCTGGTTGTCCCCTCGGACGTGCATTACATCTGCGCCTACGAGCAAAACGGCGCTCAGATCCCGGCCCACTCGATGTACGATGGCAAAGGCTGGGGAAAGGTCGGGGTATGGGAAAGCCTGGACATCGAGCTGCGCGGCTGGGGAGATTGCAGCACCACGCGCGCCGAACGCTACCGTACCAACTTCGCCCACGGCCCCGCCGTCATTGCCGACGTTAATGGCGATGGCGCTCAAGAGGTGGTCGCCACCGGCAACGTGTACGACTGCGCCGTCGGGCACCCTCCCGGCAAGTACAATGGGGTGTATGTCTTTAACGCCGACCGCAGCCGCTTCAACACGGGCGGCTTTGACTGGAGCACTCTGCCCGTGGACACCGGCGCCCCTCTGACCGAAGACTACGGCGTGATCGAGAACAACCAGCCCAACCCTGCCGTGGCCGACCTGGACGGCGATGGCAACCTGGAGATCATCTACTCCTCATACGATGGACGGGTGCACGCCTTCTGGCTGGACAAGACCGAGCATCACAACTGGCCCTATTCCGTCTACAACGCCGCCGAGGGCTTCTACCGTTTTGCCTCCGAGCCGGTCGTGGCCGACCTGGATAACAATGGAGAGGCCGAAGTCATCTTCGGGTCCTGGACGCAGACAGGCAGCAATCAGATGGGGAAACTGCACATCCTGGATATGGGCGGCAATCTTCTTCAGGAGGTTGAGGTCCCGGCTGCGGATGACTGGAATGGCATCCTGGCCGCTCCTACCCTGGCTGACATCGACTCCGACCCGGACCTGGAGGTCGTGGTGGGCACGGCGCACAGCGGCCTGTGCGCTTACGACCTGCCTGGCACCGCCAACGCCCGGATTCTGTGGGGCACTGGCCGGGGCAACTATCAACGCTCGGGCTCCATTCTAACAGGGCCAATGGGCTCCCTGTCCCAGTCGTCCAAAACAGCTAATAAGCCCACAGCAGCCGTCGGCGAGACTTTTTCCTACACCATCTCTCTGGTCGGCAGCGGCTCGGCTCTGAGCGGGGTTCGGGTCACAGACACCCTCCCGGCGGAAGTCGTCTACGCCGAAAAGCTGTGGGCCTCGGCCGGCAGCTATGGACAGGCAGGTGGAGTTATAACCTGGACGGGAACGGTGCAGCCCGGCCAGCCGGTGTCCATCACCTTTGGGGTGACGACCAGCCAGCAACTTACAGAGCCTACCGTCGTCACTAACCAGGCCATTATCGACGACGGCCAGGGGCAGGTTCTGCCCCGCCAGGCGACGATCGTTGTAAATGGACACGCGACCCACCTGCCCCTCATATGGAAATAAGAGACAACCGCTCCTCCCCGTTTCCACTCAAGACATAGCGGGCAGGCTGAACCAGAAAGTAGTGCCTTCGCCGAGGACGCTTGTTACTCCCACCTGCCCGCCTTGTTGTTCTATGAGAGCCCTGCTGATATACAGGCCCAGGCCCGTGCCTTTGGTGGCGCTTCTGGTGGCCTCCACCGTGCGGTAAAACTTGCTGAAGAGGTAGGGCAACTCCTCTCATTTAACCATTCTCGCTTCCATTCTGAATCAGGGTTGCGCCAATAGCTTCCCCCCATCAGCCAGGTATGATCCTCCGGCCCGACAGCGTGTATACTTTTGGCGCACCGGCATTTGGCTAAAGAGGGAAAGTGGTGTAAAATAAATCGGGAGGACGGGAAGAGTCTGCCCTATCATCTAGGGCATCATTTACGTCAGGGCGGAGAAGAAAGTGGCTAAGGGATTTGTGGTGCTGAACAACCGCTATCGACTGGTGGCCCGCATAGGGGAAGGGGGCATGGCTAAAGTCTACCGCGCTCAGGACCTGGTGCTGGGCCGCACGGTAGCCATCAAAGTGCTGCGTCCTCAGTACAGCGCCGATCCGTCTTTTCTGGCCCGTTTCCAGCAAGAGGCCCGGGCCGCGGCTGGTCTGACTCATCCTAACGTCGTGGCGGTTTACGATGTCGGGCAGGATAGCGACCGCCATTACATCGTGATGGAATACGTCGAGGGGCTGTCCCTGGCCGACCTGATTGTCCGCAGCGCCCCTTTCCCCGTGGAAAAGGCGCTGAACGTCGCCGTCCAGATTTGTGCGGCGGTGGGCTTCGCTCACCGGGCAGGCATCGTCCACCGGGACCTCAAGCCCCACAACGTCCTGGTGACGGCCGAAGGGCTGGTTAAGGTAGCCGATTTCGGGTTGGCCTATGCCCTTTCGCCTTCAGCGGTGACCGAGGACGACACGGTGTGGGGCACGCCTCATTACCTGTCGCCAGAACAGGCCGCCGGACGAAACGTCGTTCCTGCTTCAGACGTTTACTCTATTGGCATCGTCCTGTACGAGATGCTGACCGGCAAGCTGCCCTTTGAGGCTGAAAACACAGTGGCCGTGGCTCTCATGCATCTCCACGAGCAACCCCCTCCTATTCGCAGTCTGAACCCTCTTGTCCCTCCCGGCCTGGCAGGGATTGTAAATACCGCCCTGTCCAAAGAGCCTGCCGCCCGCTACCGCACTGCCGACCACCTGGGCCGGGTGTTGAAGAATTATCGCCGTTCTGGCGACGAAGCCACGTCCTCGCTTCCTGCCGGCCCCCCGGCCCGGGCGAAAAAAAAAGAGGATAAAACAGCCCCCCCGGGCCATAAACCTATGGATTGGCTGGCCCTGCTTTTGAGTTCGACGGCTGTTTTGGCCTTGTTAGGGCTTATCCCTATCTGGACCCTCGTTTTTCGCCGCTATAGCCTGGAGCCCAGGCCGACGGTTGTCTCTGCCTCTACCCCCACCTCCACCGCGACGGTGGTCGTTCCCACTGTGACCCCTACCGTTTTCGAACTCTCGCGGGAAAAGGCGCGGGTGCCAGACCTGGTCGGGCTGGAACAGGAAGAGGCCCGCCGTCTGCTGGAAGCGCTCAGCTTGCGTTTGGAGGTGGTGGAAGAAAGATACGACGACGACCGGCCCTCTCTGAGCGTCATCAGCCAGACCGTGCCCGCCGGACAGTGGCTTAACCGGGACGAAGCGGTGGGCGTGGTCATCAGTCAAGGCCCAGAACCAGTAGCCGTGCCCAACCTGGTGGGGCAACGGATCCGCACCGCCGAACTGCGTTTGAATCTGATGGGCCTGGCGGTTAAAAAGTGGGAGGAGTGGAGCCCCGAAACGTTCGGGATCGTTCTGGAGCAGGATCCGGCTCCGGGTTCGTTGGTGACCAAGGGCACAGTGATCGCTCTGAGAGTCAGTAACGGGACGCGCCTGGCCTTAAACGCCGTGTTGGCCGCTCAGATCAAGCTGGTATCCTGCGAACCGGAGGCCATCGAGCTGCGGGCCGGGAGCACTTTACTGCTAACCCTGTACTGGGAAGCTGTGAGAGACATTGAGCTGGACTACGTGGTTTTTGTGCATCTGACCGACACGGACGGTCACATCCTGGCCCAGAAGGATAACCCCCCCCAGGGAGGCGCACGCCCCACTTCGTCGTGGACCCAGAGGGAGCAGATTGCCGACCTTTATGAGCTGATCATCCCCGCTAACGCTCCGGCGGGCACTTATTGGCTCAAGGTAGGTCTTTACTCGCCGGACAGTTTGCAACGTTTGCCGGTGAGCGATCCAGGGCAGGCCACGGTGGAGCAGGACGCTATCCTGGTGCACTCCATAACTGTAGCCAGCCCCTAGCGCATTTTGCTAATTTCTGGTATAATATGATTGAGGGTAAACTTGATCCGCCACGTGGAAGCTAATGGAAGCTAACTGAATTTTGGGACCAAAGTTGGCCCCTCCCATTTGAGAGCAGGATACCACAGTTTTTAACCCTTAGTAAGAAACATGGTTTTTGTGAACTACCGAGATTCGTAATTGGAGGTAATAAAGTGAGTTCAGGTTGGCTTAGAAATGGGTTCATTTATCTGCTTATACTGGTGGCGGTAGTGGCGCTCCTCTTCAGCGTTTTTTCGCCCTCCAGGAACTCCGAGGGCATAAGCCTTACCAAGCTGGCTCAGGACATCAAAAACGGCGCGGTGAAAAAAATCGTCTTGACCGGCGATGAATTGAAGATCTGGTACGAAGGCAGAGATGAGCCTGTAACTTCGCGCAAGGAACATAACACTGATCTGACCGAGACCCTGCATAATTTGGGCGTTTCTGAGAGTGAGCTGGCCGCCATAAGCATCGAAGTACAAACCCCTAGCGATTGGGGTAGCTGGTTGACCATTTTGAGCGGGATTCTACCACTATTGTTTGTGGGGGCGCTTTTCTACTTCCTGATGCGCCAGGCCCAGGGCAGCAACAACCAGGCTCTCTCCTTCGGCAAAAGCCGGGCCCGCATGTTCACCGGCGATAAACCGACGATCACTTTCGACGATGTGGCCGGAGTGGAAGAGGCCAAGCAAGAACTATCCGAGGTGGTGGAGTTCCTCAAGGAACCGGATAAGTTCATCTCTCTGGGAGCACGCATCCCCAAGGGCGTCCTCCTGGTGGGCGCGCCGGGGACAGGCAAGACCATGATGGCTAAGGCCGTTTCTGGTGAAGCGGGAGTGCCTTTTTTCAGCATCAGCGGCTCCGAATTCGTGGAGATGTTCGTCGGGGTAGGGGCTTCGCGGGTGCGTGACCTCTTTGACCAGGCCAAACGCAACTCGCCCTGCATCGTCTTCGTGGACGAGATCGACGCCGTAGGACGGCATCGGGGGGCCGGTCTGGGAGGCAGCCACGACGAGCGGGAGCAAACCTTGAATCAGATTTTAGTGGAGATGGATGGGTTTGACACCGACACGAACGTCATTATCATCGCTGCCACCAACCGGCCTGACATCCTGGATCCGGCCCTGCTCAGACCTGGCCGCTTCGACCGGCGGGTGGTGCTCGACCGGCCCGATATGCGCGGCCGACGGGCCATCCTGGACGTGCACGCGCGGGGCAAACCCTTGTCCAGCGACGTTGAACTGGACACCCTGGCTAAACAAACGCCAGGCTTCGTGGGGGCCGATATCGAAAACATGATCAACGAGGCCGCCATCCTGGCCGCCCGCCGCAACAAGAAGGCCATCGGCATGGACGAGATGGAAGAGGCCGTGGAACGGGTGATCGCCGGCCCGGAACGCAAAAGTCGGCTCATCAGCGAGGAGGAAAAGGAAATCATCGCCTACCACGAAGCAGGACACGCCCTGGTCATGTACATGCTGCCCCACTGCGATCCGGTGCACAAAGTATCTATCGTCTCCAGAGGGATGGCCCTGGGCTATACCATGCCCCTGCCCGAAGACGACCGCTACCTACAAAGCAAAGCCAAGTTCGTGGACGAAATAGCCGGGCTGTTGGGTGGCCGGGCGGCCGAAGAATTGGTTTTCGGCGACGTGACGACGGGCGCCTCCAACGACCTGGAACGAGTCACCCGCCTGGCCCGCAAGATGGTCTGCGAGTATGGCATGAGCGAGGAACTAGGCCCGCTGACTTTCGGCCAGAAGGAAGAGCTGGTCTTCCTGGGCAGGGAAATCGGGGAACAACGAAACTACAGCGAAGCGGTGGCGCAGGAGATCGACCGCGAGGTGCGACGGCTTATCGACACTGCCTACCAGCGAGCCAAGGATATCCTGAGGGCTAACCGCGACAAGCTGGCCGTCATCTCTCAACGCCTGATCGAAGTAGAGACCATAGAGTCCAGTGAACTGGAAGCCATTCTGGCCCAGACGCCGATAGGGGCCCAGAAACAACCGGCCGGGGTGCCCGCTTAGCGCTCTCGCGGAGTTGACCTGTAGATGAGCACGAACGATCTATCTATGAAAAAAAGCCGGGGGCCTGGACAGGCTTTCGGCTTTTATTCTTTACTTGAAGGAGGATGGAGGCAATGCCTGAAATCGCACCCGGCCTGGCGGCAGAAGTAGAAATGGTGGTCAGCGAGGAGGATACGGCCCGACATCTGGGCAGCGGCAACGTGAACGTCTTCGCCACCCCGGTAATGATCAGACTCATGGAAAGGGCAGGAGTGGCTGCCGTCGATCACCTGTTGCCCGCCGGTCAGCGCACGGTGGGCGTCCACGTCGACGTCAAACACCTGGCCGCCACTCCATTGGGCATGACCGTCAGGGCCAGAGCCGAATTGCTGGAGGTAGAGGGCCGCAAGCTGACCTTCAAGGTTGAGGCTTTCGACGACCAGGAAAAGGTGGGCGAGGGCATTCACCGCCGGGTGATCATCGACCTGGACAAATTCCAGGAAAGAGTGGAAAGGAAAGCAGCCAGTTCCCCGGCAGCAAGCAGCAAGGAAAGCAGCCAGTTCCCCGGCAGCAAGCAGCAAGTAGTCTACACCGCCAGCGGCCTTTCCCAAATCCTGGTTATCCTCCACCGCAGGTCGCTGGTGTCCAGACATAGCTCGAACGTCCCTCTGGCGGGGACCATGACCAGACAATAATAGAATCGATGCCGTGCTATGATCTCGGTCCGAGAGCGACCCACATCGGTAATGTGGTAGGTGTGGCCTTTCCAGACAAAGCTCCTGGGCCTTATCGTACCGTCCTCGCCAAAGTAGGCTTCGACGGCCACAGGTTCATTCAAGTTCAAATCGTCCATGGTAGCTCTTCCATAAAAAATGTCACAGACAACCAGACAAACGGGTTCATGCTGCCCGCCTGCTTGATACCGGATTCTACACCATATTGGCCTTAAGCGCAAGCGGCGAGGAAAGTCTCACCTGGCAGAAAAGAGCAGTCTTTCCCCCGTAAAAAACCTGCCGTCAACAGTACAGGCCAGGATCGTTTGAATCTACATGACTGATGAGGAGGATGTAAAATGAATAAGGTTCAATCACTTACCGAGGCTTTCTCCAAAGGCCAGATAACCCGCAGGGAATTTCTGCGCCGCGCGGCCCTGCTGGGCCTTTCGGTTCCGGCGGCGCTGGCTGCCCTGGAACGAGCCACCAACGCGGCGGCGACCATAGAATCCACACCTGATGTCGTCATCGTAGGAGCAGGCATCGCCGGCCTGGCGGCTGCCTATTTCCTTCAAGATTACGATCTAAAAGTGCTGGAAGCAGAGGAAGTCGTGGGCGGCAGAGTGGTTTCTGGCGCGCATCAAGGTTTTATCTATGCCAAAGGAACGGAGTATTTGGGAAAGCCAGAGGGAGCGCTGGCGAAAATCATTCAAGCTTTGAACGTCCAGCTTAAAGAAATCCCTTCTCCAATGGATGCCCATTTCCACGACGGAGGATTTTACTACGGAGAAGACGGCCTGGCGCTGATGTACGTAGAGCGCAGCAGCCTGGAAGACTATAACCGCTTTGTGTCTACCATGCAGGGTTATTACGGGGAATACGATGAAATCCCTGAGTTCGATCTTGAATCAGATTTAGCGGCATTAGATGATATCACCGCCGAAGACTGGTTCGATCAACTCGAATTGCCGGAGATTTTTTACCAGGCGTACAACGTCACGTCCAGAGGTTTGTTCGGCGCAAATCTCGACGAAATTTCCGCTTTAAGCTCTATCCCGGAAATCGCCTTTGACTTCGAAGATTCAGAGCCGATAGAAAGCGTTGACGAGTTGAGCAACTCTCCTGCTCAAGGAGAAGAGGAGACCGAAGCCTACTCATTCGTTACGGGCATAACGGAAATTACCGAGGCCATCGCTCAACACCTGGGTGACAGAATCCAACCGAACGCCACCGTAACCAGCGTCACTCCACAAGATGACCACTATCTTGTGACGTATGTAGATGAAAACGGCGAGGTTCATACCCTTGCCTCTGAGGTGATCATCCTTGCCGTCCCTGCCCCGGTGGCGCTCGAAATTGCCCCAGACATCCTCAGCGAAGAACAGAAAACGCTCATGGAGCAGATTCCGTTCGCTGTATACGTCACAGTAGCGCTGTTTAGCCAGGAGCCAATTTTTGATAAAGCGTTCGACCTGGCTGTTCCCGATGGGTATTTCTTCACAGACGTATACGATGCCACCTGGGTTCAACGCTTCTACGACGAGTCCGTAAGGGACAAGCAGGATTCCATAATGAGCGTCTACATCGCTCCCGACAGCTATGAAGACAGAAGCCTGCTCGATATGTCTGACGAAGATATTCTGGAGCGCGTGTACCAGGATTTGGAGAAAATTTTCCCGGATGTGCGGGACAAGATTGTGGGGTACGACCTCTATCGTTTTCCGCACGCCTATCCTGTTATGACTTTGGGAGCGTACAGGCGTCTGTCACGTCTTAACGACATCACGGAGGGCAGCCTGTTATTGGCCGGAGATTACATGATTTATCCCACCTTTGAGGCCGCCGCCCAGTCTGGATATTATGCGGCCCAAAAAGCTAAAGACGCATTAGAAGATTAGAGAAGGCGTAAGGAGACATCTTTTGACCCTCGATACCGCCACCCTGCTTTTCGGCACGGCCGGCGTTCCCCGCAGCGCTCCCAAATCCAGCAGCGAGGCAGGGGTGAAGCACATAAGGGCTTTGGGACTCGATTGCATGGAACTGGCCTTTGTGCGTCGGGTCTCCATGGGCGAAAAAACCGCCCAGAAGGTCAGACGGGCGGCCCAGGAGCAGAGGGTGCGGCTCAGCGTCCACGCTCCCTATTACATCAACCTCAACTCGGCCGAAGCGGACAAAGTGGAGGCCAGTCGGCAGCGCATCCTCCAGGCGGCCCGCGTGGGCTGGCTTTGTGGGGCGCAGAGCATCGTCTTTCATCCCGCCTTCTACCACGACGATGCGGCCCAGGTGGTCTACGAGAGGGTCAGGCGCCATCTGGAAGAACTGGCCGCCGAACTGCGGGCCGAAAGCAATGGCGCCATCCTGCGGCCCGAAACGACGGGCAAACGCTCCCAGTTCGGCACGCTGGAAGAACTGGTAGAGTTGAGTCGTGAGGTAGAAGGGGTAGCCCCATGTGTGGATTTTGCCCACCTCCACGCCCGCACCGGAGAGGAAAACTCTTACGAAGAGTTTGCCGCCAGTTTAAGCCTCATCGAGAAGCGGTTGGGGCGGGCCGCTCTGGAAGACATGCACATCCACATCTCAGGCATTAAGTACAGTGCGGCCGGAGAAAGAGAGCACCTTCTGCTGGCCGAGGCCGATCTGCGTTACCAGGAACTTCTGAAAGCCCTGAAAGACTTCAAGGCCAGGGGGCTGGTCATCTGCGAAAGCCCCAATCTCGAAGGGGATGCCTTGCTCCTCCAGCGGGTTTATCGCCAGTTGGAAGAATAAGCCCACTCGTCAGGGGAGTCGAAATGCCGGATGAACAACATAAACCCACAGACATGAGAAAATACCGCCGCCAGAGCGAAAGGCGGTTGGTGCTGCTGGTCGTTGCCTTTCTGGTTCTGGTCGGCGGAGGGTTGATCGGCCTGGTCTATGGCTGGATGGCCGTGCTCTCGGCTCTGCCCTGTTTGCTAGGTGGGGCGGCTATTATCGGCGGGCTGTTTCTATTCCTGGAACTGGCGGAGCGGTGGGTCGAATAGCATTTCTCAGCTCTCTGGACCGGGTTCAGGGTGCGGGGCCTCCTGACTCCCGCCTTCTTCCTTTTCGGCACCCCCGGCATCCCAACGGAACAGCCGGGCTTCGCTGACCAGGCCCAGGTTTTTCTCCAGCACCTTCTTCCCGTCTGAATCGTAGTGACCGCGGATGACGGCGATGGTCCAGGTGTACTCGTGCGGCTGCCAGGTGGACCACTTTTTCAACTCGTAGGTAAGCTCCCTGGTCCAATCCACAAAGACGGAGTCCGTCTGCCACCTGGGCCTGATCTGAATGTCGAAATACTCTCCCTCGTCCAGCTCCCTGCTCCACTTCCATTTTAGAATAATCGAGCTGCCGTCGGTCCTGAAGTCCTCTGCTGGTCCGAGCAAAACCGGCGCAGGCGAAGGTAGGGCCGGCAAAGTTATGGCGAACGTAGGAGTGATTTCCACAGTTGGCTCCAGGGTCAGTTCTATAGTGGCGGTTGGGATCGGCCATGTGGGCGCGGAGGTAGGGGTGAGCGTGGGGAGCCGTAATCTTGGCGCAGACGTAGGCGTGAACGTGGGGGTCGGTAGTTTGGGCGCGGACGTAGGCGTGAGGGTGAGGGTCGGGGTCCTGCTGGCGGTGGCGGTGGGCGAGAGCACGCGCCAGGTAAATTCGCGTACCTCGCTGCGGGGGCTTACCGCCTGGTGTTCCTGAGCAGTCCCGCCACTCCTGCGGCGCACGACCATCGACCAGTAGAACAGATCGCGGTCGGCTCTGCGGGGGCCGAGCATCCAGGACAACCATAGAGAGGAGTCCCGCGTTTTCCCTTGCCAGGAGCGTTCCTCTCCCCCTTCCTGATACGTGACAGTGACCTCGTAATATTCGTCAGGGGTCAGGCGGCCCACCGAGGCCCATTGCAGGTGTATCTCTTCTTCGGGAGGCCCTTCAAACACAGTCCCATCCAGGGGACGTTGCAGGAGCGGGGCCTGGTAGGCGAGCGCCAGCGGGGTAGGAGTGCTGGTGGATGTGGGCAAAAGGACCAGCGGCGTCAGCGAAGGGGTAGGGGGGGCCGTTGGCAAGACAGCGACCGCCGGGGCCTCCGTCGGACCGCCGGGTTTGGTGGGCGGCGGCGGAGTGGCAGGGGCAGCGGTCTCGCTGCTCAGGGTCGGCGTGCTGGTCGGTATGGTCGGCATTGGCGGCGGGGTGGGTGAAGGGGTGGGAGCAGGCTCCTGCGTCCGCGCGGTAGAGGCTACGGCAGGCGCCGTCGGCTCAGTCGTAGCGGGCGGGGTGGTGGGGGCAGGGACGGAAGGCGTGGGGGTGATGAGGGCCCGCTCGACAGGAAGGGCAGCCACCAGGAAGCGTCTGAGCAAAACGAAGGCCCCAAGACTCAGCAAGACCAGCAAAACAGCCACCCCTAAAGCAGCCACAATCAAGCCTATCTGCCGCCCTGGACGCTGAGCCTCGGCCACCGGGGCCACCCTGAGCGTCGGAGCCGCTGGCTCCCCAACCCGTAGAACAACGATAGTGATGTTATCGGCGCCGCCCCGTTCGTTGGCCGACTCCACCAACTGTTGAACAGCAGTCTGGGGGCTGCCCCGGGTAGCCATGGCCTTGATCTCCTCGTCCGGGACCTCACCCCACAGCCCATCACTACATAGAACGACAGCGTCGCCCCTCTGGAGTCTTTCTTCAAAGGTATCGACCTCGACCTGGGGCTTGGTGCCCAAAGCGCGGGTCAGAACGCTGCGTTGAGGGTGTTTATCCGCATCCTCCGGGGCCAGGGTTCCGGCCTCGATGAATTCGGCCACCAGCGAATGGTCGCGGGTGAGCGGCCTGATCGTTCCCCCACGAATAAGGTAGGCCCGGCTGTCGCCCACGTTAGCCACGTAGAGCATGTCGGCCCGCACCACGGCGCAGACCAGGGTGGTGCCCATCCTGGCCCGGCCCTTTTTTTCTGAAGCTTGTTGATGCAGCTCGCGGTTGATCTGGCGCACACACTCGGCCAGCCGCCAGCGCAGGTCGCCCTCGTAGGCGGAGCTGAAATACAGTTGCACCAATCTGTCCACCGCATAACGGCTGGCTACCTCGCCTGCGGCGTGGCCCCCCATGCCATCGGCCACGACGTAGAGTCGTCCTTTGACCGACCACTCTTGAGGATAAACAGGCTCGTGGATGGCAAAGCAGTCCTCGTTATGATCACGGGTGGCTCCTACATCGGTCAACTTTCCAACGGATAGCTCTAGCTCCATTTATCTCCACCACCGTTCGCTTCTAGGGAGGAGGGCTATACCCGCCCATTTCTTCCTGGCTCAAACCGCCTGCGCTGCTGAAATCGTTGGAAGAGTTAAACCCCGACGGGGTATGTCCTTGCCCGTAACGATAAGACCCTCCGCCGCTGCACCGCCCCCCGTGATCCCAGGCTCTAATCTGGCAGCCAAACCCGGAGGCCATCGCCGCTCCCAACTGGCGACCGCCCGCCGTCTGGCCGTAGACAATGATGGCCGTCAGGAGGGTCAGGACTACGGCGGTCAGGCCAATCCAATCCAGGGTAGATATGCCCCTCTCGTCTCCCAGGTGGCGCAGGGTTCGAGCTAAACGTTTTATCCAGTGGCCGATCATCGTCTGCCTCCTTTACTCGATGGTGCGGATCAGGCGCACTTTCCACTTGTATTCCATGGCGTAGCGGGGCACCTTGCCGCAGGGCGTCCTGGGGATGACGGTGTGAGAGAAGGGATAAGCTTCGCCCGTAGCCTTGGCCGGCGTCGGAAAGATCCCACCATAAAGGTTCTGGTAAATCAGGTAGGTGGGCCGCCAGGTATGGACGTAAAAAGCGAGAGCCGGAATCGGCACCCCGGCCCATATCTGGAAGTAGCCGGAAGGCGAGGGCAGGTATTGCGTGTAGCGGTCCACCAGACAACGGTGTTGGGCGGCGTAAGAATAGGCCGGGGCCATTCCCATCTGAGCGGCGTACAGGGGTAAGACCACCGTGCCCCAGTAGCGCAACGTGATCTGGGTGGGCGATTCGCCGCACATCCCTTCGAAGGCCATAGGCAAGACGTAGCTCAGGCCGGTGAAACGTTTGGCGTATTCCACGGCGGCGGCCTGCGCCCCGGCGTCCGCTCCTGTCTGCGAGGTGCGACGCGAATAGTGGAAACTGGCAAAATCAACGAAAAAAGGAGTGATCAGCACAAAAGCAAAGCAGAGGGAAATGACCACGAACATATTAGCCCCTCGCTCCTCACGATGAAAAATTTTCAGGGCCTTAAGCATGATTACCCCCTCTTCCTGTCCTTATCAAAAACCCGCCTCTCTACAACCGAGGCCCTACTCCCTGGTGGGGGCCACCCTAGAAGAAAAGCGGTTCGCACCGCATGGTAGCGGTGTGAGTGGTCCACAGTTCGGGGCCGGCGGGGCCGACGTAGGGCAGATCTATAACGGGTATCTTCAGGCGGACGGTGGCGCTGACCGGCATCCCTTCAAACCCACAGGAGCCGGCGGACACCATGAACTGATAGCTGCCCACGCTGCGGGACACGGCGCTATAGGCATCCTCGTGGGCGGCGGCGGCCCGCGCTCCTTCGCGAGCGGCGGCGGCGGTGATCAGGGCCACGTGTCCAAAAACCATCACCTGCCACACAAGGAGACCGGTCAAAAGTAACCAGGGCATGATGCCCAGGAACTCAACCAGCTCCACCCCTTTTTCATCGCGTTCCCACCCTAACAATTTAGCCAGAAACATTCGGTCTACCCCCCCACTACCTGACCACCTATAACAGCGGTTCGCACCGACAGACGGCGGTGTGATCGGTCCACATTTCGGGCAGAGGCACGAAGAAAATGTCGATGATGGGGATGCGCAACTGAACGCGGACGCTGACCGGACTGCCAGCCCCCCCACAGGCCCCGGCCATAACCGTGAAATCGTAATCTCCTACGGTGCGGGCTACGGCGTCGTAAGCGTTCTCGTAGGTGGCCGCCGCTCGTGCTCCTTCTCGGGCGGCGCTGGCCGTAATGAAGGCCACGTGAGCGAAGGTGACGAACTGCCAGATGATCATGGCTACCATCAGGATGATAGGCAAAACGCCCATGAATTCGATGATCTCTATCCCTCTTTCACCGTCTTTTCCGCCCAGAAAACGGGCCACCCATCTCTTCATCGGAACCTTACCTCTGCCTTTCACTGGCGATGCAAATTCCGTAGTTCCCAAAAGTGTGCGCTTAGCTGCGCCTCAAAGGCTCAGCCACAGAGAACACAGAGTTCACAGAGGGGAAAAAGACCTCTTTCTCTGAGCTCTCCGTGCCCTCTGTGGCTGTTTGTGTTTGAAGGAGGCTACGACGAGGACATCGCCCGGCTGAGACGTTGACTTTCATCAGCGCTCGAAGCCCCCTCCTCAACTCCTACCAGCGGCCAATCCACTTGGCGATCTGACCGAAGATCAAGGCCGCGGTGGCCTTCCCGAAGGGCGTCATCAGAGTCAGCATCCCCATCAGCAGGGCCAGCACCACAGCCGCCAGGGCGATCCATTCGATGGTCTCAATGCCCTCTTCTTTATGCCGCGCACTCCACCAGGTCCTCAGATACAGCCAGAGATAAAACATTGCTCTTTCCCCCTTTCAGGTTATGGTGACCTCTCTGGAGAGGTCCCGTTTGGTGATAGTAACAGACCTCCGTTTTTTCGGAGAGTGATGTCCTCGTCGCGTCGGGGCACCTGTCTGTTCTACCACCAGTGTAACATACAAAAAGGGCGCTGTCAATAGGTTAAATGTAAACAAACTGCAAATTTTATCGTCCACCAAACTGTATCACACTGGCTACCTGGGGGGCGATATTATACACCAAAACGGACAGAAAGAGACACATGGCTGCTGGAGCTACCAGGATAGTGGTAATCAGCGAGATTTTGGGCGAAGCTTTGGCCCCTTCTTCTCTGGCTCGCTGAATGCGGCGAACACGCATGTCCTGGGCCTGCTCTTCCAGGGTCTTGGCGATTGGCACCCCAAGCTCCTGAGCCTGGACCAGAGCGTCCACCACCACGTGCAGCTCTATGGCGCTGTTGCGATTCCGTAAGCGGCGGAAACACTCCCCTCGGGGCACCCCCATGTTCAACTCATTCAGGAAAGTTTGTATCTCTTCAGCCAGAGGGCCTTCCATGCGTTCCATAATGTGATAGAGAGCCTGATCGAACCCCAGTCCGGCCTGTATGCAGATGGTCATCATGTCCAGCAGATCGGGCACCGCCAGGGCAATCTCTCTTTGACGCTCCTTGGCCCGCGAATTCAGCCACATAAGGGGGAAAAAAAGCCCCCCCACAAAAGCGGCGATCAGCATGGCGATCCCAAAATTGCCGCGCGGGGCAAAGACCGGGCAGAACAGGATGAACAGGGCAAACCCACAAATGATTTGCAGCCCAAACACCTCGTCCTCGGTTAGACCCTGGGGATGACCGGCATAGTCAAGCTGGCGAGCCACGTCGCCCCGGAAGATCAGGGGGCGGATGAAGCCAAACCGAGGCGCAAGCCAGCGGGCCAGGGGCCGGATCCGTTTCTGGAAGTAGGTCTGTCGCTGAGCCAGCTTCTCGGCATCGACCATAGAATACTCGGCCAATTTTTCCTTGACGGGCGAGGGCATACGGTACAGACGGATGCCTTCGTAAAAAAGTATAACCGAAACGAAAAGTAATATGCCTACCAGGGCGCTCATCTTATCCTCCTTGTTCTAGACTCGGATGTTCGATGCTGCTCTGATCAACACAAAAGCCAGCACCATGATGCCGATGAAAAGAGTAACTATCACCCACCCAAAAGGATTGGCTATGAAGCGCGCCACCGAGCCGGGCATCATGCGGTTGACCAGTACCAGGGTAGCCACCGGCAGGAAAACCAGGATCCAGCCGGTGAACCGCGCTTCGGCGGTCATAGTTCGCACCTCGTCTTTGAGCTTGAAGCGGGCGCTCATGGCTTCGGACATGACGGTCAGGGCGTGAGCCAGGTTGCCTCCGGCCTGTCGCTGGATCATGATGGTGGTAAACATCAGGTGTAATTCGTCGCTAGGCAGCTTATCCAACATACGATACATGGCCTCCTCGACCTTGACCCCCAACCTGACTTCACGGCTGAGGCGGGCGAATTCGGTGCCGGCCGGATGCTCCATTTTTTCGGCCACCACCTCGAAGGACTGCGGGACAGAGAGGCCAGCCCGCAGCGAGTTGCCCATCAGGACGGCCACTTCTGGCATCTGGCTGTCGAAAGTCAGGAGGTAATGATCGCGCCGGGAATTCAGGTACGACCTGGGGATGAAAATGACCGCCGCCAGAGCAGCCACCAGGTTGACCTCCCACGTCGTCTGGAAAGCAAGCTGGGCGGCCAGATAGGTGCCCACTCCCAGGAAGATGACCGCCGCCAGGTATTCAGAAGGAGTGATCCTCAGATCGGCCGCCTCCAGACGTGGTTGCATCCGCTCCCTGGCCCAGCGGGTGCGGTCGATCAGATCCCCCAACTGGAGGAGAGCGCTCTTGCGCCGAAAGATGCGGGTCTCCACGTCGGCCCCCAGTTCCGTCACCCGCACGTCCAGGCGTCGCCGCTGTTGGGAGTACAGATACCAGTAATAAGCGGCCCAACACAGCACAAACACAGCCGTACCTGCAAAAAAGGCCGAGCCTGCCATATAGCTTACCTCCTTCTTCTACTCTTGCTCCGTCGCCACACGAAGAAACCGGCCCCGCCCACGATCACGAGCACGACCGCGCACAGGCAGATGATGGGGCCCACCGGGAACGTGACGCTGTAGGTGTAAGTCACCTGGCCGTCGATCACCTCCACCGCCCCACCCGGCGCGGTGAGAACCAGGGTGAACTGGCCTTCGTCGGGCGCGTCTGGGCCAGCGCTGACGCTGAAAGTGAAGGCGCTCTCTTCGCGGGGCGGCACGGTGACGGTTTTGGGCATAACGGTCGCCCCCTCCAGGCCCTCCACGCTGGCCTCCAGGGTTTGATCCCCAGTCGCTTCAGACCACACCCTGACCGTGGCGGGCATCCCTTTTGTGCTGTCCACCTCCAGCGTCTTATCGGTCTCATCGGCCCACACCTCTATAATCTGGGCGATGGAGTAGCTATAGGTGACCACTCCATTTTGAACGGTCGCTTTCCCTTCCGGCGAGGTGAAGACTAACTGGAACTGTCCCGTACCGACCTCTACCAGACTGGTGGACCCTACCAGAAAATCGAAAGTGGTGGTCTGTTTGGGAGGCACGTCGATGCTCGTCGGAGAGACCGTCCCGCCGGGTAAACCTTCTACCTGGACGTTCAGCTTTTCTGTATCCGGCGAATCGGAAGCGATATCGACCGTCACCGTCGCATTTTCAAAGCGATCTCTCTGTCCCAGGTCCGTCGCCTGAGAGGTAATGACCAGGTTACGACCCGGAAATACCACCTCGTAGGAGCCTAAGGCCACGGTGTCGTAAACGATCTCTCCCTCTTCCTGGGTGACGCGGATGGTAGCCAGGGCCACCATCTGGTGCACTCCGGCCATCATGGGCACGAAGGTGGTGGCGTAGTGGTCGGCCTCCGGCTCGGCGGTCAGGACGGTGGCCTGGGTGCGAGGGTCTTTGACCGCGACCGTAACGTCGGCGCTATTGACGGGGATAAACTGCCCTTCCGGCGGCTGGAATAAAACCTTGATGGGAATAGGAGCGTTTTGCTGGCTCACCTGGGGCGGGGGGAGTTCCAGGCGGATGGTGGGCAGGGGCCTGACCTCTATTACCCGCCGCTTGACCAGGCGGACCGGATCCAGCTTGCTGGAAGGGACCTCGACCTGTATGACGTACTCTCCCGGCCCTTCGGGCACGCGGTACAGGCCGGCGTACAGGCCATCGTCCCTCAGCACATCCTCCTGTGCTCCGTCGTCGCGCAGGGTGATTGGGTCCCAGGCCGGGGCTTCCATGTTGGTCACCGGCCTCAGCAGGGGTTCTGGCCGGCCCTGGGGACTGGCCAGGTTGTAAAAGTCATCCCCTCTCTCTTCGTAAGGGACTTCGGCGTTGCGGACGGCGGTGTGGATGTACAGTGGCGTACCTTGTGGCGCGTAGCGGCTCGACAGCTCATCCCAGGACGCCTGGGGCGGAGGAGAAAGAAGCTGGATGCCGTAATCGGAACGCACCAGCACCGCCACCTCGATAGGATGATTGCTATTCAGCCGGATCCGCCACTCCCCGTCCAGCAAGACCTGCTCTTTCTCCATGACGAAGCATTCGTAACGAGGGTTCGGTGTAAAATCTTTGTCATCGGCATGATACACCGAGCCGGAGACAGCCGGATCGACGATGTTAGTCTGGTTGGGGGAGATAACGACGTCGATGAAAGGATCATCCCCCTCTTTGGGAATGACCAGGGCCAGATTGGTGATGCGCTCCTCCCTGTTGATGGTGCCCAGCGTTTGCAGGGCGTTGGGCTGGACGGTGACCCAGTTCACGTAGCGGTTATAGCGCAGAAGAGCGAAGATCTCAGTGTAGATGCGGATTAGCTCCGGGGCAGTGGTGGCTTTGTAGGCCCGCCCGCCGGTTCGACCGGCCACCTCACGCTTCAGATACTCGAAGTCGGCTCCTTCGCCCAGGGCAATGGGAAAGATTTTCCAGAAACGCTTGCGCTCGAAGTCGTTCAGAGCGCTGGCCAGCACCTCTGGATTTTCGACCTCGGGCACCCCATCAGTCAGCAGGACGATGAATTGCCGCCGGCCGGGAGGGGTGTTATCCAGAATCTCGTAGGCGTGGCGCAGGGCGGTGCCCATGAAGGTGCCCCCGCGGGGAGTGTCGGTTAAATCATCCATTTGTTCCTTCAGGGCCTTGCGCCCGATGGCCGAGTAATCCAGCCATTTGCTGGTCTCCGTCAGTTCCATGACCACTCCCGTTTTTTCCTCCGCCCCCATGGACACCACCGCCACCTGGTCGCCCTCGTCGCACAGATCGACAAACAGCCTGGCCGCCGAAAGACGGATGTTCCCAGGATCGTTGTCCTCCATGCTGGCCGAGTTATCAACCACCAGAATAACGTCGATGTTATCATAGCGGATTTGGGCCGCCGTCTTGAGGGGGAGAAGGAGGGGCACAAGGAAAAGGGCCAGGATGGATAACATTGCCGCCGAACGGACGAGCTTCTTAACTTTCATAATCTCATTTACCTCACTATGGCGTAGGGGTAGGCATCTGGGGCACGGATAGGGTCAGATTTTCGTTGGTTATCTTATCGCTGATCCCCACCACCTGCTCGATGTGCGTCCTCACCCAACCCGAGGAATTGGCCCACTGGTTGAACTCCAGAGAACGCTCCGACTGGCACAGGTTGAAAGCGTCCTTATCATGGGATACACAACTGGCCTGGCGAAACCACTGTTTTTCCCGCTCTATCAACGTCTCCCAGGCGGCGGCCAGTTCTTCGGTGGTCTGAACCTGGTAGTAGGCTCCGCCGGTGGCGTTGGTCAGGCATTGCAACTGACTGCGCGCCCCCTCGTCTACCCCGAAGGCCAGGACATCGACGAAGACGGCTATGCCGCTCTGTTTCAACTCCTGGGCCACGCGGCAGGGGTCCCCTCCACAGGTATCGCCGCCCACCGTCACCAGCACGATGCGGTTGGTCTGTCCTTCGCGGCCGGTGAAGGTCTTTTTAGCCAGCTCCAGAGCTTCAGCCAGCGGCGCCCAACCCTGGGGGGAGAAAGAGTGTATCTTGGATTCCAGAGTGGCCCGATCGATGGGGCCGATGGGGTAGAAGACGTCGATCCCGGCGCAGGACGCTTCCCGGCCGCTCTCCTGGCTATCGCCCCGATGCCCGTAGACCATCAGGCCCATGTTGAAGGCCGAAGGCACAGCCTGAAGATAATCTTCCAGCCCCTTTCTGACCCAGGCGATCCTGGGTTTCTCCTGAATCTCGTTTCCCATAGCGGCGGAGGCGTCGAGGATGAACAGAATGTTCATGATCCCGCCCCGCATGGCGGTATTAGCCCCACAGCCCACTTTCTCCAGGCACTCGTTGCGGGCCGGATTGTCGCCCATAGCTTCTTCCACCTCGTCGGGGAAAAGGTCGCCGTCGCTGTCGATGGCCGAGGGGTCAGGGGCGGGATAGGGGGTGGCGGTCGGCCTGGGGGTGGCTCTGGTCGGTTTGGGGGTCGGGGTGCGCTGTCCGCGCCTGGTGGCCGTGGGCCGGATCGCGCGTTTGGTGGGCGTAGGTTCTTCCAGGTCGCAGGCCAGGACGGTCAGCGCCACCAGCCCTATCACCAGCCATTGCAGCCATTTTCTCATCGTATCTACCCCCCACCTTTCCAAACCACGAAGAGCACGAAGGACACAAACGTGCTATGCAAACACCAAACGTCCTTTTGGCTCGGGAATCGGACGCCCTAACTCTTTAGCGGTCTCGATCCATTCTTGAATCACCACTTCTGCATTGGCAAGAGCTTCCTGATACGTCTCTCCATCTGCTATGCAGCCGGCCAGCTCCGGAACCTCGGCGATGAATGCCTCGTCTTCGTCGCTCCAGTAAATGATCAACCCATATCGACTCATCTCAGCCTAAATCCTGTTCATTCAAGAGTTCGCTGACGCGCTCTGCCTCTTTCAAGCACAGTGAACATGCCCACCAGTGAAAATCGGCTCGTCTTCAGCAATTCGAGCAGCCGTTCGGCTGGCTCTTGTGGAGCTATCGGATCGAAACGAAAGTAGATCACGCCAGCCGGAGCAGGCAGTCTGAGCTTGTAGATCAACTCGCCGTAGTCACGGTCAAAGGTTAGAACGGTACGTTCCTCAGCAGTTGCCCTTGCCAAAACCTCTCGATCTTTGGTGCCAGGGGTATCCTCTAACACGCTCGCTACATTGTGACCAGCTATGCGCAAATCATAGACGCTCTTTAGCGGGAAGTTCTCGTTAGCCAGGAATTGCATCAGCCAGCCTCGGCTCAAAACGTGTATAAGGCTTCTTCCCGCATACACTCGGTAGCAAAGGCGAAGACGGCCCGCAGGCTTTCGGGAGCAAGTGTCGGATAGTTTTCAAGGACCTGCTCCTCCGTCCAGCCGGCGGCGAAAAGGCCCAGAATGAACTCCACCGATAGCCGGGTGCCCTTGACCACCGGCTTGCCTAGCAGGATTTCAGGGTCAGAGTGAATATATTGTCGCCAATCTAAATTCATCACTTTGCCCTCGCTCTGGCGGCCTTAAACATCGTGAGCGGCAGGATGACGCCGAAATTCTTCAACTGTTCCAGGCACTTGGGTACGCGCCCGGTGGCTTTGAACTGGCCTATCACCTTGCCATCCTGGTCAATCCCTTCCTGGTCGAAGACGAAAATGTCTTCCAGGTGGATGTGGCCGTTCTCTATCCCCTGAATCTCGGAGATAGCCAGTATCTTGCGGCTGCCATCGACCAGGCGGCTCTGCTGGATGACGATATCCAGAGCGCCCACCATCTGATCGCGGATGACCTCGGAAGGCAACTCTACCCCGGCCCACATCACCATCGTCTCCAGGCGGGAGAAGGCGTCGTAAGCCGAGTTGGCGTGAACGGTGGTCAGGGACCCTTCGTGGCCGGTGTTCATGGCCTGGAGCATGTCCAGGGCTTCGCCGCCACGCACCTCGCCGACCACGATGCGGTCGGGCCTCATGCGCAGGGCGTTGCGCACCAGGTCGCGAATGACGACCTGGCCTTCGCCGTCTTCGTTGGGCGGTCGGGCTTCCAGGCGCACCACGTGGGGCTGACGGAGACGCAATTCCGCCACGTCCTCGATGGTCACGATGCGCTCGTTCTGGGGGATGAAGCTGGAAAGCACGTTCAGGGTGGTGGTCTTGCCCGACCCGGTGCCGCCGGAGATCAGCAGGTTAAGCTTAGCCTTGACGCAGCCCTCCAGGAAAGTGACCATCTCCCCAGTAAAGGAGCCGAAGCCTACAAGCTCCTCGACGGTGAAGGGCACTGGCCGGAAGAGGCGAATGGTCAGGGTGGGATCGTCCACGGCGATGGGCGGAATGGCGGCGTTGACCCGGCTGCCATCGGGCAGACGGGCATCGACCAGGGGCGTGTCCTCGTCGATGCGTCGCCCCAGGGGAGTGACGATGGTGTTGATGTAGCTGCGCAGGTGATACTCGTCGCGGAAACGGATATCGTCCCGCTCAATGATTTTGCCTTTCCGCTCGATGTAGACCTTATCGGGGCCATTGATCATGATCTCGGTCACTTCTTCGTCGGCGCGCAGGTCTTCCACCAGCTTGTGGGCAGGCACGAACATGCTTTCCTCCAACTCGACGCCCGCCGCCGCCAGCCGGGCCAGGGCCTGGGGACGGAGGCCGGTCGGTCTGAACCCGCCTAACACTTTGCCTGTATTCTGATCGACGCCGATCTGGTCGAAGAGGAAAATGTCTCTGACCACGATCTCGCCCTTTTTCACTCCCTGCACCTCGGAGATGCGGGTGATCTTACGGCTGCCGTCGGCCAGGCGGTCCTGCTGCACGATAATGTCCATGGCGCCCACTATCTGGTCGCGGATGGCGCTGGAGGGCAGTTCTGTGCCAGCCCACATCACCAGCGTCTCCAGTCGGGAAAGAGCGTCACGGGGCGAGTTGGCGTGGATGGTGGTCAGCGACCCGTCGTGGCCGGTGTTCATGGCCTGGAGCATGTCCAGGGCCTCGCCGCCACGCGTCTCGCCCACCACGATGCGGTCCGGGCGCTGGCGCAGAGCGTTGCGCACCAGGTCGCGGATGGTGACCTCGCCCTCGCCGTCCTCGTCAGGTGGTCGGGCTTCCATGCGCACCACGTGGGGCTGACGGAGCCGCAGCTCGGCCACGTCCTCGACGGTCACGATGCGCTCGTCCGTGGGGATGAAGCCCGAAAACACGTTCAGGGTGGTAGTTTTGCCCGACCCGGTGCCGCCGGAGATCAGGATGTTCAGCCTGGCCTTGACGCAACCATCCAGGAATTTGATCATGTCCTCGTCGAAAGAGCCGAAGCCCAACAGGTCCTCGACGGTGAAAGGGGCGCGGCGGAAAAGGCGAATGGTCAACACCGGGCTGTCCACCGAAACGGGCGGAATGGCGGCGTTGACGCGGCTGCCATCGGGCAGACGGGCATCGACCATGGGCGTGTCCTCGTCGATGCGCCGTCCCAGGGGCACCACGATGGTGTTGATGTAGCTGATCAGGTGATACTCGTCGCGGAAACGGATGTCGTCCCGCTCCTCGATTTTGCCTGCCCTTTCCACGTAAACCTTTTCGGGGCCGTTGATCATGATCTCGGTGATCTCTGGGTCGCGCCGCAGATCCTCCACGATCTTGTGGGCGGGGATGAATATGTCGGGCGGCACCTCGACCCCTTCGGCCTTGAGACGGGGCAGACACCTGGGTCTGATGCCTGTGGGGGCAAAGCTGCCAAATACTTTTCTCGTGGCCTCGTCGATGCCGACCTGCTCGTAGGAGAAGATATCGTGGCACACGATCTCGCCCTTTTTCACCCCTCGAATCTCGGCCACGTGGGTGAGCTTGCGGCTGCCGTCGGGCAGACGATCCTGCTGGACGACGATGTTTAAGGCCCCCACGATTTGATCGCGGATGGCGTGCGAAGGCAGTTCCGTCCCGGCCCACATGACCATCGTTTCCAGGCGGGAGAAAGCTTCGTGGGGGGAGTTGGAGTGCACGGTGGTCAGGGAGCCATCGTGGCCGGTGTTCATGGCCTGGAGCATGTCCAGAGTTTCGCCCCCCCGCACCTCTCCGACCACGATGCGATCCGGCCTCATGCGCAGAGCGTTGCGCACCAGTTGGCGGATGGTGACCTCGCCCTCGCCTTCCACGTTAGGAGGGCGGGCTTCCTGACGCAACACGTGGGGGTGAGTTTTGTAGAACTGAAGCTCAGCCGCATCCTCGATGGTAACCACTCGTTCTCCAGGGGGAATGAAGGACCCCAGCACGTTGAGGGTGGTGGTCTTGCCCGACCCGGTGCCGCCGGAGATCAGCAGGTTGAGTTTGGCTACCACGCAAGATTGCAGGAACAGGGCCATATCCTCCGTCAGGGTGCCAAATTTAATGAGGTCCTCCAGAGTATAGGGGTCCTCACGGAAACGACGGATGGTGAGGGTCGGCCCGTTCAGGGCCAGGGGGGGGATGATGGCGTTGACGCGGCTGCCATCGGGCAAGCGGGCATCGACGTAAGGTGAGCTTTCGTCAATGCGCCGCCCGATGGGAGACACAATACGGTCGATGATGTGCCGGACGTGATCCTCATCCACAAAGCTGATGTCGGTCCTGCGTTGCAACAACCCGCCCCGCTCGATGTAGATCTCGTCCGGCCTGTTGACCATGATCTCGGTGATGGTGGGGTCGCGCAACAGGATTTCTAAGGGGCCATAACCGGCTGTCTCGTTGGTGATAAAAGTGATCAAGCGGGCGCGGTCGGCGTAGGAGATGACCCGTCCCTCTTCGCGGATCATGGCCCCGATCAGGCTCTCGATCTTGGCCCGCAGGATGTGGGGAGGCAAAGTGGTCAACCGTTCCAGGTTAGCTTCTCTCAGAAGCCGGTTGCGATAATGCTCAATCAGCTCACCCATAACCCCGCTGCGCATCTCGTGCAGCTCAGGGGTGGTATAGGTAGCCATCTGTCTCTCGCTCAAACGTTCCGATACTGACATGGTCTTCCTCCTTACATAACATAAACCAGGCGAACCAATTTTTTAATCCGCAAGTGCTCGACAAGGGAGCGTTGTATTTCAACGAAAGGCAGAAACGGCAGCAAAAACAGAAACTACGGCCCACTCCCTGTTAAAGATTATACGCGTTTTTCAGCTCTCTGTCAAACAATTTCAGCGGCTCACAAACCTACTTTGCTTGGTTGCTTCACCCTGCGAGGGTGCCTGGCACTATTATGAAACTGAAAAGATCAACAACGAACGGTAGAATTGAACGAACACTGGCAGTGCTATCAATAGAACAGATATTCTGCTCCCCAATAGAATATCTATTCCACCCTCAGGGTACTACATCTGGTGCAAAATGGCAAGCTCAGACCCGCCAGACAATGGCGATAAAGTATTTCCCCTCAAGGCTGTCGTTGCTTATTGCGTCTGTAGGTTTCATCCGGGCGTGTGAAAAACGGATCAGTTCGTTAAATTCTACTGTTCGCTGTTGATCGTTTTTCATAGCAACTTCCAAAAGTGCCAGGCACCTTATCCCCTAAAACTTGGGACAGACCCCCTGCGATTTAAACGTAACCGCTGTAAGCAGCCATAGCAAAAAAATGCTCAATAAAAGGAATGGAGTGGGCCCCGGCCTGCGCGATCAGCGTGGTCTTGATGGTCTTGCCCAGCCAGCAGGCTATCAGAAATTGCCACAAGGGGAAACGCAAGGCCCCAGCCGCGATGCCGGCCAGATCGAAGAAGGGATTAGGAATGGCCGAGAGCACGACGATGATGATCAGACCGTAACGTCTCATCCCGCCCTCCAGCCGGGCGTACAGAGCTTGTTCCTCGACGACGACTCCTCCTCCGTAACCGGCCAGATAGCCCGTCAGTTCGCCCAGAGCCTCGCCTATGCCCGCCACCAGTCCAACCAGGAGAGGATTGAGAACGCCCCCCATAGCGAAGATAATAGCCAGGCTGGGAGCAGGCAGGATAATAGTGGCATTACCCAGCAGGCTGACCAGCAAAACACCCGTGTAACCGTAAGCCCTGAACTGAACGAGCCTGCCGCGCAAAAGGATAATTGCCAGTGAGAGAAAGACCACCAGCACTATGACCAGAAGACGCCAATATCCTTTTTGGGGCTTTTGGCTCTTTGTTGTCTCTTCGACAATTTCGTTAGTGTCTCGAATTTTTCGCCACCTTGCCAATAAGGTGTATTGATAGTATAAGGGGGAGACTACCAAAGCTTGGAGGTGTCTCCCAATGACTATTGCCACGCGTGAAGAGCAAATATTACGGATTAAAAAAGCCAGTTTTCAGGCCGAACTCAATGAAGAATTAGAGCAACGTATCCGCGAACAAGTTATTGTCACGGTCAAAGCGATCTTGGAAGAAGCCTTGATTGAAGAACTTCAAGCCGAGTTAGACCAATGGGCTGGCCCCAAACCGCGGCGGTCAGGCTACTCCAAGCGCATCTTGGATACCCTATATGGCCGTATTCGTAAATTACTGGTCCCCAAGTTACGGTGGGGCAACAA
>DAOULT010000119.1:0-18455 GCA_034417895.1 Anaerolineae bacterium | reverse complement strand
TACGACCGGGGCTAGCATGGAAACCACTACCGGGGCCAGCATCACCACCACGACCGGGCCGAGTCTGGCTACTACGTCAGGGCCTAGTATCACCACCACGTCAGGGCCTAGTATCACCACCACAACCGGGGCCAGCATCACCACCACGACCGGGCCGAGCACGGAAACCACGACCGATCCGGAGGGGTATTTCATTCATACCCATACGATCAAGGTCGCAAATTCAGCAACCGGCACGACCGTAAAAATTTCCAATCATACCCTCCACGCTGATGGCGTAGAAGGATATTTGGAAACAAATATTTACACCCGCAATAATCACAGTCACAGCATCCCCCACAGCCATAGCTTTGAGCACAGCCACAGCATGGCTCACAGCCACAGCATGGCCCACAGCCACAGCATGGCCCACAGCCACAGCATGGCTCATAGCCACAGCATGGCCCACAGTCACAGCATGGCCCATAGCCATTCGATTGCCCATAGTCATACAATGGCCCACAGCCATAGCATTCCCCACAGTCATACGATTGATGGAGCATCCCTGACTCATTCACATGATCTGACCTATGGAATTCATGAGGATAGCGTTCGCCCAGACACGGTGAGTATAACCATCGATGGCACGGATCGGACGGCGGCCCTGGGGGGGCCATGGGGGGTTGGCGGCGGGGCAATCAACGAGGAGTTGGACATCACGACTTATATTGTAAATTCTGCCCTGGGCCTGCGGGCTGAGCATAGCGTCGTAGTCTCCTGTGCTTCTGGTCAGGGACGCATTGAGACAATCACGAAACTGCAATTAGATGTGCAGGCTATCGCGGTGACCTGAAGGGAGATCGTTGTGAAAGTTCTGTATTACTCAGAAGACGTTCCAGGGGCACCAACAGGCTTCGGCAACCAAGGCGGATTTCTGGTTGAGCATTGGGTTAGGAGTGGCTATGACGTAACGTGCATTACCCCCGCAAGGCAAGGCCAGCCCCAGATTAGCCGAGTGCTTGGCGCCTTGGTATTGCCTGGCAATCTGGCCGACTTAGCGAACTTTGTAGATATTCTATGCCTCGGTGCCAATGATAAGATTGTAGTTCTGACTGAAACCTGGATACTCCAGGAGTTCCGCCAGGCTCTTGCGCCGATTCTGTCCCGGATAATAGTTATCGCAGTGATTGACGGTCATCCTATTGCCCCGCGTGACCGCTCTTTGTGGGGGAGCATCGGCCAGGTGGTGACTATCAGCCGTTTTGCCCATCAGGAATTACCTGATTCAGCCTATATTCCGCACGGTGTCGACACACAATTCTTTACACCGATGTCTCCAGCAGAACGGCAGAAGATGAGGGGATGGGTAGCAACCACCGAGGATGACTTTGTAGTAGGCTTTATTGGAAGCAATCTGCTTATGAAGGGTTTTCACGTTGCCGTAAAAGCAGTGGGGCTTCTAAGTCAACAGCACCCTGATGTCAAAATGTTGCTTAAGGGAAACATGGGCGATCCTGAGCGTGAATGGATTAAGATGTGTGGGGTTAAGACTATTGCCTGGAATTCTGAGTTATTGCCCGATCTGCGGCACTTTTACAATGTGATGAATGTGAACATCCTGCCTTCTCAGGGGGAAGCATTCAGTCTCACCACTGCTGAATCAATGTGCTGCGGAATTCCGAACGTGGTTACTGATTATAGCGGGTGTGCAGAGTTAGTTAAGGGGCATGGCAAGCTAGTACCTGCCCACCATTGGCGCCCCTGCGCTTGTTGCAATCTACCCAGGGCTTACGTTAAGGCTGAGGCGCTGACCATCAGGCTCATGGACATCTATTTGATGTCAGCAGAGGAGAGAGAAGCGTTGGGGCAAAAAGCACGCCGCGCTATGCAGCAGTATTCCCGTAAGAATGTGTTAAGCGCGTGGGACGCGCTTTTTAAGAGCCTCTAAGGGCGAATATAGATCAACGCCCACCTTCTCTTTCTTGACATTCTTCTCCTTTGAGACGCTCGGCGGTTCGCTATCGGCAAGCCTGTGATGAATTTCGTGCAATTGCTTTGCTTGCATGTTTATTCCTCATTTATGATAAGGCGACCGCCGAACTGACAATTGAATTCTTCGTAAGTCTTCTGGTCATTTTTGGCGCGTAGCCCAAAGGCCAGGGCCACTGCCACCAGGGCAGCACGGTAGCCCATGCGGTAGGCTTGCAGCCTGGCCGGGTCGTCCACCGCGTCCAACATGACGGCCGCGGTGGCGCTGCTGGCCTGCTCGGCGGCCAGCAGGGCGTTGGCTATATCTGTACGACAGTAAATGTCGAGTCCCATCTCACTGCCTCACCGCCTCCCCGCCAGGTACTCTTTGAACACGCTGACGACACCTCCGATTAGGAGTTCATCATCGTCCCACTTTTCCCATTCCCCCTCTGCCAGCAGCTTTTCCAGGGCTGCTTTCGTGGCGAGAACATCGTCCCTGTCCACGACAATGCACGCGTCCAGAAGGTCTCGACAGGGATGCTCCCTGGCCTCTACAGCCGCTTTCCACCGCGCCAAAGAAGCGCAGTGAGAGTACAGCAAGTCCTCAATGGACGCAGTGGTGGTGATAGTATGAATGTTGGTCATGGTCTCTCCTTACAAGTCAATCATCTCGCCGCTGTCCTCAAGCTGGCGGTGTACCACCTTTGGCTCCGGCAAGAATTGGTTGTAGTCAACCTGGGCAGTGGTTTGCCCTCGAACCCGTGCTACCTGGGCCACCTTGACCGCACCTACCTTATCGGCTTTGTCTATCACGGTATCTGTGCCTTTTTCGAGCCCGGCCAAAAACGAGGTAGCCTTGTAATTCCCCAAAGCAAAACCGATAGCCCCGGCCAGGGGGATCAGGAGCACCGCGATCATGCCCCACCAGGCCAGGGTCAGGCGGTTCAAGGTCTGGAAAAACAGACCGTACAGGCCGTAAAGCAGACCGAGCACGAGCAGCCCGCTCCCAACGAGACCGACCACCATCGTGGCAAGTTCCACCTTTTTCCTGCGTTTCCTCATCGTCTCCTCTCCTATCGGGGCTGTCTGTCTGTCTGCTCGCCCCACACACACCCACTTTTTAGCCTGTCTGGACGGTTTTGGGGGTGTATGTAGCCTTACCAGACAGACAGACAGCGAAGCCGTGAGCGTTCAGCCAGTGGGAAATAGCCTGCCCCAGGGCCAACAGCCTCATTCCCCGCTCTGCTCCTGGCCGGCTGTAGCCAAAGTGCTCAAGAGTTTTGCACAGCGTAGGCCGCCCGATCCTCTGCTGCCCGGCCAGAATACTGATGGCGATTTCCCCAGGAAGAAAGTTGTCGTAGCCTTCTGGCAGGTTCTGGCCCAGGTCTTCGGCGGCGAAGTCGTCCCACTCCTCGACCAGATACTCGCCCTGGAGCGCACCCTCCAGGTCTCGCTCGTCCACGTAAGCCAACTGCACCCGATGGCAGGCTTGCGGGGCGATGCAGTAGGAGTCTCCGCTGCCCAGCAGGTGGTCTGCCCTGGGCAGAGCGGCCCCCACTGCCACCTCGCTGCTCTTGGCATCCATCGTCTTCAGGGCAATGCGCCCTACCAGGTTGCGCTTGACGGTCGAGTCCCCGCCAAACGAGTCGATGACCGGGTGCTGAGTGGCGGCCAGGACGTGCACCCCGGCGGCCCGCCCCTGGGCCACCAGCCGCCTGACCATTTCCTGGCAGGCTTCGTCCCTCGAAATCTCCTGGATTTCGTCTATCACCACGATGACCCGTCCCTCGTGGCCGCCGGCGTACCGCCTGCGCATGGCCTGCACCGCCCACGACAGGGCGCTCCTGACCGTGGGCGCGTCCACCGCCACCGGGCCGACCACCCCCTTCAGGCGGGCCAGCTTGCCCAGGCCCTCTCCGAACTTCCCATCGACCAGGACGAGCTGATTCTCAGGGTCGCGGGCCAGTTGGAGCACCGCCGACCGGGTGGCCACGCTCTTCCCCGATCCCGTGGTGCCGGCCAGGAGGAAATGAGGAGTGCGGTCAGAGAAACCCATCGTGACCGTGGCCCCCAGCTCGTTCTTGCCCGTGAGCCAGCGTCCGCCGTTCTTCGGTCTCTGGCCCAGGTCTGTCAGCCTGATCATGGTCTCGGCCAGGTCGTCGGGCCAGCCGGCCTCCACCCGGAGGTAGCGGCCAGCCATGAACACCGCCACGTCGCCCACGAAGTCCCAGGGCACGAACTGGCGGGCCAGAGCAGCGTTTGCAGCCGATAGGCTGCGGTATAGCTTCTGGACGTGGAAGCCGGCCAGCACCTCGATGGCGCCCGCACGCGGGCCGCATACGCACTGTATTTCCTGGATGGGCAGCGGCTCGCCGCCTGAGAAAGCGCCGCCGTGAGCCGCTTTCCAGATAGAGCCTGCCCACGTGTTGGTCAGCCTTTGCCTCTCTTGGTGTAGGCTCATAAATGCCTCCTGGTGTTCCCCCCTCGCAAAACAAACAACTCTCCCCGCTTGTCGGTGAGAGCCGTTTGTGCTACAATGTCTGTAGCCTGTCACCGGCTCAGCCCCGGTGTCGGGTCAGGAAGCCCTTCGCTGACGAGTAGCGAGGGGCGTCCGTTTCTGGGTTCTTTCGTCGTTTACCAACCGCCCGGCAAGGGTCAGGCGACCCACGCCGGGTCCTTCTGTTCCTCCTCCACGCCCAGCCAGAAGTAGTGGGGCATGATGCTGCGCAGTCCCTTCACCACCACGCCGTTGACCCGCAGGCCCTCTGCGCCCAGGGTCTCGGCGTTCTGGGCAGCGTTGATGAAACAGGTGTTGGGAGCGTGGCCGTGCTTCTCCTGATACCTCCGCGCCGCCAGCCCATTGTCTCCAGTGCCCGCATTAGAATCTGAGCCTGTTCCTCTGACAAAGGACACCAGTCGTCGTAACGGAGGTTGCCGGGTGGGGTACCCTCAACCAGGAAGAACCATAATTGCTGCTTCGCGTCGCAGCCGGGGCACAAAACAGCATAGCCCTCTGGCTTGACTTTCACTTCCCGCTCCTGGCCGAGGGGGATATCCTGGTGGCACATTTCGCATATTGCTATCACCTTACGCTTTGCTCCTTTCGTTCCAATTTTCACGAAGCCCTCCAGAATCGCCCCGGAGCGGCGGTTTGGGCCGCAGATACAAAATCCCACGCCAGTTCTGAAGGGCGGCTTAGAGGCGATTTGGTGAAGTGTGTCGCTGACAGGTCGCTGGCGACACCTCTTCTATGCCTCTTCCTGTCTCTTCCATGCCTCTTCTATGCCTCTGCGGTGTCGCTGGCGGCGAGACTAAAAACACTCATCGTCCCGCGCTTCCAGTTCAAAGTCCTTGACCGTGATTTCCCTCCACGTTAGCTCTCCCCGCCGGTAGGCGCTCAGGGCGTACTCCAGAAACCGCCGGGCGACGTAATAGGCGGGCCTGTCGTGCTCCTCAGCAACAGCTTTGATACTCTCTTTCAATTCCCGGCCAATAATGTAGGTGGCTTTGTCCGGGGCCTTTGCCTTATCCCAGTCACGCTTCCGCTTCTTGGGCGCGGCCCGTTCAAGAGCATCTACCTGCTCAGTGGACGTCACCTCATCTATCTGCCGTCTTTTACGCCGCATCTTGCAAAAACCTCCCCACCACGGCGGCATACTCACTCGCTGCTCGACTTCTGGGCGCATACTCAAAAATGGTCTCCCCTGCCCCGGCGCACTGCTCCAACACTGTGGCGCGGCGCACTATGGGATAAAGCGATTCCCCAAAAAGCCGTTTCAGGTCGGCCAGACTGTCCCGGCTTTCCAAAAGCCGGTCATCGTAGAAAGTGGGAATCACCCCGGCCAGCCTGACAGAGTATCGTCGCTCCTGAAACCTGGCGATGGTCTGGGTGAGTTGGGCCAGGCCCTCAACAGAGGCGAAGGTCGTAGCGCAGGGCACCAGGATCAGGTCAGCGGCGGCCATCGCCGCATCGTGCAGTACGTCTTTCGAGGGCGGCGTGTCCAGTATGATGAAGTCAGGGCCACTGCCGTTGAGCAAGGGGTCAAGAGCCTCGCGTAGCCTGTCTTCTTTGAACTCCATCGCTGCCAGCACATTCTTGGCCCTGGCGGTGTTGATATCCCCCGGCAGAATGCAAAGGCGAGGACGATTCGTAGGGATAATGAGTTGAACTGGATGCATCTCGGCCACGATCAGACGATAGAGGCCGGGCGCACGCTCCAGGCCGAGGAAGGTGGCCACATGCCCCTGGGTATCCAGGTCAACGATTACGACTTCATATCCCTTGTAGGCCAGGCCGTGTCCCAAAGTGATGGCAGTGGTAGTCTTGCCCACTCCTCCCTTGTGGTTGGAAATGGCTATGATTTTAGCTCTTGTCTTTGTCATTGTCTTCTTCCTCTCCCCTGGTCCACTTTCTCAAAAGCGTGCGCACTATCACCGACACTGGCTTGCCCAACCTGGCCGCCTTGACTCTGACAGCGCGGTGCAGTTCCTCCGTCACTTTTACAGTGATCCTTTTGGGCATGATTTCCTCCTGGTGTAAACACTGTATATATTTACACCTACACCTCATAAAAAGAAGCCGTCCTCTACTTCCATCATACCACGACTTTCAGAAAATGGTACCACCGATCTTCAACCTGGCTCTGATGCTCGATGCATCGCCATACCTCTTCCGCGCTGGCTGTTGGTAATCGTTTCACACATGCTTCCAGGGCGGCCTCTTCGCCTGCCAGCCAGCGGTCGAAAGCATCAAGTTCCCGGACTTCTTCAGTCGCATTCACGCCCGCCTCTCCTCTCCCTGTAATGGCTCTCGCTCGTCGAGCAACTGGTCGAGCTTGTGCAGCACGTCCGCCATCGTTGGCTCGTTCTGAGCTATGGCTTTCCGTATAGTGTCCCGGATGGCCTGGCTTTTGTTGGGCTGCTTAGCCAGCCATTCGAGGATATCTGCATCATCTATGGGGTTCAGCGAAAGACTCACGATCAAAGCGGCCATGTCAGGCTCCAGTGGGATTACTTTCTTCAAGTTCCTCAAGAACTTTCAGCAGGTCTTGCCGCAGTTGTTCGTCCAATGTGGCCTTGGCGTAGGCCCGCAGCGCAATTCGGGCTACAGGGTCTTTCTCCGGCTCCAGTACGCAGCAGAAGCCAACAGGTTTGCCGTCTACTCGCTCGACTCTATATTTGTAATGCAACCCCTCGATGGCCTCCAGTACTTCAGCATCAGCGCAGTCCAGCGCCAGGGCCGCGGCGCTGTGGTACAGAATCGGGCATAACGGCTCTGACTCTTCGCCCTCTGACACCAGGTGAGCAGCCAGGGCCTCGTAGAAGAAAGCCTGTCGATATAGCCGATGGGCCTCCTTAGTATTCCCACCTTTGGCAAGGATGGCCTCTTCAGCGAGGGCCATAGCCATCTCGTGCAAACCTCTGATAACCTGGTTTACTTCAGACATCTCGGTTCCTTTCTTTCCGTCAGCTGCCGCCAAACTGCTCTAACCACCGCTGGAACCTGAGCATTTCCAATGGCTTCAAATCGGTCCATCCCTTCGGGAATCCCATCAGCCACTCCCCAAACTCTATCGTTGGGTACAAGGAAAAAGCATCCATCATTTGACTGACAAGTGACCCCACGCCACAGCCCCTCGCCCGGTTTGTCTCGTTCCAAGCCAGGATACTTTCCTGGGAAAACTTGTGGCGTATCCAGTCCTTTGCCTGGGGAGTGACCCACAATCCATAGCCTGGCTCTTTTGTGCGGCGCACCCGCGATGGTAGCAGGCAGGCAGTCCCACCGACAATGATACCCGCTCTCGGCCAGGTCGCCGAAAATTCGTCGGACATAAGGGAAGTGAAGCAGCCTTGTGACATTCTCCAGTAGAACCCATTGCGGCTCGACTTCTCTAACGATGCGAATGGTGTCAGGCCACAGGTTTCTGTTATCGCGCTCGCTGAGCTGGCGTCCGGCCGCGCTCCAGGGCTGGCACGGGAAGCCCGCAGTGACGATATCCACGCCTCCACGCCAGGGTCGCCCATCGAAGGTTCGGGCATCGTCCCAAATGGGCGCATCATCGAGCAGGCCGTCCCTGATCCTGGCCTTGAGAACCTCAACGGCATACGCCTTCTTTTCAACGTAGCAGACTGTTCGCCAGCCGAGCAGCCAGCGGCTTCCGAGGAGACCGCCACCTGCTCCGGCAAATAGAGCCAGCTCATACAACTTGATACCTCCCTATCTCCTCTCGTGAGGCGGTATCCAGGCCAGGCCCAGCGCCCGAAACACGTCCTTTTCCTCCGGCGTGGGAATGACCTCATCGCCGTCCCAGATAGCGCCGTCTTTCACCTTGAGGTGCGAAGGCAGCAGCCCGCCGTGTTTTTTGGGCGTCACCAGCCGCTTTGAGAACGCGGCCGGCCCGGTGCGGATGGCGTAGAGCACGCCCCACTGCGCCGGGGGCTTCACCATGAACAGGTCAACCTTACAGCCCTGGTAGAAGAACTGCACGTAGCGGTCGCCGTTACGAGGACCGCGCTCGAAAGCGTCGTCCTCACGGAGCAGGCGCTCGACCAGAGGCCGCAGGAGGTCAACCTTCTCGGCAGGCTCACCAAAGAGATTGAGCTGCTCTCCGAAACGAGGGATGGCCACCAGCTCGACATCGCTCACTTCGGGTTTACCGCGTCTGATGCTGCCTGCCACCTCGATGCGCTCGCAGGCCGGACGGAGGTGGATCAGCGCCAGCTCCTGGGCCAGTTGTTGGGCCTGCCTGAGTGGAATTTTACGCTTTGTGGTCATCGGCCACCTCCTCCACAAAGTCCAACTCCTGCGCCTCGAACGTCACTTCCCGAAACTGCGCCAGCTCTTTCTTGAAGTACAGAGGCACGACTCCCGTGGGGCCGTGGCGATGCTTGGCCACAATGACGTCGGCAATGTTGGGAGTGTCTGTATTCTCGTTGTAAACCTGGTCGCGGTAGATGAATGCCACCACGTCCGCTTCCTGCTCGATGGCTCCCGACTCACGCAGGTCTGACAGCACAGGACGCTTATCCTGGCGGCCCTCGACGGCGCGGGACAGTTGCGAGACAGCCAGCAGCGGCACGTCGAGCTCCCTGGCCAGCATCTTGAGCGAGCGGGCGATGAACGACACTTCCTGCTCGCGGTTGTACGTTCGCTGGTTCGCCCTCATCAGTTGGAGGTAGTCCACGACGATCATGTCCAGGCCCCGCTCGGCGTCCAGCCGCCGACATTTGCGGCGCATCTCCAGGGGCGAGAGGCCCGGCGTGTCGTCCACGAAGATGCCCGTCTCGGACAGCGGCCCGCTGGCCTGGACGAAGGCTGTCCACTCCTCCTCCCGAATGCGGCCCAGGCGCAGCCGTTGGGAGTCGATGCCGCTGGCCGCGGCCAGCAGGCGCTGCACCACCTGCTGGCCCGACATCTCCAGACTGAAGACGGCCACGTTTTTGGTTTGGCCCACGAAGCCAGCGACAGTCCAGCACAGAGACGACTTGCCCATGCCCGGCCTGCCAGCCACCACGATGAGGTCTGACTTCTGAAAGCCGCCCGTGAGCTTGTCCAGGCTGCTGAAGCCAGAGGGAAGGCCCATCATTGCGCCGCGGCCCTGGAGCTCTTCGAGGTGGTCGAAGTATTCACCCAGGAGCGTTTTGACAGGCGTGAGGCCCTGCTCGCCGCTCCGGCCCGTGACCTGGAAGATGAGGCTCTCGGCCCGGTCCATGACCTCGTCCACGTCCTCCGCCTCCTGGTAAGCCAGGGCTGCGATCTGGCCGGCGGCCTCGATCAGCCTGCGCAGCCTGGCCGTGCGCTCCACGACGTGGGCGTAGTGCTCCACGTGGACGGCGGTGGGCACGGCGTTGAGCAGAGAGGCCAGGTAGGCGCGGCCCCCGACCTGCTCCAGTCGCTCGCCTCGCTCCAGCTCGTCGCCGAGGGTCACGAAGTCGGCTGGCTCCCGCCGCTCGTGGAGGTCGAGGATGGCCTGGTAAATGAGGCCATGCGTCTGGCGGTAGAAGTCGCTGGGGCGCAGGCCGGAAGCCACCAGGGCTACGGCTCCCTGGTTGATGAGCAGGCTGCCGAGCACCGCCTGCTCCGCTTCGACGTTCTGAGGAGGTAAGCGCTCAATTGCCATCGGCGGCTCCTTTCCAGGTGCGCAGGCTCAGCCCGTTCACGCTCAGCACCACGCACGACATGGCTATGCGGTCGGTGATGCGCTGCCCGAACTGCGTCCGCAGGTGGTCGAAGTCCAGGTTGGTGGTGAGCACCAGCGGCAGGCGGTGGTTGTGGCGGTAGTTGACGATCTCGTAGGCGATGCGCCGCTGGTCTGGCGTGGCTTCGCCCTGGTGGTCGGGGTCTCCGAAGTCGTCTACGACCAGCAGGTCGGTCTGCTGCGCCTGTGCTCTCAGCTCTTGCGAGGAGTACTGGCCTCGCCCGCTGTAGGCTTCCTGGACTCTACCCACGAAGTCCCACCACTGTATCCAGAGCGCCACCTGGCCCTGGCGCAGGGCGTTCGTCACCAGGGGAGCGGTCAGGCCCGTCTTGCCCGTGCCGAAGGGGCCGGTCAGGCACAGCCCTGGCTTCGGCTTCCAGGCCGTGGGAGAGAGCGTTGGCAGGGGCAGCGGCTCGAGGCCGGCGCCCTTCCGCGCTTCGTTGGCGTCCTCGCAAACCCGCCGCAGGTCTACCTGGCCCTCGGCGAGGAGCATTCTCACCGCCGACACGGCCCGCTCTTTGTCCCGCAGCAGGTCTACGTCCTGCTCTCTGGCTTTGGCGGCCAGGGCCTCCAGGGATTCCAGAGTGCAGTCCTGGTATTCTGCCGGGAGGCCCGCCTGGGCGAAGGTCACTTGCAGCCGCCTGTTGTCTCGCCCGGCCCACACGGCGCTGTACCGCCGCTGCGCCTGCTGGCCTATCTCGCAGGTGCAGAATGGGGCCTGGCGGTCGTAGAGCGGATGGCTGTAGCCCAGGTAGCCGGTGTCCTGGCAGAGTGGGCAGCGCTGAACGACGACCAGCTCAGGCGGTGAAGAGGCCGGCGTATTCCGATCCTGGGACATCTCTCGCTCCTTTCTGGCGGCTGTAGCCGTTGTCTCTGATAACAGCCAGCGCATTCACGATTGAATGCGGGCTGTAAACGTCGAATTTGAACTTATCGCCGCTATCGTCGGCGCGGGCTGCGAAAAAGGTTCTCATGGCCGCCAGGGTGCGGCCCAGGTCGCCATCGTAAACGTTGAGGCACTCCCTGGCCCCCGCTTCCCAACCCTGGCGCTTTTTCTGCGTGGCCGGCCTGAGGCCGGACAGGGCTATGAACTCCAGGAGCACCTCCCGCACGTCATCGCCGTTGACTGACCAACCGGCCAGAGGGTCGGCCACTTCTTCGGCCTCGATGCCCCGCGCCCGCATCTCGGCCTGCTTTTGCTCGGCGGCACGCTCCAGGTCGAGCCTGAGCGGGTCTGCTCTGCGTCTGCGCTTTCGGGGCCTGGCCTCACCGCCAGGAGGCGGATCGTGGCTGCTTGAGGGCAGTTTGGTTGAGGGTTCGTGATTGTCAGAGGGTTCGTGATTTTTTGAGAGTTCACGATTTTCAGTCGCAGGCAGAGCGGGCGAAGCGGCGTCAGCCGCTTTTTCTTCTCTTTCTGGTTCTTCTTCTACCAATGATTCTTCTTCAAGAGATGATTCTTCTTCTTGCCTCTTTGGTTTTCTAATAGTAGAAAACCTGCTATTAGCTTTTCTACTATTAGCTTTTCTACTATTAGAAAACGATATAGTAGTGTTCTGGAGCAGCACTGGCTGTAGCAGGGCCGCGTTCTGGGTTTGCTCCTCAATGGCCTGGGCAATGTGTTTGGGAGTGTCGTGATATTCGCCGCTCAAAAATTCCTGCACTGTTTTGAGGGGGATTTCGATTCTGAAGTCAGCAGGGTTCCGGCCCGATTTTAGCCATTCGTCCAGACGCATGAAATTGTGGAGCAGACAATCGAGGTGATAAGCCTGGGAACGCATTTTGCCCACGTCTTCCTGGGTCAGCCACTCGTACCGCTCCAGGTCTGCCTCTTCCCAATAAACGCGGGAAGTGAATAACAGGCCCCGGTTGCGCAAATTGCGCACGTATTTCCGCTTGGTTTGAAGGCTGACTGGCATGGCGATATTCTCCAGCTTGGGAAACGGCGCTCTTCCATCCCATTTGTAGTCCAGCAAATGGGTCACGAACAGGAACTCCTCAGCGCTGAGGCCCAGGCGCATGTAGTTTCTCAGCATGGTGCGAGGGATGCCCACCACGCCATCATCGATGAGATAGCCGCCGAACTTGGCCTCGAAGCTCGTCTCTGCTTTGGTTAGCCTCTTATCTGGCATAAATCCTCCCTTTCGTCCCTGAAAAGTCTTTCTAGACAGGATACGGGTAATATCCCCATTCGTCCTCGTCGTCTTCGCCCAGCTCGTAGGCTGCCTCGTCCCGACAGTTGGGACAAAGCCCATCGGGGTTGAAGTCAAACTGCTCGCAGCCGGCCCAGAATTGTCCGCACCACCAGCAGAAGCCTCCCTCGCGGGCGTGCTCAGCGCAGTAGCAGGCTATCTCGGTGCGCCCTTCCAGTTGATCAGGTCTCGGTCGCCAGGGCCAGGTGAGCCACCTCGCTCCACGACCCTCCCTTGAGCGAAGTGGAGCGAGGTGGGCTATGCAATTCAGGTGATGGCGGGAAAAGCCATCTCCCGTCTTGCCCTGTTAATGTCCGGGAGGCTGCGCGTGGAAGAAAGCATCGTCATGTTCCTGTTCCGTCTGAGAAAGCAGGGTCTCTCTCCTGCCACCGTGCTCTGGTACAGGGGGCGACTGGTGACGTGCACTCATTTCTTCCGCAGCCGCCCGGTCGGGGAGATAGGTCGGGAGGGCGTTGCCCGGTACGTGGCCCATCTTCAAGGCCGTCTTGCCCCGCAGACGGTCAAGGGCCACGTGCGCGCCCTCAAGCGCTTCTTCGGCTGGTGCGTCGAGGAGGGCCTTTTATCGGAGAACCCGGCCTCGGCGCTGTGATGGTTCAGCAGGGAGGGCCAATGGTCGCCGTGCCGGCCCCCGAACCGGCGGCTAAGCCCTAAGCCTGGATAGGGCGTCCCTCCCTGCTGGCAAGCGTGTTTTGGTTATAATTTGTTTACTTTATAACCAAAAAGTGAGTTTCTTCACCGAATCTCTACCATTTCTCAACCATTTGAGCCATTTTAGGTTAAAGGTTACTCACTTTTTAACCTTTGAACCTTAACTAAATCTCAACTTAATTTCCCTTGCTCCTATGCTATAATGAATAGTGAATGATGATCCCCGCCAAATATTTTGCAGGGAGATAGAGATGTTCATACAACAAGCTATTGATGAGTTCTTGGAAGCACTTCGGGATAATAGTCATGTAAAATCCTCAAACGATACTCTTCATGAGTACCTTGATGCGCTGAGGCAGGAGGGGAAGTCTTCCAGGACTATTGCCATTTATCAATGGCATTTAGAGAAAATGTTGCAATGGCTAGACGAGCGGGGGTGCAGTCTCGATACAATTGAGCGAGCCGTCATTCGTGCTTGGGGAGCCGGTCTTTGGGATCGTTGGCAGGCAGCGACGGTTAGGACGGCGGTTTGCGCTGCCCGTTCCTTTTTTGCCTGGCTCAAGGAGAATGGAAAGATCAATCATGATCTGGGCACCGCCCTGAAAGTGCCCACTATTCCCAAAAAGGTACAACGCACTTTGACAGATGAGGAGGTATTGACCCTTATGAAAGCATGTGATACATCCACCCCCAAGGGTTGCCGGGATTTAGCGATCATTTGTATGCTCACCGACCCCGGCCTGCGGGCGGCGGAGCTATGTTCCCTGCGTCTGGCTGATCTGAACCTGGAGCAAAAGGAGATAATAATCATTGCTAAGGGTGGCAACCAAGAGATAGGCTATTTCGGTGAGTATGCCGCCAACTGCCTGGAGGCATGGTTAGTGGTTCGACAGCAACTGGCCGTTCAGGGCGTGCAAGCGGTTTTCGTCTCTATCGGGGGCATAACACCCGGCATGCCTTTGACTGCGCGTGGCTTGCGGACCGCTCTGAAGCGTTTGGGGGAGAGTGTGGGGATTAAGGGTGTCTGCCCCCACGCTTTCCGCCGAAGCATGACCACGCTTGCGACTGAGCTGGGCGCTCCTTCCAGGGTGGTGCAGGAGATGGGGCGTTGGAAAAACTCTGGAGAGATCGAGCGTTATAGCCGCGCTCTGCAAGTCAAAAAAATAGTCCGGATGTACTTGCCCATTGATCATTTGGTGTCTGGTGAACCAGGTACTCAGACTTGACACCATGAGAAAAAAGTGGTATCATAAAGGCAAGACATCCGGACAATAGTATATCGGTCCCGGAAAGGAGCTTGATCCTACAACGGTTGGTTGTAGGTTCGAGTCCTGCCCGGGGAGCCTGATAACTATTGCCCGGCGATATTTTCTATTGTTAATGTTCGGCCTGGGCCGGGCTTCGCGCTTGGCCCTTTTTGTTTGGAAAAGTTCAGCCAGGATCTGTGCCCGGCCCCGTTTTCCCAAAGGTAAACCTCCACCGCCAGGCGGTGGTTTACGATCTCCCCCTGCTGCCCCGCTCTGGCTGCCAACCGTAGACGGGGCTTAAGGGGATTATATCACGCGGCGTCGTTATTGTAAAGACGCCTGAATAGGTGTCAAAGAGCAATCGGAGACGCCTGAGAGGTAATGGCTCCCACTTGGGGGCCATTCGCCTTTTCTCAGGCGTCTCCGTCCTTTTCGCCGTTAGGCACAAACTCAAAAAGCTCACCAACCTCAACGTCTAGAGCGCGGCACAACTTGGCAAGGGTATCAAATTGAATCCCCTTTGCTTTACCAGAAAAGAGGGCATAAGCTGTGCCATAGGCAATCTGCGCCTCATCACGCAAGTCGGTGATCTTCATTCGCTTGCGCCCCAGGATTTCGGAGACGCGATTATGGATTCTGTCCACTTTCCCGCCTCCCCTCAAAAAGGTCAACATTCTGTCCATACTAACCTCCGATTGTCATTATACACCTAATTCAAATCTGTGTCAAGGGCCTGTACAACTTATACAGAGAATTTTAAGGTTTGTTATGTAAACAAACCCTTGACACCGGGCCGAAAGTGGTGTATAATATATTCAGACTCCTAAAATAAATTTTAATAAACTGGAACAGAATTGACCACCCAATCACCGGACAAGGAGACCCCCAAATGCCAAACCAAATCACCAACATCAAGAAGCTCCAAAAGAAAAGCCTCAAGCTCAAAGTCACCCCCACCGCCGACCTCCACACTTTCGGCGTCCAGAGCGGAAGCGACCCCCAAGTCGAGTACCTCGTCACCTTCACACCAGGCTACCGCGAAGCCACCTGCACCTGCCCCTGGATGCAGAACGGCGGCAACGTCTGCACGCACGTCATGGCGGCGGTGAGATGGCTGGGCCGGCAGAACGGCCATCGGGTGAGCTTCTGGCTGGCGGAAGCGGAGGCGAAGAGGCAGCACCGCAGGATGACGATGGTGAACGGCATTTGGGTCACGATCCGACGGAGAGAGCCTGTGGAGAAAGAACAGACAATAGAAGTGAAGCAGCAGGCTGCACGGATGCGGAGAGTGAGAGAAGTACAGGAGAAAGAGGCGCGTACCCAGGCAGCGTAGGCTGCACGGGAGCGCCTCTCGTTTTTTGAGAGGAGTCGAAAGATGGGTCTGAATTTAGCGACGCTTCATCCTCAGATTGACGAGATGGCGGCCCAGCTTGCCGCCCCGGAGCCGGAACCAGTCATGGACATCATCCCCACCGAGGTGCCTCAGGTGGAGAAGCCGGTCGGCATCAACGCCCGCTTCAAATGGATGCGGTTCTGGCGGTGGGAGCGGCAGAAGCGTCATCGGGTTGCCATTCAACCTGACGGCACGGTGACTTTCTGGGGCTGCTCTTACCGGCCCACCGAGAAAGTTATTGATGGCGACCGGATCTTTGAAGCCCCGAAAGCCAATGAGTGGGACAGGGAGAATGGCTTTGCCTGGGCCGCCCTATCAGAAGAGGACTGGCAGCGGCTGCTGAAGAAGGCGCAGCGTGCGGTGTGAAGGGAGAAGCGATCATGAGAAAGGTCTTATTAGCCGACATCATCATCGACCCGCAGGTGCAGATCAGGGACAGCCTGAAGCCCAACAAGGTGCAGGAATACGCCCAAATTCTGGATCAGCTTCCGCCTATAGACCTCTTCGAGGAGGAAGAAACCAGGTTTTACCTGGGCGACGGCTTCCACCGCGTGGAAGCGGCGAAGCTGACCGGGCGGGAGAGCGTCACGGCGAAGGTCTCTCCTGGCGGTCGGGAGGCGGCGCTGGAGCACGCGGCGCTTGCCAACGCTAAACACGGCATTCCATTGACCAGGGCAGAAAAGGCGAAGGCCGTCAAGCGGCTGCTCAAGATACATCCTGAGTGGAGCGACCGGCGCATTGCTGAGGGCCTGGGCGTGGACCATCGTACAGTGGGGCGGTATCGCGAGAAAATGGCAGGTGGGGAAATTCCCCACCTGGACATCCGCCAGGGCGCGGATGGCAAGACCTATCCCGCCCAGGTGGAGCGCCAGGTCGAGCCAGAGACGCGCCAGGTGGCTGTCCGCGAGCACGTGCGGGAGATACCGGTCAGGCAGAATGGCAACCACGTAGCCACCATCGCCGTGCCCGAAGAGGCTGAGCCAGATGACATCGAGGAACCAGAACTGAATGGCTACGTTTACCGGGTCAACGGCCAGGTACAGGCGGGTCATAAGAATGGCGAGCAGTGCCACGACGAACGCTCGCCGCTGCTGCTGGCTATCGAGCAGCTTGCCGCCCACCTCGACCGGGCGCAGGTGGCCGGGGAAGCCAGCGCCATCTTCAAAGAGAGGAACGTAGCAGAAGGCAAGGAGTATCTGAACCCTAAAGATGGCGGCGACGTTTACGGCCCGGACGACGTGGCAAACCTGCTGGAGGCCATGCGCATCATAGCCGAGAAGTTGGGCCAGCAGCAGAAGCGAGAGCAAAAGGAACAACCCGCCTCTCCGATAGAGCAGTTCTACAGCGCCCTGCGAGTGCTCACGCCTGACAGAATAGCCCCCACGCACGAGGACGGCTACGTGCAAGTGAGGCCCAACGGCAGTTGGTGGCCGGAGCCTTTCAGCAACTTCTGCCTGGCCTGTAAACACACCGGCCTGGAGTTCGCCTATGCCAGCAACGGCCAGGGCAAGCGGGGGGTCGTCTACACCCGCTGCCTGGGATGTGGCGATATCCAGCGGGGCGCGCTGTGGCTGAAGCCAGACGAAAAAGCTGTAGCATCACAGGAGTGAGGAGGAGGTAAGCCATGAACGCAGGAGCAACCAACATCGACTTTTCGACGGTGGCCGCTATCGCCACCGAGAAGCACAACCAGGCGTTGAGGGAAGCGGGCCGCGAAGACGCTGTATCCAGGCGGCCCACTTACAGCCCTGCTGACGTGATGTACATTCTGGCCGCTGCTGTCGAGGCGAACGGTACGCCAGGGCAGGATGCAACAGATATCCTGGCCTGTCTTGAAGAGACGAGAGCAGCTTTGAAGCGGGCGGATCGGGAGTTTCACAGGTTGCTGCAAGACGATCCATATTCTCCTGAGCTTGACGACGTGTGGCTGGACCGGGAGGCTCTCCGCAAGAGGCTGGAGGGCGCTGAGGAGATCGCCCGCATCGTGGCAGGAGTGGAGGCTTCGTCGTGACTATCGCCACCCACGTCATTCCCGACTGGAAGCTGCTGCCGAAGGTGCAGGTCTACGTCTGCGCCGTGTGCGGCGGCCAACTGGAACAGGCGAACCCTGACCAGGGAGAAACGTGCTGGCACGATCCGGAAGTGCGCTGCTCCGTCAACCCCAACCACGAGGGCATCATCACGCGGGGCAGGTGGCACGAGTACAGGGAGGTCATCGAGGCCGACCAGGTTTTGAGGGCCTACCCCTGGCTGCGAGAGCGGGTGATGGGGCCGCCGCCCACCAGGGAGCAATTCGAGGCGAACGTCCGCCTGCTGCGGGGAGACCCGGACTTTGAAGGGTTCGATTGAAAGGAGAATGTCATGCCGATCAACGACTTGATAAAAGGAAGCGAGTTGAGATTCGAGCGCCTGGGCAGCATCCGCCTGGGCGTCAAGGAGCCGGTTCTGGACAAGCAGGGCCGCCAGCGCAGGGACAAACACGGCGAGCCTCTGTTCAAACCAGTGGCCACAGACTACTTCGTGTGTCCTGACGAGGTGAAGCGGGCCATCGGACAGGACAGGCCCGCCCAACTGCGGGTCTACCTGCCCTTCGACGAGCCGGAGCGGGTGCTGGACGCCTACCACCGCCTGTACGTCAAGAATGGCCTGCTGTGGCGGGGCGACGGGGACTTCGTGGACTACTGCGTTGACCCCCAGAGCGGCGAAGCGCTGGTGCAGGGCGGGCGGGCGCTGACCCACTTCCAGGACGGCGAGCACGTCTTCGAGCCGGGGCAGGTGGTGAGGTGTTCGGGCTTTACCCACGATCTGT
>DAOULT010000118.1:0-10428 GCA_034417895.1 Anaerolineae bacterium | reverse complement strand
GTTCTGCAGTCAGTGTTAAGGTGCGTCGGCGTACCATCGCCATCTCCTCCCTTCAGGTTGATAAGGCGATGATACCATTACCGAAATAGTTTGTCAAAAACCATAAGTCGTTTTTAGTCCAATAAATGCGTATAGTTAACGACTGAAGTCGTTACTACAGATTGCTTAAAGTAAAGGGATTAGTTTATGGAATATGCCGTTGAAATGCGGGGCATTACCAAGCGCTTCCTGGACGTGGCGGCCAACGATCACGTAGACTTTCAGTTGAAGAAGGGGGAGATCTGCGCCCTGCTAGGCGAGAATGGGGCGGGCAAAACCACCCTGATGAAAATCCTGTACGGCCTCTACACCCCCGACGAAGGAGAGATCTACGTCAACGGTCAGCAGGCCATCATCAACTCCCCTGGGGACGCCATCCGGCAGGGAATCGGGATGGTGCATCAGCACTTTGCCCTGGTGCCTCCGCTCAGCGTGGCCGAGAACATCGTCCTGGGGCTGGAATCCCCCAGGGGCCTGATCCTCGATCTGGAGGGGGCCAAGAGAAAAATCGAAGATTTCTCCACCCGCTACGGGCTTACGGTGGAGCCGGAGGCCAAAGTCTGGCAACTGTCCGTCGGCCAGCAACAGCGGGTAGAGATCATCAAGGTCCTCTACCGGGGGGCGCAAATCCTCATCCTGGACGAACCGACAGCCGTCCTCACTCCCCAGGAGGTAGTCGAGCTATTCAAAATTCTGCGCGTCCTGAAGGGCGAAGGCAAAAGCGTGGTCTTCATCTCGCACAAGCTGGACGAGGTGCTGAACATCGGCGACCGGGTGGTCATCCTGCGGGGCGGCAAAGTGGTGGACTCCAGGGATATGGCCCAGGTCAACAGGCGCGACCTGGCCCGCATGATGGTCGGGCGCGAGGTGCTGGAGCGCATCACCAAGACCGACGTTGCTCCAGGGCAGCCGGTTTTGCGGGTCGAGGGCCTGCAAGCCCAGGGCGACCAGGGGCTGACCGCCCTGCACGACGTTTCTTTTGAGGTCCGTGAGGGAGAGATTCTGGGGCTGGCCGGCGTGTCTGGCAACGGTCAGCGGGAACTGGCCGAAGTTATCTCCGGCGTCCGCCAGGCCACTGAAGGGACGGTGTGGATTCTGGGCGAAGACCTGACCAACAGCCCTCCCAGGAAGATCATCGATCACGGGGTGGCTCGCATCCCGGAAAACCGCCTGGAGACAGGATGCATTGCCGAATTGTCAGTCAGAGATAACCTGGTGCTGGAGTGCTTCAACGCCCGGCCCATGTCCACGGGCTTGTTCCTGAACCATCAGGAGATCGCCCACTGCGTGGAGTGCCTGATAGACGAATATCAGATCAAGACCGCCGGTCAAACGGCCTGCCTTAAGACCCTGTCCGGCGGCAATTTGCAAAAAGTGATCCTGGCCCGCGTCCTGTCTCGCGATCCCCGCCTGATCATCGCTGCTCAGCCGACGCGGGGGCTGGACGTGGGGGCCACGGAGTACATCCATCGTAAGCTGCTGGAGGAGCGAGAACGCGCTATAGCCATCCTGCTCATCTCCGAGGACCTGGACGAAATCCTGAACCTTTCGGATCGCATCATGGTCATGTACGAAGGACGGATCATGGACATCGTTTCCGCCCAGGAGGCCAAAGTAGAGGACATTGGGCTGCTGATGGCCGGGGTTGGGGATCAGGGAGCAGGGATTGGGGATCAGGAGAGAAAAGGAGACCGCTAGTGCCGCGATTCATGCTGGAAAAGAGACCACCTCCGCCCTTCTGGTTTCGGGTGTTGATTCCCATCCTGGCGGTGCTGATCGCTTTTGCGCTCTGCTCGGTGCTGATAATTATCGCCGGGGCGAACCCGTTCACCGCCTATTATCAGATCATCGTGGGAGCGCTGGGCAGCCGTCTGAGCCGCCTTGAGACTTTCGTGAAGGTGGCCCCTCTCGTCCTGACCGGCATCGCCGTGGCTGTGGCCTTCACGGCCCAATTCTGGAACATCGGCGCCGAGGGCCAGCTCTACGCCGGAGCGATAGCCGCCACCTGGTTTGGCATCACCCTGGTGGACAGCCCGGCGGCGGCGCTCATCCCCCTGGTGCTGGTCGGGGGCTTTGTGGCCGGAGCGATCTGGGCGCTCCTTCCCGCTTACCTCAAGGTGCGCTTCAAGGTAGACGACGTGGTTACTACCCTGCTTTTGAACTGGGTGATCATCTACCTGAACAGCGCCCTGCTGAACGGCCCCTGGCGCGATCCGATCAGCGGGTGGCCCTATTCGCCCGACATTGCCGCCGGAGCGCAGTTCCCCACCCTCATCGCTCGTTCCCGCTTCCACCTGGGCATCGTGGTGGCCTTCGTGATGGCCGCCATCGTGTGGGTCATTCTCAGGCACACCATCCTCGGCTTTCGGATGAGATCGGTGGGCGCCAATCCGACCGCCGCCAACTTCGCCGGGATCAGCGTGGGCCAGACCGTTCTGCTGACGGCCCTCATCAGCGGGGGCATTGCCGGCCTGGCCGGGGTGGGAGAGGTGTGCGGGGTGCAGTATCGTCTCATCGAGGGGCTTTCGCCGGGCTACGGCTACAGCGGGATTGTCATCGCCATGCTGGGCGGGCTGCACCCTGTGGGCGTAGTGCTGGCCGCCTTCCTGTTTGGCATCGTCATCACCGGGGCGCAGGCCATGAGCCGCGCCACCGGGGTACCCATCTTCCTGGCCGACGTCATCCAGGGCGTGACGTTGTTGGTCATGCTGGCGATGCTGCTCTTGACGCAGTACCGAGTGAGGAGAATCAAGTGACTCAAGCCCTAAAAGACCTGTACGCTGAAGAGACCCGTAAGGTCGTGGAAATTCTTAAGAAGGCGAATCCTGAAAAGATCATTCGCTTCGGATCGTCAGTACGGGGTACTCCGCGTGAGGACAGCGACATCGATCTGTGCATACTCAAAAAACCGGAAGACCATCCCGTTCGGGAGAAGCAAAAATTACGACGTTTGCTTTCTCAACACCATTACAATTATCCGGTGGATGTAGACCTGCACGTATATTCTCCCGAAGAGTACCAGGACAGATTGCAGCGGGGCGATTTCTTCGTGCGAGAGATCGAACAGGGCGAAGTGGTCTATGTCCGAGAACAGAGAGGATGAAATAACTTGGAAGAAATTCTAACCGCGTCTTTCATCGTCGGGCTGTTGAGGGCTACGGTGCGGATGGCTACCCCCCTCATCCTGGGCAGCCTGGGGGAAGTATTCATCGAGCGGGCCGGGGTGCTGAACCTGGGCATTGAGGGCACGATGATCCTGGGGGCGCTGGCCGGTTTTCTGACCGTCTATTTCAGCGGCAGCCTGTGGTTAGGGGTTTTAGCGGCCCTCCTCACCGGGGCCTTGTTGGGGCTGCTGATGGCTTTTTTGGCCGTCAGCCTGGGGCTGAGCCAGCACGTCTCCGGCCTGGGGATCACCATCCTGGCTACCGGGCTGGCCTACTTCGTCTACCGGATGGTCATCGGCTCTCCCACCGTGCCGCCCACCGTCACCGCCTTTGAGGCCGCGCCCCTCCCTCTGCTCAGCGATATCCCCCTTCTAGGCCCGATCCTGTTCCAGCAGTACGCCCTGACCTACCTGGCCTTTCTCCTGGTGCCGCTGTCGTCCTGGTTTCTTTTCCGCACCACGCTGGGCCTCCAGATGCGGGCCGTGGGCGAAAACCCGGAAGCAGCCGACACCGTAGGGGTGAACGTCTACCGCACCCGCTACCTGGCCCTGGCCCTCGGCGGGGCGCTGATGGGGGTGGCCGGTTCTTTTTTCACCCTGATCCAGATGAACATGTTCCTCATCTACGGAGTGGTCACCGGGCGGGGCTGGGTGTGCATTGCCCTGGTCATTTTCGGCAACTGGATGCCTTCCAGGGTGCTGGCCGGAGCGCTTCTTTTCGGCGGGGTGGAGGCTCTGCAACTCCGCCTTCAGACCATCGGTCTCAACGTCCCCTCCCAGTTTTTCAACATGCTGCCCTACCTGTTGACCATCATCGCTCTCATCGGGGTAGCCCGTAACGCCTCTTACCCTGCGGCTCTCCTCAAGCCTTACAAAAGAGAATAATCTGCGAAATGCTTTTGCCGATCAGGGGCGCTTATGCTATAATTGTTACTAATCATACCAACCTGTAGAAAGTGTAGAGATGGGGGGATGAGGTCATGGAGACAGTGATCACGGTCAGCGAACTGCGCGCCAAAACCCGTGATATTTTGGAACGGGCCAAATTCAAAGGCGAGCGTATTATCGTGGAGACCTCCGGCCAACCTATGGTCGCCATCATTGGCGTGGACGAGTATCGCCAACTGAAGAAGCTGGAGCAGCAACAGGAGAGCGAACGCCAGAAACGTTTCGAGAGGCTGGAACAAATGGCCGAAATAAACGCTGCCTACAACAAGCTAAGCGAAGAGGAAGCTATAGCCCTGGTGGAAAGAGCCCGTGAAGAGGTTTATAGACTTCGGCAGGAAAAGGCCCTGGCCAGCGATGATTAGAGCCGTGCTCGACACCAATCTGTTGGTCAGCTATGTTTTGACCAAAGGGGATACGCTCTCCAGGCTGATCGCTCATTGGAGGGCAAAAAGTTTTATCTACCTGATCTCACCTCAGATCGTTGAAGAGATCAAGGAGGTTCTGGAGCGTCCACATATCCGCGAGAAGATGAGCGTCAGCCCGTACCCTCTACTAGAAAACGTTGAATATGACACCGAGCAAACATGCGGCCAGCTTCAGTTGACGGGGATATGTAGAGACCCAAAAGATGATATGTTGATAGCCTGCGCCGTAGAGGGAGAGGCGGATTACATCGTCAGTGGCGATAGAGACCTTTTAGCTCTGGGAGAATTTCGGGGTATCAGAATCGTGGAGCCAGGAGAGTTTATCACCCTTCTGGAACTGTCGAAGCCAAGGAGGTAACATGACGGAAGACTTGATCGGTAAAACCCTGGGAGGATATGAAATCAAAGAGGAGTTGGGGCGGGGTGGGATGGCTACGGTCTACAAGGCTTACCAGCCCAAACTCGACCGCTACGTGGCGGTCAAGGTGCTGCCCTCTTACTTTGCCCACGACGAGACCTTTATGGGCCGCTTCGAACGGGAGGCCAAAGCGGTGGCCGGCCTGAGCCATCCTAACATTCTGACCGTCCACGACTACGGCGAGGAGGGAGGGCTGACCTATCTGGTCACGGAGATGGTAGAGGGCGGCACCCTCAAGGAACGTCTGGGGCCACAGTGGGCCTTGAAAGAGGTGCAAAAGATCATCGGCGGGGTGGGCAACGCCCTGGCTTATGCGCACGGACAGGGCATCGTCCATCGCGATATCAAACCGTCCAACATCTTGATGCGGAGAGAGGACTGGCCCCTGCTGGCCGACTTTGGTCTGGCTAAGGCCATGACGGGCAGTATCCCTCTGACCCGCGATGGGGTAGCAATAGGCACCCCGGAGTATATGTCGCCGGAGCAGGCTCAGGGCAACCCTGTCGATGAGCGCAGTGACATCTATTCCCTGGGGGTAGTGCTCTACGAGATGGTGACAGGCCGACAACCCTTCCAGGCCGACACCCCTCTGACGGTGATCTATAAACAAATCAATGAGCCTCTGCCTCCCCTCCGTAGTCTCAGGCCCGCTTTGCCTGCCGCCGTAGAGGAAGTGATCCTGAAGGCCCTGGCTAAAGACCCCGCCGACCGCTACCAAAAAGTGGAAGACATGGTCTCTGCCCTGGACGAAGCTGTGGCCCAGGCCGAAGAGTCCTTGAAGACCATCGAGTTAACCAAAGAGGAACTGGAAGAGCAACGGCGACTTGAGACGCCTCCCCTGCCGCCTGAGCCGCCACGTGTGGCACCCGTGCGTGTGGCGCCCGTGAGAGAAGTGACCAGGCCCCGCAAGGGTTTGCCCCTTTGGGTGTGGGGTATCGTGGGCCTGATTGCGCTTTTGATTATCGGTGGGGGCATCTTTCTGGTCGGTCAAGGAGGAGGGCCGACGACCACCCCCACGGCAGCCGCCCTGATAGCCAGCCCCACCGAAACCAAAGCAGCCACAGCCACATCGCCCACCGCCACCCTTGAGCCGCTGGAGACGGAGGTAGCCACCGCTACCTCGCCGCCGCCCACCGCCACCCTTGAGCTGCTGGAGACGGAGGTAGCCACCGCCATCTCGCCGCCGCCCACAGTCACGACCGCGCTCACCGAAACGGCGACCGCCCCTTCCGTCGCCCTGAAGGAAACGCCCACCCCGGAGGTAGACTTCAAGATCATACGTCAAGCCCTGACGCCTCTCAGCCAAAACAAGTGCGAGGAGCAGGTCATCCACGTCTGGGTGGTGGATAAGGAGGGCGAATATCTGACCAACGTCCGGGTGGAAATAGATTGGAAGGATAACAACGGTCCACCCCACGAACTCAACTCCGGCTTTCTGGCTGCCGGCTACGATAAAATGCTGGTCAGACCTGGAATCTACTGGGCCAGAGTGACCAAAGACGTGCCGCCCTTCGGCGACCGCGCCTACACCAGCGAGGTGACCAAACCTCTGAACACCATCTCTCCGACGCGGGAAGATCTGGAGGAGGGAGGGTATTGTACCCCCGGCGGCGGCTGCCGGGGATGCAGCAACTACGCCTACGAGGTCATCTTCGAAAGACAGTGGTAGGTAAGGCGCCTGCCAAACAGATAGCGCTCTGAGATACGAAAGGAGGCCCACTTTGCCATACAAAACCCTGATCAAGAAAAGCGAATACCACGACTCCGTGTCCCTCATGCTGGTCGCCAGGGAGTTGAGCGCCATGCCCGGCGTGCGCGATGCGGCGGTGGTCATGGGCACCGAGGCCAATAAAGGCATCCTGGAGGCAGCCGGGCTGCTGACTCCCCAGGCCCAGGCCGCCGGCCCCAACGACCTGATCATCAGCGTCGAGGCCGGGAGCGACGAAGTGGCCGCCATCGCTCTGGTCAGAGCCGAAGAAATGTTAGCCAGGAAAGTGGCCGCCGCCCTGGAGGAAGAAGAATATCAGCCCAAGACCCTGGACACTGCTTTGCGCACTCTCTCGGAGGCCAATCTGGTCGTCATCTCGGTGGCCGGCCGTTACGCTGCGGCCGAGGCCAGACGCGCTCTGGAGAAGGGTTTGCACGTCTTCCTCTTCAGCGATAACGTGCCCCTGGAGGACGAAATCACCCTCAAACGCTATGCTCAAGAAAGGGGTTTGCTCCTCATGGGGCCGGACGCAGGCACCGCCATCATCAACGGGGTGGCGCTAGGTTTCGCCAACGCCGTTCCGCGGGGGCGGATGGGAGTCGTCGGGGCGGCGGGCACGGGGTTGCAGGGCGTGACCAGCCTCATCACCTGGGAAGGAGAAGGCATCTCCCAGGCCATCGGGGTCGGCGGGCGCGATCTGTCCCAGGCAGTGGGCGGCATTATGATGATGGACAGTATCCGCGCCCTCCAGGCCGATCCTCAGACCGAGGTGCTGGTGCTGATCTCCAAACCGCCTCACCCCGCCGTAGCCGAAAAAGTGCTGAACCTGGTGGGCCAGAGCGACAAGCCGACGGTGGTGGCCTTTCTGGGCGGCGACCCGGAAACCATCCGTCAGGCAGGAGCTACTCCGGCCTCCACCCTGGAGGAAGCGGCCCTGGTGGCCGTCAAGCTGGCCCAGGGCCAGGCCCCTATCGAGGCCGCCATCACTCTGGCCCATCGAGACGAAGGGCTGGAGCGGCTGGCCGGGGAGATTCGCCAGGGATTATCCTCCGAGCAGAAGTACATCCGGGGCCTTTTCTGCGGCGGCACCTTCTGTTACGAGACCATGCTCGTTCTGCGGGAGCTAATCGGCGATGTCCATTCCAACATTCCCCTCGATGAGAGCCTCAAACTGGCAGACTCCAACAAGAGCGTGGAACACACTGTCGTCGATCTGGGCGAGGACGAGTTTACGGTGGGACGGCTGCACCCCATGCTCGACCTTAGCCTGCGCAACCGACGCATCCTGTGGGAAGCCAAAGACCCACAGACGGCCATCATCCTGCTCGATCTGGTGCTGGGCTACGGAGTGCACCCCGACCCGGCCGACGAGATGGCCACTGCTATCGCCGAAGCCAGAGACCTGGCGAAACGGGATGGTCGCAAACTGATCGTCATTTCCTCTATATGCGGCACCCAGGACGACCCCCAAAGCCTGACCGAACAGGAGAAAAAGCTGCGCCAGGCCGGAGCCATCGTCCTGGCCAGCAGCGTGGCGGCGGCCAAATTGGCCGGTTTGGTGGTGGGGCAAGGGTAGGGGCGAATTTGTCTCCGCGTTCTTATCGTGGCATAATACGGTCAATTTCAGTCATGGGAGAGAAAGAGCATCGCTATCCATAAGCAAGCCCGTAGATTTCACTTACCTCTCAGGGAGGAGCAACCGTGAAAGATTCGCTTTTCGACCGACCGTTAAAAGTCATCAACATCGGGCTGGAAGGCTTTGCCCAGAGTATGAAAGAGCAGGGAGCGGAGGTGGTGTCCGTCGCTTGGCGACCGCCGACCGCTGTGCCTCGTCTGACCACCACCAGGGGCGGCGTGGACATCGAGGCCGCCAATGAAGAGGCGCTCCGACGCATCTGCGCCGGGCGGCCCATGATCGTGGGGATGGGCATCGCCCGCCAGGCGATCCCCGGCCTGCACGAGCGTATGATCTTGCACGCCGGACCGCCCATCACCTGGGAACGGATGTGTGGGCCGATGCGCGGGGGAGTGATGGGCGCCCTGGTGTACGAAGGTCTGGCCCAAACCCCGCAGGAAGCGGCCAGGCTGGCCCAAAGCGGCCAGATCGAATTTTCCCCCTGCCACCATCACCACGCCGTCGGGCCTATGGCTGGCATCGTCTCGCCTTCCATGCCGGTGTGGATCATCCGTAACGAGGAGTTCGGCAACCAGGCTTATTGCACCCAGAACGAAGGTCTGGGCCAGGTGTTGCGCTACGGAGCCTACGGCGACGAGGTGATTAAACGTCTAAAGTGGATGGAAGAGAAGCTATATCCGGCTCTAAAAGCGGCCCTGGAAGTTTCCGGCCCCCTCGACCTGCGCAGCCTGATCGCCCAGGCCCTACACATGGGCGACGAAGGCCACAACCGCAACAAGGCCGGCACCTCGCTCCTGATACGGGCCATTGCTCCTGCCCTGGCGGAGGCCGTGTCGGACAGGGCGGTGGCGGCGCGGGTGTTGCGCTTCATCGACGGCAACGACCACTTTTTCCTCAACCTGTCCATGCCGGCCATGAAAGCCATGCTGGAGCCGGCGGAGGGCATAGAAGGGAGTAGCGTGGTGACGGTCATGGCCCGCAACGGCACCGATTTCGGCATCCGGGTTTCGGCTCTGGGCGAGCGGTGGTTCGTGGCCCCGGCCGGCCAGCCAGAAGGTCTATGGCTGCCCGGCTTCAGCGCCGAGAACGCCAACCCTGACATCGGCGATAGCACCATCACCGAGACGGGCGGGATCGGCGGTTTTGCCCTGGCCGCGGCCCCGGCCATCGTCCAGTTCGTGGGCGGCACGCCGAGAGACGCCGTCAACGCCAGCCTGGAGATGTACGAGATCACCGCCGGGGAACACACGGCCTTCACCATCCCATCTTTCAACTTCCGGGGCACGCCATTGGGCATCGACGTGCGTAAGGTGGTGGAGACCGGCATCCTGCCCCGTCTCAACACCGGCATCGCTCACAAAGAGCCAGGCGTGGGCATGGTGGGCGCCGGCCTGCTGCAAGCCCCTCTGGAATGCTTCCGCCAGGCTTTTGCGGCCTTCCAGGAATTGTAACCACGATGGCTAAAGTTCTGTTCGATACAGGAAGCCCTGAATGCGGCCCAGGCAGTAATCGAGGCCATTCGGGAAGCGAGAAGACATTATGGTTAGGATTTTTTAACGTTGATTTCTCAACGTTTGTGTGGTATAATCATCCCGTGTAAAACCAGCGGACAACGGATGTCATGCTCTTTTTAATTTAGCGCTCAGCGTGACCTAGTTCATAGAGCTTAGGATAGCTTATCGATGTTCAAAGCTATCTCTGGAGCAAGCATCACGTTATCGTTTATCATCCAGGAAAAACAAGGAGGTTTGTGATCACAATGAAACTGATCGATCTGACCATCCCTATCGGCATCGGCACGCCACCCTGGCCCACTTACGAGCCGTTGCAGGTCAAATACTTCAAACGGCTGGCTCCCAACGGAGCCAACGGCCAACTGCTGACCCATTCTAACCACGTGGGCACTCACCTGGATGGCGAGATACATTTTTACACCCCCGGCAAAGATATCGCCAGCCTGAGTATGGACTTTCTGTGCGGCCCCGGGGCGGTGGTCGATCTGTCGGATGTGGCCGGAGACTACGACATCTACACCTCGGAAATGGTCGAAGAGCGGGTGGAAGTGCGCGAAGGCGACATCCTGATCATCCA
>DAOULT010000117.1:0-29578 GCA_034417895.1 Anaerolineae bacterium | reverse complement strand
GGTTAGTATTCGTCCGGCCTCACCGGCCGGCGTTGCTTTTTGATCTTACTGCGACGTCGTTTCTCCTCCCGACGTTGTTGGCGCGCTTTCAGTCCCGGCCTGGTAGGCCGTCGCCGCTTCGGTCTTTTCAGGGCCTTTTGCATCAGGTTCCGAAAGCGCTCCACCACTTCCTCCCTGTTACGAAGCTGGCTGCGTGAGGATTGGGATACCAGACGCAGGACGCCGTCCTGGTCGAGATGTGAAGCCAGCGCCCGCGACGCTCGTTGTCTCTGCTCCTCGCTCAGACTGGGCGAGCGACCCAGGTCAAACACAAGCTCCACCCGGGTCGCAGAGCGGTTGACATGTTGACCGCCAGGCCCACTGCTCCGCGAAAAACGAAAGCGCAACTCGGCCCTCGGAATGGCGACGGTACGAGTGATCTGTACGGTTTTTTCTCCCCCGGCTGATGTCTCCATTTTTACCTCTGAGAAAGTGTAACACATAAGTTATGGGCTGTCAATGGGTCGAGGCCCCAGTTGTCTATGATCTGACTCTATAGTATAATACTGGAAAATGACAGTTTGGGGAGGGTATATGATGCGCATCGCCATCGCTTCGGATCACGCCGGTTTTGGTCTGAAACGGGAAATCATCCAACATCTCAAGGATAGGGGCCACGATTATAGGGATTTCGGCCCCTACGATGAAGAACCCGTCGATTTTCCCGACTACGCCCGACCAGTGGCCGAAGGCGTGGCCGAAGGCGAATATGAGCGCGGCATCCTCATCTGCGGCACGGGCATAGGCATGAGCATGGCGGCCAACAAGATCAAGGGCGCTCGCGCGTCTCTATGTCACGACGGATACACGGCCTACATGACCCGCGCCCACAACAATGCCAACATCCTGTGTATTGGGGCGCGGGTCACCGGGTTAGGGGTGGCTCTGGACATTGTTGACATCTGGCTCTCGACCGCTTTCTCCGGCGTGGCTCGCCATCAAAAGCGGGTGGACAAGCTGGCCGCCCTGGAGCGTTAGATGCTCATCGGCATCGACGCCAGTCGCGCCACCCTGGCCCGCCGCACCGGGACCGAAAATTATTCTCTGCAACTGATCCGTCACCTGCTGGCCCTGGAGAGCGAGCATCGTTATCGCCTTTACTTCAACCGACCGCCGGAAGCGAGCCTTTTCCCGTCCGCCGCCGACCTGAGAGTCATTTCCTTCCCTCGTCTCTGGACCCATGCACGTCTTTCCTGGGAGATGGCTTTTCGTCCGCCGGATATGCTTTTCGTTCCGGCGCACGTGCTGCCCGTCGTCCATCCCCATCGGAGCGTGGTCACAGTGCACGATCTTGGCTATCTATATTACCCAGGGGCTTATCGTCCGCTGGATAGGCTCTATCTCGACCTCTCGACCCGCTATAACGTTTGGGCCGCCAGGCAGGTCATCGCCGTCTCTGGGGCCACCAGGCGGGACCTGATCGAGCGTTACCAGGTCGAGCCTGGCAAGATCACGGTGGTGCATTCCGGCCTCGACGATAGCCTGGGGCCGGTCGAGGACAGGTCGCTCATCGAGAGAGTTAAAAGGCGCTACGGCATCGAGGGCGATTACATCCTATATGTCGGCACTCTGCACCCCCGTAAAAACCTGGTGCGCCTGGTCGAAGCCTACGAGCTGCTGAAAAACAAAAGGCAGGGAATAGCGGTAAAATTGGTTGTAGCCGGAAAGCGCGGCTGGCTCTACGAGGAAATTTTTCGCCGCGTGGAGGCTTTGGAGCTGACAGGAGCAGTGCTTTTCCCCGGCTATGTGGCGCAGGACGATCTGGCGGCCCTCCTTTCGGGAGCCTGCCTCTTCGTTCTGCCCTCTCTCTACGAGGGGTTCGGTTTTCCCGTGCTGGAGGCCATGGCCTGCGGCGCGGCAGTGGTCTGCTCCCACGTCTCTTCTCTGCCAGAGGTGGCCGGCCAGGCGGCCCTGCTGGTCGATCCTCTGGACGTGGCGGCCCTGGCCGAAGCTATGGAGCAGGTTCTGGATGACGAACGGTTAAGCGCCGACCTGGTAGGGCGTGGCTTCGAGCAGGTCAAAAAATTCTCCTGGGACGGGTGCGCCCGCCGGACCCTGGCCGTGCTGGAGAAGGCTGACACGGATTTCACGGATTAGCTGCATAGTGGAGAGGAGAGATTATGGAGAGAAGAGGAAGAGAGAGTCTCCCCCATTCCCAATTCCCCATTCCCAATTCCCATCTCCCCTCTCGTCTCCTGGTGGTCAAGCTATCCGACATCGGCGACGTGCTGACCGCCACCCCTGCGTTGCGCGCTTTGCGTCGCAGTTTTCCCTGGGCCGTCATCGACGTTCTGACGCCTCCTCATTCGGCGCCCGTCCTGGAAGGTTCTCCATTGATAAATGAGGTCGTCGTCTTCGACAAGTTCCGCTACGACCGTCCTTTCCAGGCTTTGCGACCGGGGAACATCCTGGCCGCCTTTCGCCTGGGCCGCGAGCTGCGTCGCCGGGGTTACGACCATCTCGTCATTCTGCATCATCTCACCACCCGCTGGGGGGTGATCAAATACGCCCTGTTGGCCCTGGCCTGCGGAGCCAGACGGCGGGTTGGTCTGGATAACGGGCGGGGCTGGTTCCTGACCGATAAGGCCCCAGACAAAGGTTTCGGCTACAAGCACGAGGTGGAGTACTGTCTGGAAGTGGTGGGGAAGATAGGGGCCACCACCGACGACCACAGCCTGGAGATCGCCATCTCCGCCGAAGACGAGGCTTTCGCCCGCCGCCAGATACCAGAGGGCCAGCGCCCGACGGTGATCGTTCACCCCGGTTCAGGAGGGTTCGACCCAACCCGTCGTTGGACGGCCACCGGGTTCGCCCAGGTAGCCGACACCCTGGCGGAGAGATACGGGGCTTACGTCGTGCTGGTCGGTAAGGAGGATGACGGCGTGGGGCAGGTCGTCTCTCTAATGCGGACCGAAGCCCTGAATCTGGCCGAAAAAACGACCTTGAAGCAACTGGCTGCCCTGCTGGAAAGAGGCGACCTTTTCATCGGGGCCGATTCGGGGGTCATGCACATTGCGGTGGCGGCGGGGGCGCCTGTGGTGGCTATTTTCGGCCCCTCGAACTACGCGGCCTGGGGGCCGTGGCTCGATAGCGGGGAGGGAGGAGAGAAGACGAGAGTGGAGTCCGACTTGGAGGGCGTAAAGCTGGAACGTAAAGGAAACAGAGTGGTGCTCAGAGCCGACCTGCCCTGCTGCCCCTGCTCGTATGTCGGGTTGGCGGTGGGCAGCAGAAAGGATTGTCAGGCGCCACGTTGTATGGAAGCCATCACCCCCGCCCTGGTGTTGAGAGCAGCCGCACTCCTGTTGGGGCCTTGACAGAGCGCCGGATTCGTGCTATTATTTTTTTAGCACTCTCTCCCCTGGAGTGCTAAAAAGCGACCGTTCGTTGTGGTGAACTGCCTGCCCGCCACAGAAGGGGAGGTGGATTTTATGGAGAAGTTGACCGAGCGAAGACAGGCTGTGCTGGCTATGGTGGTGCAAGAATATATCAACACCGCCAGGCCGGCCGGCTCTAAAACTATCGTGGAGCGCTATGGTCTGGAGATCAGTCCTGCCACCGTCCGTAATGAAATGGCCTATCTGGAGGAAACAGGCTACCTGACCCGTTTCCATACCTCGGCCGGACGCGTTCCCACGGAGAAAGGCTATCGTTATTTCGTCGAGCGGCTCATGGATGAGGCCGAACTGCCCCTGGCCGAGCAGCGTATGATCCGCCATCAGTTCCACCAAGTGCGCATGGAGCTGGAGCAATGGATGAGACTGGCGGCGGCGGTATTGGCGCGCACAGCCCATAGCGCCGCCCTGGTAACTGCTCCCCGCACCACCCGCTGTCACCTCAATCACCTGGATTTGATCTCCACCAGGGGGACTATGGCGCTTTTGATCCTGATCCTTCAAGAAGGAAAGGTCGAGCAACAGGTGTGCGCCCTGGCCCAACCTGTGAGCCAGACCATCCTCAGACGCACCGCCAACCGCTTGAATGACCTTTTCCGCAACCTGGATGCGGATCAAATCGCAAGCTGGCTGCCCTGTCTGCCCCCCCTGGAGAGACAGGTGGCCGAGTTGATCGTAGACATGATGGTGCGGACCGAGCAGCGCACCTATAGCGATATTTACCGCGATGGGCTGCTCAACGTCCTGCGCCAGCCCGAGTTCACTGCCGCCGAGAGCGCGCGACAGATGGTTAATGTGCTGGAGCGCCATGATTTTATGGAAAGGATCATGGCCGAGGCCTCGTCCGTGAGCGGGGTGCAGGTCATCATCGGCGGAGAAGGGCTTTGGGACGAGCTTGCCGATTACAGCATGGTATTGGCCCGCTATGGGGTGGTGGGACGGGCGGTCGGTACTTTGGGGGTTCTAGGCCCGATGCGGATGCCCTACCAGCGGGCTATCTCTACGGTGCGCTATGTGTCCGATCTGTTGAGCGACCTCATTACTGAACTATATATCTACTAATCTACAAGACAAAAATCATCATCAAAACAAGGAGGCAGATTTTGGTGGCTGACGAAGCGCAAGTTGTTGAGGAAGAAACAACGGAGACTCCTTCTGAGGAAACGCCAGAGGAGGAGCCGCAGCCTGAAGCTGAAGAAGGGGCTAAGCTTGAAGAAGCGCAAGCCCTGCGCCAGCAGTTGGAGGAAGCTCAGGCTAAAGCTAATGAGTATCTGGATCAATTGCAACGGAAGGCGGCCGAGTTCGCTAACTACAAAAAACGCAGTGAGAAAGAACAGGCCGAGTTTGCCAAACAGGCCAACGCCGGCCTGATCGCTGTGCTTTTGCCTATCCTCGACGATTTTGAGCGAGCTTTTCAGACCGTGCCCAATGGCCTGACTGCTCTGACCTGGATCGATGGCATACTCCTCATCTACCGCAAAATCCAGGCCATCTTTGGTCAATTGGGGGTAGAAGCGATAGAGACGGCCGGCCAGGTCTTCGACCCCACTCTGCACCAGGCCATCACCCACGAAGAGAGCGCAGAGTACGAGGCAGGGTACATCATCGCTGAGGTGCAAAAAGGCTACAAGCTGCACGCCAGAGTCCTCCGACCGGCTCTGGTCAGGGTATCCAAAGGACGACCGGATGAGGAGAGAGAACAAAAGGAGAGTTGAGAACCGAGGTGCGAGATTCGAGAGAAGAGACAGAGAGAGGGCTTCCCCTCTCATCTCTCCGCCTATCTCGGATCCCGCCAGGAGGCAAGGATCATGGGAAAGATCATCGGTATCGACCTGGGCACCACCAACTCAGTGTTAGCGGTTATGGAAGGCGATGAACCAACGGTGATTCCCAGCGTGGAGGGGTTGCGTCTGTGCCCTTCGGTGGTGGCTATCAATCCCAAAACTGGCGAACGAATGGTGGGTCAGGTAGCCAAACGCCAGGCCATCACCAACCCGGATAATACCATCTTCTCCATCAAGCGTTTCATAGGCTGCAAATACACCGACTCCACCGTGGCGCACGATATCGAACTGGTGTCTTACCAAGTCAGCGCCGCTCCCAACGGCGACGTACAGGTGCACATGGGCGATAGGACTTACTCCCCGCCCGAGATATCGGCCATGATCCTGCAAAAGCTGAGAAAGGATGCCGAAACCTACCTGGGCGAGCCGGTCACCCAGGCAGTCATCACCGTGCCGGCCTACTTTAACGATTCCCAACGCCAGGCCACCAAAGACGCTGGACGCATCGCCGGGTTGGAGGTGTTACGCATCATCAACGAGCCTACGGCCTCTTCTCTGGCCTACGGTCTGGACAAGGGAGCAGACGAAAAGATCGCCGTCTACGACCTGGGAGGGGGCACTTTCGATATCTCCATTCTGGAGTTGGGCGACGGAGTGTTTGAGGTCAAATCCACCAACGGCGATACCCACCTGGGCGGGGACGATTTCGACCAGCGCATCATCGACTGGATGGCCGATGAATACAAGAAGGAAACCGGCCTCGACCTGCGCGAGGATAACATAGCCCTGCAACGTCTCAAAGAGGCAGCCGAAGCAGCCAAAATTGAACTCTCCACCTTGATGGAAACAGACATCAACCTGCCTTACATCGCCGCCGACGCCACAGGCCCCAAACATCTGAACATGACCCTCAGCCGGGCCAGGCTGGAACAGTTGGTGGCGGATCTCATCGAGCGGAGCATCGAGCCTTGTCGTCTGGCTCTCCAGGATGCCAGGTTGACCGCCTCTGACATCGACGAGGTCATCCTGGTGGGGGGACAGACCCGGATGCCGGCCGTGCAGGGAGCGGTCAGAGCCTTATTTGATAAAGAACCCCACCAGGGGGTCAACCCTGACGAAGTGGTGGCCCTGGGAGCGGCCATCCAGGCCGGCGTGCTGAGCGGCGAAGTGCGGGATCTCTTGCTTCTGGACGTGACGCCCCTGACCCTGGGCCTGGAGACCCTGGGCGGGATATCCACCCCCCTCATTGAGCGCAACACTACTATCCCTACCAGGAAAAGTCAGATTTTCTCCACCGCTTCCGATCTCCAGACCAGTGTAGGGATCAAAGTGGTACAGGGCGAGCGTCCCATAGCGACCGACAACAAGCTGCTGGGCAATTTCATCCTCGATGGCCTGCCGCCCGCCCCGCGCGGTGTGCCCCAGATCGAGGTCACTTTTGACATCGACGCCGACGGTATTCTCCACGTTTCAGCCGTGGACAGGGCCACCGGCCGGGAGCAAAACATCACCATCACCGCCTCCAGCGGTCTGACCGAGGATGAAATCCAAAGCATGATCGCCGAAGCCCAACAATCCACCTTCGAGGATGCCAAACGAAAAGAGCGGATCGAGGCCCATAATCTGAGCGAACAGCGTATCTGGCAGGCGGAGAAAATCCTGCGCGAACAGGATGACATGATACCAGACGACCTTAAGACAGAAGTGTGGAGCAAGATCGAAGCTCTCCGCGCCCTCCCGGACACGGCCAGTACGAACGAGATACGGCGTAAAACGCAAGAATTAAAGACCGCTATGAAAGAGATAGGGATAAGGATGTATGAACAGGCAGGCTCGGCCAGTCCACCGCCCGACCATGAGTAAGGATATCATTTTAGAGCCAACAATGAATGCAGGAAGAGAGCTATGAATACCAGACGCGATTATTACGAAGTGCTGGGGGTAAACCGTTCGGCCAGCCAGGAAGAGATCAAAAAGGCTTACCGCCGTCTGGCCCGTCAGTACCACCCTGACGTCAACAAGCAGGCCGATGCCGAGGCCAGGTTCAAAGAGATTAACGAGGCCTACGAAGTGCTGTCCGATCCCCAGAAACGAGCCACCTACGATCGTTTTGGTCATGCGGGCATGAAGGGGGGTGGTTTCACCGATTTCGGGTTTGGCGGATTCGGGGACATCGGAGACATCTTTGAAGAATTCTTCGGCTTCGGGGCGCGCCCTTCGAGGACCGCCCGTCGCAGGCCACGGCGGGGTGGAGACCTGCGTTACGATCTGACCATCTCTTTCGAAGAGGCCGTTTTCGGCTGCGAAAAGGAGCTGGAAATACCTCGTTACGAAACCTGCTCCAGGTGTCGAGGCTCTGGAGCAGAGCCAGGCACCGAACCCATCCGCTGCCCGCAATGCAACGGTACCGGCGAGATCCGCCAGGTTCAACAATCCATCCTGGGCTCTTTCGTCAATGTGACCACCTGTCCCCGTTGTCAGGGTGAAGGCGAGATCGTCACCATCCCCTGCCAGAAATGTCGGGGCGCCAAACGGGTGCGAGAGATACGCAAAATCTCGATCAAGATCCCGCCCGGCGTCGATGATGGCACCCAGATCCGGCTGGCTAATGAAGGAGAGGCCGGTATCTGGGGTGGACCGCCTGGTAATCTCTACATCGTCCTATCCGTACAGAAGCATCCTTACTTTCAGCGTCTTGACAATGACGTCCACCTGGAGTTGATCGTCAACGTCGTCCAGGCGGCCCTGGGTGATGAGGTGGTGGTCCCCACCATGGCCGGAGAGGAAAAAATCATCATCCCGGCTGGTACGCAGTCGGGGCAGGCCTTCCGGCTCAAGGGCAAAGGGGTGCCTTACCTGCATCGCGACCTCCGTGGCGATCAGGTGGTCACCGTGCGGGTGGCCGTTCCCACCGATCTGGACGATCGCCAGAAAAAGCTGCTCCACGAATTGGGCGAAACTTTGGGCAAAGAGATCGTTCCACAGCAAGGCAAAGGCTTCTTCGATAAGGTCAAAGATGCGATCGGAGTTTGAGCACCTGCCAGACGAGCCGTCAGGATGGCTGGAGATCAGTGTCCGCGTCGATGAGGAGGCAGCCGAAGCGGTCAGCGAGCTTTTTAATCGCTATAGTCGTGGGGGAGCAGTTGTCGAGCAAACTTATCCCTCAGACGATGATTACCATTCCAGGGCACCCGGCCCTTTGGAAGCGCCAGGCCCCTCCGACGCAGAACCAACTCTTACGGTCAAGACTTATCTGCCCCTGGCTCAGACCAAGACCCGACGCCGATTAGAAGAAGCCCTTGGACACCTGAGCCACATCTATCCCATCCCAGCCCTGCAGTTCAAGACCCTGACCGAACAGGACTGGGCGGAGACCTGGAAAAAAGACTATCGGCCTCTGCCAGTGGGCCAGCGTCTCGTCATCGTCCCCTCGTGGCAAACGTATCAGCCCCGGCCCGGCCAGACGACGATCACCCTGGATCCGGGCATGGCCTTTGGCACAGGCTTGCATCCCAGCACGCGCCTTTGCCTGGAAGCTCTGGAGCGATACCTGCCCGGTAGTAAGGACTTAAGTCGTCACTACAGGCGGGTTCTGGACCTGGGCGCAGGATCGGGTATTCTGGCTATTGCCGCCGCCAGGCTGGGAGCCGGCTCGGTCACGGCCCTGGACGTGGACCCTGTGGCGGTGAGAACGGCCCGCGAGAACGTCGCCATCAACGAGCTGGAAGCAGCGATCAAAGTCGAATGTGGCTCCCTGGATCGGGTGAAGGAAGAGGGCCACCTCTTCGATCTGATGGTGGTGAACATCCTGGCCGATACCATCGTGCGCTTGCTGGAAGCGGGCCTGACGGAGTATCTGACCCCGAACGGTATTTTGATCGCCTCCGGCATCATCGAGACCCGAGAGGCAGAAGTGCTCGGCGCCCTGGAAAGCCAGGGGATGACTCTGGTGGAACGTCGGCAGGAAAAAGACTGGCTCGCGCTCATCGGCAGGAGGAAGGGGCCTGGCCCCTCCAGGTGCTAATTATGCATCGTTTTTTTGTCCCTCCCGATTGGCTGGACGGGAATAGAATCTCTATCAGCGGCCCGCTGGTACACCAGATACGGAACGTCCTGCGCCTCCAGGCGGGAGACCGCATCGTCGTTCTGGACGACTCAGGGTGGGAGCGAGTCGTTACTCTCATGCGCGTGGGGCAGGAACGGACCCTGGGCCGGGTGGTGAGCAAAAATCTCTCCAGCGGCGAACCCCAGGTTAAGATCAGCCTCTACCAGAGCGTGCTTAAGGGGAAACGCTTCGAAATCGCCTTGCAGAAGGGCACCGAACTGGGCGTGGCCGAGTTTGTGCCCCTCATCGCCAGGCGCTGCCTGGTATCCGACCTGGGCGACGTGAACAGGAAGCGGGAGCGTTGGCAGCGCATCGTCCTGGAGGCGGCGGAACAATCGTGGCGAGGAAGGCTGCCCCGTGTTCGGGCCGCCATGCTTTTTCCCCAGGCTTGCGAACGGGCCAGACAGACGAGCAGCCTGTCGCTGATACCGACCAGAGTGGAGAGCGAAGAAGAGGGCGGAGAGAGAGCGAATACCTGTAGTCTGCGCCAAGTGTTGAGAAAGGAAGCAGCAAGCAGCGAGCAGCAAGCATGGAGTTCGGTTAGCATTTTTATCGGTCCGGAGGGAGGCTTTACCCCCGACGAGGTAAGCCTGGCCCAAAGTTATGGCCTGCGGCCCATTACCCTGGGATCGCGCCCTCTGCGCTCCGAGACGGCCGGCCTAGTGGTGGTCACCGCTCTCCTGTACGAGTGGGGGGAGTTGGGCTGACACGGACCGCGATCCGAAGGTCACAATGTGGTTAAAGCCGAACGGAAAAAACCTTGCGAGAAAGCGAAAAAGATGATATAATGAAAAATAGAGGCGCCTGGCACGACGACGAACATTCAACGAGCGTTCGCTGCTGCCAGGCCCCTGATTCACGGTCGGTTGAGTACTTCCTCGACTGACCTGGTTGAGAACGCGGGAAAGGGGGGATGTTTATTGAAAAGAGGGGGCTATTATCTTAGAGTGCCGTGCACACCACGCGCCTTCGCTGTGGTGGGCGGCGCTTAGATCGGTTTCGGTGAGGAAACTTTTCAAGCGCAAAGGAGGATAAGGAAATGCGCAAGCTGTTTACGCTGAATGTGATCCTGTTGCTTGTGTTCGTGTTACTCAGCACAGGCGCGGTGGTTAGCGCCGCTCCGCCTGAGCAAGAAGAGGGTCTGAAGTACGAGCCTACTACCCTGGAGGCAGCCGTCGTAGAGTTTTGGACGACGGACAACGAGGAATACCGGGTAGATGTCCAGGATGAGCTGGCGGCTCGCTTTATGGAGATTTACCCCGAGGTGGAAGTGCGGGTGGTGCCTATCGACGAGGCCACCATCAGCCAGCGAATCGCCACCGCCCAGGGGGCCAACCGTCTGCCCGACGTGGTGCGTATGGGGGTGGAGCGGGTGGCTCCTTTCTACGCCGACGGGCTGCTGGACGTTGAAGCGGCCACGAAAGCCATCAACGACCTGGGAGCCGATACTTTCTTCGAGGGGCCGCTGGGGTGGGTCACTACTCCCGACGGTTGGGCCGCCGTGCCCTTCGACGGCTGGCTGCAAGCCATCTGGTATCGAGCGGACGAGTTCGAGAAACTGGGCCTCGAACCCCCGGAGTCCTGGGAGCAAATCCAGGCCGCCTGCCAGGCCATCGCCGGCCAGGATGATTTCCTGTATGGCATCACTCTGGGCACCGACCCGGGCCAGAACTACGGTATGCAGGTTTTCGAGCAGTTCGCCATGTCCAACGGGGCCTTACCCTTCGACGACGAAGGCAACGTGACCATGAACACCCCGCAGATGATTGAGGCTCTGGCCTTCTACACCAGCCTCCAGGACTGCGCCGCGCCTGGCCCCAATTACTGGAATCAGGCTCGCCAGTTCTACATCACCGGGCAGTCGGCCATGCTCTTCTACTCCAGCTACGTCATGGACGACCTGGCCGGTCTCCAGGAGGGCGTAGAGCCTACGGTGGAGGAACTGTCGGCCAAGACCGGTTTTGCGCCGGTCATGATCGGGGCCAGCGGAGATATGGCTACCTACGGCCAGCTCGTGACCCTGGGCATCATGCAGGGCACCGACACCGCGGCCGCCGTGGAGTGGGTCAAGTTCCTGTTGACCGAGGGCTACATGGACATCCTGTACATTGCTCCCAACGGCAAACTCCCGGTCCGCGCCCCGGCCGTTGTAGGTTGGGCTCAGCACGAAATCTTCAAGACCTATCCGCCGGAGGTGCTGGAAACCATCGCCCTCGGCTTCGACACCGCTCAACGCTGGATGTTCGCTCCGCAGATGGGCCCCCTGGAGAGGGCCGTCATCGGGGACATAGAGGGACGGTTGCTCATCCCCCAGGCCATCAGCAACGTGGCTCTGGAGGAGTCCATGACTCCTGAAGAGGCGTGTGAGTGGCTCCAGGAACGGGTGGAGGAACTAAAGGCCGACCGCGAAGCGGAGATGGAAGAAGAGTAGCAAATCCCAGGTGACTGGCACAACGAACGTTTGGAAGAAACCAGGTTTTTGCTGAAAAACCTGGTTTCTAGAGACGCCAGGCACCTACAGCAGGTTGGTGTTCAGGCTGGGCGCACCGGCCTGAACACCTTGTTTATCGGTCATGGAATGAGCAGGCGCCTGGCAACAGCGAACGTTCGTTGTTGCGCCAGGCGCCTTTCAAGGGTGAACGCAGGAGGAGCGGAGTGAGCATCTTTCAAGCACGGACGTTGGAAGACAGAGAGGCTCGCCTGGCTTACTTTTTTATCGTCCCCACTTTTGTGGTGGTGGTGGGCCTGGTGATCTTTCCGGCCTTCTTTAGCATCTGGATCAGCTTTCACGACGTAGACCTGGGCAACCTGAACGACGTCTTTCACACCTCCTTTGTGGGCTTGAAAAATTATGTCAAGGTCTGGAAAGATTTCGAGTTCAAATGGAACGACGTTGCCCGGCCAGGCGCGGCCGTGACCAGCATCTTCTACTCCTTCGTCGCCACCATCTTCACCATCGTTATCGGGCTGGTGGCCTCTTTGCTCCTGAATCGGCGCTTTCGGGGTCGGGGTCTGATCCGGGCCGTTTTCCTCTTTTCCTACATCGCCCCTGTGATCTCGGTGACCTACATCTGGAGGTGGCTGCTCGATCCGACCATCAGCGGGGTGATAAACTGGCTGCTTATGCAAATCGGCCTCACCTCGGAGCCGGTGGCCTGGCTGGGGACTCGCGGCCTGGCTTTGCTGATGGTCATTTTGTTTCAAGGCTGGCGCTACTTCCCGTTCGCCATGCTCATGATCCTGGCTCGCCTTCAGGCCATTGACCGCTCTCTGTACGAAGCGGCCGAGGTGGATGGGGCCAACGTGTGGCACAAGTTCTGGTACATCACCATCCCTGAACTGCGCTACGTGTTGGGCACTCTCTTCCTGCTGCGCCTGATGTGGACCTTCAACAAGTTCGACGACATCTTTTTGCTGACCAGCGGGGGGTTCGGCACCAAGGTGCTGCCGGTGCTGACCTATGAATTCAGCTTCAGGCTGTACGATTTCGGTAAGGGGGCAGCCACAGCCATGTTCCTGTTTATTTTCATGGCCGTCTTCATGTTTATCTACGTAAGGACGGTGTTAGAATGGTAAAAAGATTCGACTGGGGGCGGCTGGTTTTCGTCGTTACTCTGATCCTTTTTCTCATCGCCATTCTTTTCCCCTTCTATTGGATGCTTATTTCCTCTACGAAGAACCTTCAGGAGCTATTTGGCCCGGCCCCGACTTTCTGGCCCAGTCGTTTCACCCTGAGCGCCTATCAGGAGCTATTTGGCCGCCTGCATTTCCTGGACAATTTCAAAATCAGCTTCCTGGTGGCTACTTCGACCTCTGTTCTGGCCGTCATCCTGTCCGCTTTGGGAGCCTATGCGGTGGCTCGTCTGCGGTTCAGGGCCAAGAACCTGATGCTGAACACCGTGTTGCTGGTCTACCTGTTCCCCGGCGTGCTCCTGATCATTCCTCTATTTGCCATGCTCGCCCAGGCCGGTCAACAACTGGGCGTGGAAATTCAGAACAACCTGCCGATCCTGATCCTCACCTACCTGGCGCAGACCTTGCCTGTAGCTCTCTACATGCTAGCCAGTTACTTCCGCACCGTGCCGGAAGAGATCGAAGAAGCGGGCCTGATCGATGGTTGCAGCCGTCTGGGAGTGGTGTGGCGCATCACCCTGCCCCTCTCGGTGCCGGCTATGGTTTCGGTGGGAATCTATACTTTTATGATCGCCTGGAACGAATTCCTCTACGCTTACGTTTTTCTTAACCGCCGCGAAATCTTCACCCTGCCTATCCGCCTGATGAACATCTCTTCCCAGATGAATACCCGCTGGGACGTAGTGATGGCCGCCTCGACGGTTATGACCATTCCTATCATTGCGCTGTTTCTGGTCTTCGAGCGCTTTTTAGAGGAGGGCCTGGTCGCCGGCGGAGTTAAAGGATGATGCGCCAACAGTCGGCTGTTGGTAGCGTAGCAAACTAACGACCCTTCGGGTTTCTAAAACCCAAAGGGTCTGCGGGCACCTGATACACTGCCACGAGAGGAGAGAAGAGCGATAATGAGAATTGGTTTTGTTTCCACCCGGCTGGCCGGTACCGACGGGGTCTCCCTGGAGACCGCCAAGTGGTCGAAAATCCTGACCGAACTGAGCCACGAGTGCTTCTACTTTGCCGGTGAATCCGAGTGGCCGCCGGAGCGCGCCTATCTCGTCCCTGAAGCTCACTTCAATCACCCGGACATTGAGGCCCTGAACAGAGACCTGTTTGACGACTACATCCGCTTGCCTGAGACCTCCCGCAAAGTCCAGGCTCTCAAGGACCATCTCAAGATGCACCTGTACACCTTTGTGCGCACCTTCGACCTGGACATGCTGATCGTGGAAAATGCTCTGGCGCTGCCCATGAACGTTCCTCTGGGCCTGGCCCTGACCGAACTGATCGCCGAGACCGAACTGCCCACCATCGGCCACCATCACGACTTCACCTGGGAACGGGAGCGCTTCATCGTCAACGCCGCCGCTGACTACCTGCGCGCCGCCTTTCCGCCCACCCTGTCCTCCATCCGGCACGTGGTGATCAACTCAGCCGCCGGTCGCCAGGTAGCGCGCCGCACCGGGGCAAGTTCCACCGTGATCCCTAACGTGATGGATTTCGATACGCCGCCGCCTGAGCCAGATGGCTACGCCGATGATCTGCGCTCGGCGCTGGACATCACCCCTGAAGAGTACTTTCTGCTCCAGCCCACGCGCATCGTGCCCCGCAAGCGCATCGAACGCGCCATCGAGTTGATACGCTGGCTTGGCCTGGAGTGCGCCCTGGTGGTCTCCCACGCCTCCGGCGACGAAGGCACCGCCTACCAGGAGTACCTGCGGGACTACGCTGATCTCATGGGGGTGCGGCTGATTTTTGCCTCCGACACCATAGATTACTATCGCCGCCAGATGCCAGAGGGACGAAAGATCTTCTCCCTGCGAGACGCCTATCAGCAGGCCGACCTGGTCACTTATCCCTCCACCGTGGAAGGCTTTGGCAACGCTTTCCTGGAGACTCTCTACTATCGGCGGCCCATCGTGATGAGCACCTACGCTATCTACAGGATCGACATCCAGCCCAAAGGTTTCAAGGTGATCGTGTTTAATAGCATAATCGGTGACGATACCATTCGCCAGACCCAGGCCGTTCTGCGCGATCCGGCCCTGGCCCAGGAGATGGTCGAACACAACTACGAACTCGGTCGTCGCCACTACTCGTACCGCGTACTGGAAAATCATCTGGTCAATTTGCTGAGAGAATGTCTGGGGATTTGTGAGGAAAAAGTCACTCGATGAAACGAATTGCTATCCTCCACTACGCTGGTCCGCCCGTGATCGGCGGCGTGGAGAGCACCATTTTTCATCACGCTCGCCTTATGGTCGAAGCTGGCTATGAAGTGACGGTCATAGTCGGGCGGGGCGAATCCTTTGAGGGGCCTGGCGCTTCGGCAGTGCCAGGCCCCTGGGTACAGGTGCACCTCATCCCCTTGCTGGATTCCAAACATTGGGCGGTGCTGGCTGTGGGGAAAGAACTGGCCCGCGGAGAGGTGAGTGAGAGATTCTATCGCTTACAGGCAGAGATTGAAAAGGTTTTAGGAAAAGCCCTGACCGAGATAGATACCTGCATTGTGCACAACGCTTTTACTCTCCATAAAAATCTGGCCCTGACCGCCGCGCTCCATCGTCTGGCGGAGGCCGAAAAGCCGCGCTTTATCGCCTGGTGCCACGACTTCGCCTGGCTCGATCCGCTCTATCAGCCCAACTTGCATGATCGGCCTCCCTGGAGCTTGTTGAAGAAGCCGGTGGCGGGCGTCCGCTACGTGGTCGTCTCCGAGGGGCGACGCAAGCTGCTGGCGGGGCTGCTGGGCTTGCCGCAGGACAAAATTACCGTAGTCAACCCCGGCGTAGAAGAAAATACCTTTCTCAAGCTGTCGCCGCTGACCCAACGCCTGGTCGCTTCTTTTGATCTGTTAGCCGCTGCTCCGCTCCTGCTCCTGCCCGCCCGCCTGACCAGGCGCAAAAACATCGAGCTGGCTATCCGGGTGGTGGGAGAAATGCATCGTCAAGGGGCGGCGGTCAGGCTGGTCATTACCGGCCCGCCGGGTCCGCACAACCCGGCCAACGTGGCTTACCTGGAGAACTTGCGCCGCCTGCGCCGGGAGTTGGGAGTGGAGGAGCAGGTCATTTTTCTCTACGAAGCGCAAGACCAGGAGGGGAAAGCGCTGGTGGTCAGCGATGAAGTGGTGGCCGACCTGTACCGTGTGGCCGATGCCCTTTTCTTCCCCAGCTTCCGGGAAGGATTTGGCATCCCTATGCTGGAGGCTGGCCTGGCCCGAAGCCCTATCTTCTGCGCCGATATCCCACCCCTGCGCGAAACCGGGGAGGGCGTGGCCCATTTCTTCCCGCCGGACGGCGACGCGGCCGACATAGCGCGCCTCATCATCTCCGTTTTACGGGAAGATAAAGCGTACCACATGCGTCGTCGGGTGTTGCAAGGCTATACCTGGTCTCGTATCTGGAAAGAGAAATTAGAACCCCTTCTGTAGGCTGTGAAAGTGAGGAGAGAGAAGAGATGTTGAAAGATAACCGTCCTAATATCTTGTTGCCTGTAACAGAGCCATCTCAGGTGGAAAGCATCGCACCTGTGGCCCTGGCCCTGCTCCAGGGACATGCGGGCCAGGTGATCGTGCTCGGTGTGGTGGAGATGCCTCCAGAGCAATCTTTGAGTGAAGGAGCCTTACCCGCCAGAGAGCTTCGGATGGAGCTAGAAAAGATAATAGCTGAGGTGGATGACCCACGCCTGGAGATGCAAGCCACCGTACGCGTTTCGCACCAGCCATGGCCTGAGATTGCTCAAACAATCGTTGAGGAGAGCTGTCGTTGGGCGCTCCTGCCCTGGTCAGGAGAGGCGGAACCGACCACGCTCCTGTTCGGCGTTCCTCTAAAGGAGGTATTGGAAAACCCTCCCTGTCATCTGGCCCTGCTCAAGTGGCAGGCATTGGCGCCATGTCGTCGCATCCTCATGCCTATTCGCAGCAGCTTCTACGCTACTCCAACCATCCAGATGGCGCTGGCCCTGGCCGAGAGTTGCCAGGCGAACATCACACTTCTACATACTACCCCACAAGAGTCCGATTGGAGCGAGCCACTTGAACACCTGCTGGATTCGTTCCCTCGCTGGGGAGAACGGAGCCGCATCATCAGACACGTCACCGTCAGCAGCGAAGCTGTGGAGTCCATTGTCGAGGAAGCGCAGACCCATCAACTGCTGGTTATGGGCGCTTCTCTCCTGCCCCACGATTCTTTAGGCCCCACGGTGCAGCGCGTGCTGGAATCTGTGGACGTGCCCGTCGTCATCGTCAAAGCCAAAGAAGCCGATTTGGTGACCAGCTTGCTATCTCAGGAGCCGCAGACGACGCTTTCGCTTTCTACAACCCCTATACCGGTCTCGAAACTGGTAGATAAGTGGTTCGCCGAGAACTCCTTTCACAGCCACGAGTTCGCCGACCTGCACCTGCTGCTGGCATTGAAAAGAGAACAGGGCGTCACCATCAGCCTGGGATTGCCCACCCTCAACGAGGAGGCCACCATAGGCAAAATCATCGAGACGGTCAAAGGGGAGTTGATGGACCGCTCTCCCCTGCTGGATGAGATAGTAGTGCTCGATGCTCGATCCACTGACCGCACGGCAGAAATTGCCCGCAGTTTGGGAGTGCCGGTCCACAATCAACAAGATATTCTACCCCACCAGGTCAGCTATCGCGGCAAAGGGGAGGCCCTGTGGAAAAGCCTGTACGTGCTGAAGGGTGACATCATCGCCTGGATCGATACCGATATCGTGAACATCCACCCCGCCTTTGTCTACGGCCTGGTCGGCCCGCTGCTCAAGCGTCCTGACCTGCAATACGTCAAAGCCTTTTACCACCGCCCCATCGCGGTAGACGGTCAGTTCCGAAGCAGCGGGGGTGGTCGGGTAACCGAGCTTACGGCCCGCCCGCTCATCAACCTTTTCTACCCGGAGTTATCCGGTCTGGTGCAACCTCTTTCCGGCGAGTACGCCGGACGACGGGAGGCGCTGGAAAGCGTGCCCTTCTTTACCGGCTACGGAGTGGAGATCGGCCTGTTGATCGACATCCTGGAAAGATACGGAATCCAGGCCATCGGCCAGGTAGACCTGGAGCAACGCATCCACCGCAATCAGCCTTTGGCCTCTCTCAGCCGCATGGCTTTTGCCATCATGCAGGTGGTGATCAAACGGCTGGAGAACGATCGCAAACTACGTCTTTTGGAGGAAATCAACCGTAACATGAAGTTAATCCGCTACAACGAGGAGCACCTTGCTCTGCAAGTGGCCGAAATCGAGGATGAGGAGCGCCCCCCGATGATCGACGTTCCCGAATACCGCCATCTAAGGGGGCTGAAAGGTGACTGAGCTGATTCTGGTGCGTCACGGCCAGACCGATTGGAACGTGGAGGGCCGCTACCAGGGCCAGGCCGATCCCCCTTTGAACGAAACGGGGTTGCGCCAGGCTCGCCAGACGGCGTTGGAATTGCAAAATCTGGCTCTCTCCGCTCTCTACACCAGCGACCTGCGGCGAGCACAGCAAACGGCGCAGGTCATCGCCGAAGCCAGCGGGCTGACCGTGCAGCTTGAACCCCGCCTGCGGGAGGTGAGCCTGGGAGAATGGGAGGGAGAGCTGTATACCGACATCAGAGCTTGCTACCCGGCACTCCTTCACCGCTGGCAGGAGGAGCCTCTGAAGACCATTCCCCCCGGCGGCGAGAGCATCCTGGCTCTGAGCCGTCGCGTCCTGGAAGCTGTAGAAGAAATCGTCGCCCGCCACAACGGCCAACAGGTGTGCATTGTGGCGCACAACGTAGCCATCGCCACCATCAAATGTCATTACCTGGATATCCCTTTGGAGCGCATTTGGAGCTTGCTGTCCCCAAATGCGGCCTGGGAGAGATTGACGCCCACCAGCATATAACTTCCGTCACCAAATCTTAACCCAGGCTTTACGATATCTTCACTAAAAAGCGGCCAAAGCTGTGTTATTATTGTGATACCGTAAATCTCTCCAAGGGGAAAACAACAGGAATGAGAATCGGTATCATATCAGCCAAGCTCAACTCTGTAGACGGCGTGTCTCTGGAAGCTCATAAGTGGCAGAAAATTTTTCAGAGAATGGGACACCAGGTGTATCTTTGCGCTGGCTCCATTCAGAAGACGCCCACGCCTCATTACATTATCCCGGAGCTGGATTATCAGCATCAGGAGGTTCTGGAATTGGCCGAACGGGTTTACGCCGACCCGGATTTCGAGGTGAGCAAATACGAACTCATCGCCCAACTGGCCGACAAAATTCGTGGGGAAGTGGCTTATTTCATCGTAGCCAACGCTCTGGACATGCTGGACATTGAGAACCTGCTCAGCCTGCCCCTCAATCTGCCGGCCGGGCTGGCCCTGGTCAAGCTGGTGATGGATAGTCCTATTCCCGTCATTTGCCGCCACCACGACTTTTACTGGGAAAGGGACAAGCTCAGTATGCCGGCCGTGGCCGGGTACCTGAAGCATCATTTCCCCCCCCAGGATTTGGAGACTGCTCACGTGGTCATCAACAGTCTGGCGCAGAAAGCTTTGCGGGAGCGTCATGGGGTGGAGGCGGCCCTGATTCCCAATGCTTTTGACTTCGATTCTCTGACTGCGCTCGATGACTACAACTGTGACTTCCGACAGAGCCTCGGCCTGGACGACCGCCACGTTATCTTCCTGCAACCCTCGCGTATCGTACCACGTAAATGTATCGAGCGCAGCATCGAGTTAGTGGCCCGTGTCCAGGAGCGGCTGGCCGACCATAGACGGCGGGCCGTGCTGCTCATCAGCGGCCCGCCGGCCGATGAACCCGACAAGGATTACTACTTGCAGAAATTACGCGCCCAGGCCAAAGATTTGGCGGTGCGGATCATTACAGCTCACGACCGGATCTTCATCACCAGGAAGACCATAAATGGAACTAAAATCTATTCCATCGGCGATGCCTACGCCCACGCCGATTTTGTGACCTTCCCCAGCGACAAAGAGGGCTTTGGCAACCCTGTCATCGAAGCGGCGGCCTATGGACTGCCTCTTTTTGTCAATCAATACCCGGTGCTTTCGGATATCCTGAGCAAAGGCTTCAAGTTCGTGGCTATGAAAAACGATCTGACCGAGGCCACCGTAGAGCAGGTTCATGCCCTGCTCACGGACGCCAGTCTGCGGGCCGAATGGGGAGAGCACAACCGCCAGTTGGTCAAACGCTACTACTCGCTGGATGCGGTGGGAGAGAAGCTGAAAGAGATCATGGAAGGAGTTTTGAAAGTCTCAATCTGGAATAAGCATTGAGTTCAGCGGCAGGGGCCTGGCACGACAACGAACGTTCGTTATGCCGTTCGCTGTTACCGGGCGACTGGGATACCCTCTATAAGGAGGCGCGAAATGAGTTATAAGACGGCTTTGAGCGACGAAGCCCAAAGACAGGTGCGAGCCATCGGTCAGGCCGATATCCTGGTGGGCATACCCAGTTACAAGAATGCAGCCACCATCGGTTACGTGGTCGAGGCGGCAGGGCGAGGACTGGCTCAACATTTTCCCGATCTGCAGGCCGTGCTGGTCAATTCTGACGGCGATTCGCCGGATGGCACTCGCCAGGCCGTGCTCCAAGCTGATATCCCTGCGGACGTAAAGCGCCTTGCCACCGTTTACCAGGGCCTGCCGGGCAAGGGGAGCGCCTTCCGCGCCATCTTCGAGGTGGCCCGTGCTCTCAAGGTGCAAGCCTGCGTGGTGGTCGATAGCGATCTGCGCAGCATCACTCCCGACTGGATCAGATGCCTGGCCGGCCCCATCGTGGAGGACAAAGGCGATTACGTGACCCCCTATTACGTCCGCCACAAGTACGATGGCACCATCACCAACAACATCGCCTATCCCATGACCCGTATGCTTTACGGCCTCGACGTGCGCCAGCCCATCGGGGGCGATTTCGGCTTTTGCGGGGCGCTGGCAGAAACGTATCTGACTAAAGATGTCTGGGAGAGCGATGTGGCCCGCTTCGGGATAGATATCTGGATGACCACCACCGCTATCAACGAGGGTTTTCGTGTTTGCCAGGCTAACCTGGGGGCCAAGATTCACGAGGCCAAAGACCCGGCCCAGGCTTTGGGGCCCATGTTCGCCCAGGTGGTGGGCACGCTCTTCAGCCTGATGGCCCTCTACGAAGATAAGTGGCGGAAGGTGCAGGAGCGCCGGCCGGCGGCCCGGCGCGGAGAACCGATAGTGGTGGAGCCCGAGCCTGTCGCCGTCACTCAGCAGGCCATGATCGATAAATTGCGGGCCGGCCTGGTGCAGTACGGGGATTTATGGGCCCAAATCCTGACCGGGGAAAATGTGAAGGCCGTCCAGGACATCGCGGCGGGTAGTAACGACTTAAGTCGTTACTACTTCCCGGCGGAGCGCTGGGCCCCGCTGGTCTACGATTTCGCTGTGGCCTACAATAAAAGTGGATTAGAGCCTGGCCGGATCATGCAAGCCATGATCCCCCTTTATTACGGTCGCACGGCCGGGCTGGTGCAGGAAACACGGGATATGACTTCCGACCAGGCCGAAGAGGTCATCCAGGCTCAGACCAGAATCTTTGAGGACACAAAACCCCTGCTCATGGAACGTTGGGCTGATGCGGATTAGTTGAAGACCCAAAGGGTTTTGGAAACCCTTTGGGTCGGAGGGAGGAGGGAGGGGGGAACATGGTCAGTGAGAGCATGGAGCAATACCTGGACGTGATCTACCATTTGGAAGATAGAGGCTCGCCGGTCACTACTTCGGCTTTGGCCGAGAGTTTGGGCATCTCACGAGGCTCGGTCAGCGAGATGTTACGCAAGCTGACCGAGCGGAGCCTGATACATCACGAGCCTTACGGCAATATCTATTTGACAGATGAGGGTCGGCAACGCGCCCAACTGCTGAGTCGCCGTCAACGGCTGTGGGAAGTCTTTCTGTTGGAGCACCTGGGTCTGAGCTGGGATCAGGTTTTCACCGAGGCATGTCGTCTGGAGCACGCCACCTCAGAGCTGGTGACCGAGAAGCTGGCCGAATTCCTGGGCCACCCGGAGCATTGTCCCCACGGCTACCCCATCCCTCTGGCAGACGGAGAGCCGACTGAACGCCCGGCTCTGCCTTCCCTGGCTGACCTGGCCCCCGGCCAGCAAAGGCGGATAGCCTGCATTACAGAAAGAAGGCCAGAGGTATTGAGATACCTGACCGACCTGGGCCTGGTGCCCGGCGCAACGGTCGAGGTAGAAGACAAAGCCCCTTTCGGGGGGCCGCTCACTGTGCACCTCGGCGGAGCGTCCAAGGCCATCGCCCTGGAGATCGCCTTGACGATTATGATCGAGCTATAACGGCAGTTAGCGCTCAGAAACACGAGCACCCATCTTTGCAGCCGACTCCTTCCAGGTCAGGCTCGATGCGCTCGGCGGAAATCAGCGGCAGGCCCAGGTCGCGTACTTTGATGAGCAAACTGCGCAACGCCGCCCGGTCGGCCCCCCTGGCCGCCCGGATCAGCCGGGCCTGTCTGGCCTCGCGTATTGCATCTTTCATGCGCTCTTCTCCCATCCGTTGTGCCAGGAATAGATTGAACCACATCTTGTGGACCTCCTTGCGGGTTTTGGTACATATAAGGAGGGGAAAGGAGGGGAGATGGGGAATCTCCTCGCCCCTCCCGATTCTCTCCACGCTGTCTGGGGCTTTGCTCAGGCTTCTCCTAGGCCGGTTTGTGGGCCGTGACCTTGAGGCTGACCACCTTGTTGGACAGGCTCTTCTTCAACTCTTCCACAGACATGTGCCGGGTGAGGTCCTGGATGAATTCCTGGGCGTCAGGTGAATCGGCTATAGTTTCCAGTTCCGTGTAAGTACGGCCAGTGACCTCGACCTCGACGAAGCCGGCCCGCCTGATCTCCTCCAGGTAATCCGCTTCCTGCAAGGCGCCGGCTATACAGCCTGCCCAGGCGGCGACGTTTTGGGCCACGACCGGCGGCAACTGCCCGTCGAGCACAATGTCGGACACGGCCAGCCGGCCGCCGGGCTTCAGGACGCGGTAGACCCCGGAGAAAACGCGGCCCTTGTCCGACGACAGGTTGATCACACAATTAGAGATAACAACGTCCACGGCGTCATCTTCCACGGGCATGTCTTCCATCTCGCCCAGGCGAAATTCCACGTTGTCGGCCCCGATCCTGGCCGCATTCCGGCGGGCCAGGTCGATCATCTGCGGGGTTATGTCCAGGCCGATGACCCGACCCGCAGGCCCCACGCTCCTGGCCGCCAGGAAGCAATCCAATCCACCGCCTGACCCCAGATCGAGCACCACCTCGCCGGGCCGAAGCTCAGCCAGGGCGAGGGGGTTGCCACAGCCCAGGGAGAAGTTCGTCACGCTGTCCGGCAGATCGGCCACTTCCTCGGCAGAGTATAGCCGCTCGGCGCTGGATTTCACCGTGGCCGTTTTGGAGCCACAGCAGTTGGAGCCCGCCGGGGCAGGACAACAACTGGCCGCTCTCTCCGCCTGCTCATAACGCTCGGCGAGGCCGCCATAAATCTGACGCACACCCTCCTTGATCTTCTTCTCATCGACGCTCATTTTTACAAAACCTCCTATTTATTTTGAACACGGACGACAGAAATGGCCTTATCCTATAATCCGATGTTCTTTCCGCTCCTTACATATTGATTCATTCAAATACTTCTATGCGTTTGCTCAAAAAAAGAGGGCCTACGATTGCTCCTGGCAAAGCTCAGGGCTGAACCTGGCCATCAACATGCCGCAGCACTCTGTCACGTTATCCTGGTTGATAGAATAGTAAATTTGCTTGCCCTCTTTGCGAGCGCGCACCAGCCCCAGGTTTTTCAATACGCTCAGATGGTGGGAGATGGTTGGCTGCGACATCTCGAAGGCTTCCACGATGTCGCTGACGCACAACTCCTCTTCGCGGAGCATCTGCAATATCTTTTGCCTGGTCTCATCGCTCAGGGCCTTGCAAAAATCGACGCAATTGACGGCCATCACATACCCCGGTCAAGTAGAAGAATTTCCATGCGTCTATATATTACCACAAAACCCAATATTTGTCAAGCCCGCTGGCAGGGCTTTCCTGAAGTACAAGATTGCACCGCAGAGGCCGCTGAGGGCGCAGAGTTTTTTAGTTTTCACTCCAGAAAGCTTTGTATTGACAAGATATATATTTTGTGATAAGATTTTTTATCCTGGCAGACTGGGAGGAGAACAGGTGGTAGTAAAGAAAGTCCTGGCTAAAGCCGCTTTGTCGTTGTTGGGCATCATGCTGGCGCTGGTCTTATTAGAAATCTTTGTCAGACTCTTCCCTTCGATCATGCCCTGGCCGGTTCGCTATCAAATAGCCTTGCCAGCGAAGTACGATCCCATCATGGGCACCATTCAGGTGCCCAACATCACCAGGCATCTCCAGAGTCCCGAGTTCTCTTACACAGTGGTGACGACCGATTTAGGGCTGAGTGATATCGGGTTTCGCGACGACGGTATGGATCACGATTTCATCATCCTGGCCCTGGGCGACTCCTTTACCTGGGGAGTAGGCGTGGAAGACAGGGAGGTGTGGCCCGAAATTTTGGAAAACAGGCTGGAGGTGGACGTAATCAACGCCGGTATGGCCGGTTTTGGCACCACTCAGGAGCGCCTGCTGCTGGAACGTTACGCCGATAAACTGCACCCCTCCCTGGTGATTATAGCCTTCTTCCCCAACGATCTGGCCGACAACGTCACCTGGAAAGAAGAAGCAAATATCGGCTCAAGAACAGGAGCGCTGACGATGTCCATCCGAGTCTGGCTGCATACTAACGTGTACCTTTACGAGCTAGGCAAATATTATCTCCTCGGCGCTCTGTTAGGGCGGGGCCCTTACGCCAGTAGCTTCAAAGCGCCCGCTCCCTCCTCTATCGTCGAAGTGGACGAGAACAACCTTGAACTGCGTTTAGCCCTGCATTCTTCTTATTTACTCAAAGAGTATCCCCCGCTTCTGGAGCAAGGTTGGGAAACCGGCCAGGAAGATTTGCTCAAAATCAAGGAAACGTGCGCCCGGCTGGGAAGCGACCTGCTGGTCGTGATATTCCCCACCAAGGAGCAGGTCTATTGGGAATACGTGCGACCGCATCTCCAGAAGGCAGAAGCCTACGATCCGGACCGGCCTGACGCGCTGGTGAAGGGCTTCTGCCAAAAAGAAAATATACCCGTTCTGGACACCACCCCTCTTTTCAGAGCGAAGAGCCACGAGCAACTTTACTGGAAAATCAACGGCCATTGGAATGAAAAAGGGCACCTGTTAGCTGCCCAACTCATCCATGACTACCTGGTTAATCATCCTTACCGTTTCTCGTATTGGCCTCACGATTAAATCTATTTCTGCCCGCCGTCACACCATCGTCTCTTCTGAATCAGTCTCCTGGATGCTGCCCGGTTCGATGAACCGCAGCTTATCGGGGCTATCCACTCTATCGATGAAGAGGGTCCCGTTTAGATGATCTATCTCGTGTTGGAAGGCGCGAGCCAGCAGCCCTTCGGCTTTAATACGCACTTCCTTACCATTGAGATCGCGACCCTTGACGGTGACCGTGGTGGCCCGTTTCACCAGACCGTAGCAGCCTGGCACCGAGAGGCAGCCTTCTTCCGCCTCCTCTTCGCCGCGTGAGCGCACGATCTCCGGGTTACAGAAGACGAATAACTTGCCGCTCCGGGGGTCTTCCTCATTCTCAGGCATCTGAATTGTGATAACCTGCTGTCGCACACCGATCTGAGGAGCAGCCAGCCCCAGACCGTTGTTGGCGTGCATGGTCTCCAGCATATCGTCAACTAAAGCTTGCAGAGACTCGCCAAAACGCCTGATCTTCCTCGCCCTTTTTCGCAACTGTGGATTATCAGCTCGCACGATGGGATGAACAGCCATAAAACCTCCAAAGAGAGTTGAGAGTTGAGAGCGGAGCATCTCGCCTCTCCTCTTCATTATATTACTTTACCTCTCTTCTGTCAAGGTTACATATCCAATATCAGTGTATAACACCAGGCCGCCCCATGCGCCGGGGCGGCCTGTTTAGAGCCTGATGGAAAGCTGCCAGCTTATCCTTCCGCCAGCAAGCGATCAAAAGCTTCTTCCAAAACGCTCTGCTCTACCACTCCGATCCACCGCGCCTGTGGTGTACCCGATTCGTCCACCAACACGAAGAAGGGGATAACGCGCACCCCGTACTTCACGATCGCTTCTTTCGAGGCAGGTTCCTGCACGTCCAGCCACCTGACCTCAACCTTGCCCTTGTATGATTCCTCTATCCCATCCACGATGGGGTTCATTTTGCGACAGTGCGGTCACCAGTCGGCGTAAAAATAGAGCAGGGCCAGCGTTGGAGAATGGCGAGCGGGCGTGCTCGTTACTGTTGGGAGAGGACTTGCGGTCGGCGTAAGGGTAGTGGTCGCCTTTGGCGAGGGTCTGGCGGTCGGCGTCCAGGTTGGGGAGACAGTCAGCGAGGCCGGAGCCTTGACCACCACAGCGGCAGTCGGCTCACCGACCGGCTGAGGGCGGCCTGTTTCCTTACCACAGGCCGTGAGACCCACCATTAAAAGACAGACGATCAGGAAAACTCGTTTCATTTACACCTTTCTCTCTTTGTTATTTCTTCCTGGACGGTCGGAATTGGACACATCATATACGTTAATGCGATTTCTGTCAAGTTTGAGTTGCCAGCCGGAGGCAAATAAAGTATAATGGTTAGACCCAAAGGGTTTCCAAAACCCTTTGGGTCTACAACTGCCTGCCGCTGGAAAGGAGAAAGGAAAAGCGTGAGAGTCTTTTTGCTTCTGGTCGTTTTCGTCGGAGGCATGACTACTATGGCGGTAGAGATGAGCGCTTCGCGGCTGCTGGCTCCCCACTTTGGCACCTCTCTGCTCATCTGGTCGGTCCTTATCGGGCTGATGCTGATCTACCTGACCATCGGATACTTTGTGGGGGGGCGGCTGGCCGACCGTTCTCCTCGGGAGGGCACCCTCTATCAGATCACGGCCTGGGCAGGCTTCGCCACCGGCCTGCTACCCTTTATCGCCCGGCCAGTGTTGCAAAGCGTGCAGATGCCTGGCCTTCTGGAAGCGCCAGGCGCCTGGGGGCTCCTGCTAGGCTCTTTTCTGGCCGTCGTCCTGCTCCTCTCGGTGCCCGTCACTTTGCTGGGGTGTGTTTCTCCTTTCGCCATCCGGCTGGCGATGCGTAACGTGCACTCGGCGGGCAACGTAGCCGGGGGCATCTATGCCCTGTCTACCCTGGGCAGCATCATCGGCACTTTCGCTCCTGTCCTGGTTCTCATCCCCAATATCGGCACCAAACGCACTTTTATCCTCTTTTCCCTGGTGCTTCTGGTTATCTCCGTCATTGGCCTCTATCGAAGCGCCAGGCGCTTGTGGCTATACGTCTTGATGATCGTGGTCATCGTCTTGCTGACGGCGCTGTGGCCTGGCGGCGCGATTAAGCCTCTGCCGGGCATGGTCTACGAGTCCGAGTCGGCCTATAACTACATCCAGGTGGTGAAGGACGGGGACTGGTTTTTCCTCTACCTCAACGAAGGGGAGGGCGTCCACTCCGCCTATAACCCCGCCCAGGTCTTGACCGCCAGCACGTGGGACTACTTTCTGGTGGCCCCTTTTTTCAACTCTCCGCCTTACACCGCCGAGCGGGTGGATAGCCTGTGTTTGATCGGCCTGGCGGCGGGCACCATCGTCAGGCAATATACAACTGTATATGGCCCCATCCCCATTGATGGGGTGGAGATCGACCCTGAGATCATCGCGGTGGGCCGCCGCTTCTTCGCCATGAACGAACCCAACCTGCGCGCTTACGCCCAGGATGGCCGTTATTTTCTGGCCGCAAGCGTCAGAAAATACGACGTGGTGGTCATCGATGCCTATCGTCCGCCCTACATCCCCTTCCATCTGACCACGCGGGAGTTCTTCGCCCAGGTGCGCGAGCACCTGACTGACGAGGGAGTGGTGGCCGTCAACGTGGGGCGCACCGATTGGGATTATAGCCTGATCGAGATCGTATCCGGCACGATGCGGGACGTGTTCGAGAGCGTCTACGTCATCGATCCTTTCGACTATGGCAGCGAGCTGGCTAACAGTCTGGTAGTGGCTACTCGAAAGCCTTCAAAGGTCGAAAATTTCGAGGCCAACGTGGCCTTGATGAAAGATGCGCTCCTGTTGGACGTAGCCCACCGCTCGGTGGGACACATCCAGGAAGTGAGGGCCTCTACCGCGGTTTTTACCGACGACCGCGCTCCCATCGAGCAGGCCACCCACCAGCTTATTCTGAGGTACCTGACCAGGTGAAGCAGCAGGCAGCAGGCAGCAAGCGGCAAATTGCCAGGGTTGGGGCAATTAGAGAGAGGGTTCTGGCGGCGGCGTTGGTCATCGCTCTACCTTTGTTCCTGCTGCTCGGCAATCTTTACCTGTTCGTCTCGCCCGTTTTTCTGCGCCACGAGTACGGGAAACAAAATCTGCCCCCTGCCCTGAGCTTCGACGACGAGGAGAGGCTGGCTATCGCCCAGACTGCCAGCCTCTACCTTCGTTCCGGGGCGGACCTCGAAGCCCTGGCCGCCCTGGAAGTCTTCAACGACAGGGAACTGGCTCACCTGGCCGACGTCAAAAGGGTGATGCGAGGGGCCTTCACCATTCACACCTTCTCGGCGTTGACCGTTGCGGCGGCCCTCGTCCTGCTCGTGGTTAGACCCAAAGGGTTTTGGAAACCCTTTGGGTCGGAGGGTGGACAGCGAACGTTCGTTGTTAGTGCCAGGCACCTGAAGCGAGTGTGTTTCTACATTTTTCTGGCCTGCGCGCTCCTGGCCGGCGCGCTCCTGGCGACGGCCCTGGTCGTCTACCTCAACTTCGAGTGGTTCTTCATCGCTTTTCATCACCTCTTCTTCGAGGGCGATTCGTGGCTCTTCTCCACCACCGATACCCTCATCCAGCTCTTTCCCCCTCAGTTCTGGATCGATGCCTCGTTGGAATACGCTTTTCTGACCCTGGCCGAGGCGGCGCTGATAGGCGGGATGGCGCTGGCTTTAGCCCTCGTCCTGCGGGGCAGGCAGTCAGCAGCAGGCGGCTAACAGCCTGACTCTAAGGGTTTCCAAAACCCTTAGAGTCTTGTTAGACTCCGCCCAAAGTCAAGTAGGCGTCGTAGGTAGGGCGGGTCTGGCGGGTATCGTAAGATTTGCGAATGGCTGTGATACGGCGAGAGACAGCGGACAGGCCGGCGCGGGAGTCGGTGATTGTGATCACGTCTAAGAGTTCGTGCCCGACGTTGTTGGGGACTACGATGCGCCCGGCGTAACGGTTCCATTGGGCGCGTTCTTTGTCGTAAGCAGTGCGGTCGGTGACGGTGACATCTTCGGCGCCGGTGTAGTGAGGGTCGTGGGTCTTCACGGTGGGACAAAAGCCCAGGTCGTCGATCTCGGTGAAGTCGTAAGCTTGAGCGAAGGTAGTACCGGCACCGTAGACCTGGAAACGACCGGCGTCCTGCACCTGGCTGATGTAAGCGCCGGAGTAAATCAGGTGTTCGTCAGTTCCGCCATAACTATAATCGGAGTCGTCGTCAGGAGTGAAGACATAGGCGCGGGCGGAAGGCCAGGTGGCTTCTTCAGAGGAGTCAACGTAGAAC
>DAOULT010000116.1:0-9149 GCA_034417895.1 Anaerolineae bacterium | reverse complement strand
GCTCTGGGGTGGGCGTTGGTTTGGGTGTGGCCGTATCCGTCGGCCTGGGAGTGGGCGTTGGTTTGGGTGTGGCCGTATCCGTCGGCCTGGGAGTGGGCGTTGGTTTAGGCGTGGACGTGTCCGTCGGCTCTGGGGTGGGCGTCGGTTTGGGCGTGGCCGTATCCGTCGGCTCTGGGGTGGGCGTCGGTTTGGGCGTGGCCGTATCCGTCGGCTCTGGGGTCGGCGTCGGTTTGGGCGTGACCGTATCCGTCGGCTCTGAGGTCGGCGTAGCCTTAGACTCGGCCTCCACTTTCCCCGTTGGCGTGGCTTCTGGAGTGGGTGTCGTTACTGGCCCACAACCAGAAACGCCAATCAGTAAAACTGTCACAATTGCCAAGACGCTGATCGAGGTGATGACAATATTTTTTTTCACAGCAGACCTCCTTTGAGAATGTATGAACAAGCCCGGTACACGTGTACCACAGGAACGCGCTATCCTCAGCGAGCGAGTACATCCTAATTATACGATAAAGGCCAGGATTTGCAAATCACGAAAACACGGATTGCAGGCCAGCAACAGATCACGATGTCACGGCCCCGCGATCTGTTGTTCCTGTCATCCGTGTTCTTCAAAGAGTGGCTCAAGTACCAGGTTTATTCGCGCTACTCGGCCACCCCCTCCAGCCATTTGTGGGGTACGCAGCAGATGAAGCGTAGAACGTCGTCGCCTTCGTTGACGAACTGGTGCTTGAGGCCGCCCGGCACAAAAACAACGCTGCCTTCCTGTAAAGCCTCCTTTCGGTCGCTACCGTCCTCCTCTACCCATGTGACCGAACCTGTTCCGGCCAAGACAAAGACCTCGTGCTCCCACCAGTGGTCGTGAAAGGCGGAAGCACAGCCCGGCTCAACGTCGAAGACCCGCATGGCAAAGTGGGGAGCGCCCATCTCTTCGCTGATGACCCAGCGGACAGTCACTCCCTCCATGTACGGGGCTTCCTGTGGTTCAATGTCCGTGAAATGATGGACTTTCATCTAATATCCTCCTTAAAAATGGTCATATTTTAGGCGCCTGGCATAGTTATGAAACCACGACAACGAACGGTAGAATTTAACGAACGAAAGTGCCCAGGCAGAAGAATAGATACTCTACATCCCCAGGCGCAGCCCCCCTGTTCTAATCTCCTATCTACCTGCCGCTCGCTGCTGAGGAACTTGCTGCTAAACGAATCCGGGCGGCGATCAGGTCGCCCATCTCCGTCGTTCCCACCTGGGTTTGGCCCTCTTCCCTGATGTCCCTGGTGCGATAGCCCTCGTCCAGCACGGCGGCCACCGCCTTTTCCACGGCGGCGGCTTCCTTCTCCAGCCCCAGGGAATGGCGGAGCAGCAGGGCGCAACTCATAATGGTGGCGATGGGATTGGCTACATTCTGGCCGGCGTATTTGGGGGCCGAACCGTGAATGGGTTCGTAGAGGCCCAGCCGGCCCTCGCTGAGCGCGGCGGAGGGCAACATCCCCATCGAACCGGCCAGCATGGAAGCTTCGTCGGTCAGGATATCGCCGAACATGTTGCCGGTGACAATAACGTCGAAGGTGGTAGGCCGCTTGATCAGGAACATGGAACAGGCATCCACCAGCAGGTGTTCGGTCTCCAGGTCCGGGTATTCCTCGAACACCCCCATAGCCACCTCTCGCCACAAACGGGAGGAACTGAGGACGTTGGCCTTATCCACCGAGCTGACTTTACGGCGTCTTTGGCGGGCCAGGTCACAGGCCACCCGCACCACCCGCTCGATTTCGGGGGCGGTGTAGACCATGCTGTCCACCGCCTGCTCCTGGCCGTCCACCTGCTGGCGTCCGCTTGGCTTCCCGAAGTAGATGCCGCCCGTCAGTTCACGCACGACCACCAGGTCAACCCCCTCGACAATTTCCGGCCTGATGGGCGAAGCGTGCAGCAGAGGGCGGAAAAGCTTGACGGGCCGCAGGTTGGCGAACAGGCCCAGCTCTTTACGCAGGCCCAAAAGTCCCTGTTCGGGGCGGACCGAAGCCAGAGGGTCATCCCATTGGGGGCCGCCTACCGCCCCCAGTAAAACGGCGTGGCCCTCGCGGCAGAGCGCTAACGTCTCTGCCGGTAGAGGCTGGCCCGTTTCGTCGATGGCAATGCCGCCGACAAGGGCCTCCACAAACTCAAAACGATGGCCGTACACTTCGGCCACCTGACGCAAAACCTTCACTCCTTCAGCCACAACCTCCGGCCCAATACCATCGCCGCCCAAAACCGTAATTTTCGCTTCCATCCTATTCCCTGGCTAGCTCCTTTCTGGTGTATTCTATCAGCCCTCCCGCCTGGACGATGTCCATCATAAACGGGGGGTAGGGCCTGGCCTGATAGGTGCGGCCCGTGTCCAGGTTATGGATGAGACCCGTATCCAGCTCCACCTCCAGACGATGGCCTTTTTCAGTTTCGGCCACCGCTGCGGGACATTCCAAAATGGGCAACCCGATGTTGATGGCGTTGCGGTAGAAGATGCGGGCAAAGCTCTCGGCGATGACGCCGCCGATGCCGGCCCCCTTGAGCGCCAGGGGAGCATGTTCCCGCGACGAGCCACAGCCAAAATTAGTAGTAGCCACGATGATATCGCCGGGCTGCACCTCCTGGACAAAAGAGGCGTCTACATCCTCCAGGCAGTGGACGGCCAACTCCTCCGCCGTGAAAACGTTGAGGTAACGGGCAGGGATGAGGGCGTCAGTATCCACGTTGGCTCCATATTTCCAGACTTTGCCTCTTATTTTCATGCCACCTCCAATTTTCTTCTAAACCACCAAGAGCACGAAGGACACAAAGATTTTATGCTTGGTGCTCCTGGTGTTCTTTGTGGTTAAAACCCGATGCGCTGCGCCAGGGCCTCCTGCACGGCGTCGTAATCGGCTGGTAGTTCCACAGGTGGGTTGGCGTATCTGGAAGTCACCTCTTCCAGCGCCTTCTCGTGATATTTGACCTTGAAGTCGGTGAACTTCATCCCGTGAGCAGTGGAAATAACTATCACCCGCTCAGAGGGTTTTACATCTCCTTGCTCTATCAGCTTGAAAAGGACGGCCAGAGCCACGCCGGTGTGAGGACAAGAGTACATCCCGGTCTTATCGGCCCAGGCTGCGGCGTCAGCCAACTCGTCTTCGCTGGCCTGCTCGACGCCTCCCTCGAACTGTTTCAGCGTCCTGACGGCCCGCCGGATGCTGACCGGGTTGCCGATGCGGATGGCGCTGGCCAGGGTGGGCTGAGCCACCACAGGCTCGTACTCCTTGAAACCGGTCAGATAGCTGCGATAGAGAGGGTTGGCCCGTTCGGCCTGGGCGCAGACGATGCGGGGCAGGTGGTCGATAACCCCCAATTCTTTCATGAGCAGAAAGCTTTTGCCCAGGGCGCTGACGTTGCCCAGGTTGCCGCCAGGGATGACGATCACGTCGGGCACCTGCCAGTCGAACTGCTGCACAATCTCGATGCCCACCGTCTTCTGACCCTCGATGCGCAGGGAGTTCAGGGAGTTAGCCAGGTAGATGCTCTTGTCGGCAGTGACCTGTTGCACCAGCTTCATGCAGCCATCAAAGTCCGTATCCAGGGCCAGCACCAGGGCGTCGTTGGCGATGGGCTGCACCAGTTGCCCGATGGACACCTTTCCCCTGGGCAAAAAGACCACCGCCTGGATACCGGCTGCGGCGCAATAAGCGGCCAGAGAAGCCGAAGTATCCCCCGTCGAAGCGCAGGCCACCGCCCGGATAGGCGCTCCTTCGGCCATCATCTGTTTGACTACCGAGACCAACACGGTCATGCCCAGGTCCTTGAAAGACCCGGTGTGACTGTTGCCGCACAGCTTGATCCACAGATCCTCCAGACCGATCTCCCTGCCCAGCCGTTCGGCCCAGAACAGGTTGGTGCCGCCCTCGTACATGGAGACCACGTTGTCGTTGTCCACCACGGGGCAGACCCATTCTTTCTTGCCCCACACCCCGCTGCCGTAGGGCCATTCGGTGCCCATGTAACGCTCGTCGAAGAGGGTTTTCCACTCCTCGGCGCGGCGTTCTTTCAGGGCCTCAACGTCGTGGGCCACCTCCAGAAGCGCCCCGCACTGCCGACAACGATAGATTACCTCCGTCAGGGGGTATTTTTCGTCGCACCCCTCGGAACACTCGAACCAGGCTCGGTATTCCATCGCCTTCCTTCCTCCCCTAATTTTCCAGATTCAGTAAGCCACAGAGAACGTAGAATTCACAGAGGAGATAAGCTTTTGGTCTGGGTCTTCTATGCACTTGTGGCTTGAATTGGAGCCACCAGGCTAAGTTTTGAAACTCAGAGGGTCAATCTTCGGATTTGCCTCTAAAGCTGAGCGAACAGCGAGTACTTACGCTTAACTCAATAACAGTGACACTTTGCGCCGGAACGAGAGGATGCCTTTACTTTCTATAGTTCTAGTTCGGCGTAAGGCTCCGTTTCCCGGTCGGGGGACTCCTCAACGCGCTTGAGGATCTCATCCACTATCGACGTGTCTAACCACTCAATCGTCCCGTTTCCGACATCGTAGATAGCCCCGACGACCATAACCTCTCCTTCTTTCACCAGGTCTCTGGTTGCCGGACTTTTCATGAAAAGATCCTCAACGCCCTGCCAGATATTTTGCTCGATGGCAAGCGGAATGATCTCATCTCCGTGGACGTCCGGGTGATCTTCTATCGCCTTTTCGACCGCAGGGATGATGTTGTCCACCAGCGGCGGGATGTTGCGCTCAAGTTTATGTCCTTCGCCTTCATGTCCTTCGCCTTGAAGTATATTCGTGACGGCTGTCACCGCTCCGCACTGCGTATGACCGAGGACAACCAGCACGGGAGTGTGAACGTGAGCCAACCCATATTCGATGCATCCAATCTCGTCGATGCCGCACACATTGCCCGCCACCCTGATCACAAAAATATCCATGACTCCGGCGTCAAAAATTAACTCTACAGGCACGCGGGAATCCGAGCAGGCGATCACCGTAGCATACGCATACTTGCCCTGATCTTCGCTCCCCGCCAGCGCCAGTCGAGCGGCGTCGGCGTGAGGATAGGTTGCATTGCCGGTGTAAAACCGTTCGTTGCCCTCTTTGAGCATAGCCAGGACTTCATCAGGGCTGGGTTTCTCTCCCGTATCGGCTAAGGAACTGGCCTTACCCGAAGCCAAGGCTGCTGATAACGACACCTGAGAAAGCGCGGCGGCGCCCACAGCACTGGCCACAATACCCTTTAATGCCTCACGGCGTGTAAATGTGCTCATTTTTTCTCCTTTTCTTTATTTACGGTTATTGGCAAAGATCGGGTAGCGAACTTCTCGAAATGCGCGTATTTTTTCAGATACACCTCCTTCCTGAAAAGGGTAAAAGGACCTGGCTTCGCCTCACAAGAATCGGGGGCCTTACAGATGGGAACGAAGCTCAAAGCCATAACTGAAACCGATCTGGAGCAGACGAAGACTGACAACGTTGTCTGAGCCAGGTTGTAGACGCAATCGGCTGTGATGACCTCTACCCGGCTCATCCCGACCTTGAGGCTTTATCTCACCGTTCGCTCATTTAGAGGCAAATCCGAAATTTGACTTTCAGAGGCAAGTTATTGTACCACACTCTCCAAATAATCGCAATGGCGGTCGAACTACGGATAGCCGGCCCTTACAAATCTTCTGGCCCTCCGATGCGGCCCAACACCGCGCTGGCGGCGGCCACCGCCGGGTTAGCCAGGTAGACCTCGCTGTCAGGATGGCCCATGCGTCCCACAAAGTTGCGGTTGGTGGTGGAGACGCAGCGTTCCCCGGCGGCCAGCACGCCCATGTGTCCGCCCAGACAGGGCCCACAGGTCGGCGTGCTGAACACCGCCCCGGCCTCGACGAAGATCTCGGCCACCCCCTGGCGGATGGCTTCCAGGTAAAGGGCCTGCGTGCCGGGGATGACGATGCAGCGCACGTAAGGGTGTACCTGACGGCCCTTGAGCACTTCGGCAGCCAGCGCCAGGTCGTTCCAGCGTCCGTTAGTGCAACTGCCGATCACGGCCTGGTCGATGGCGACGTGGCCCACCTGGCTCAGAGGCACGGCGTTGCCTGGCAGGTGCGGGAGGGCCACCTGGGGTTCGAGGTCGCTCACGTCGTACTCGATCACCCTGGCGTAAGCGGCGTCCTGGTCGCTGTAGTAAACGGTATAGGGGCCTGTGGTTCGCTCCTCGACGTAGGCCAGGGTGGTCTCATCCACGCCGAAGAGGCCGGCCTTGCCCCCCGCTTCGATAGCCATGTTGGACATGGTAAAGCGGCCATCCATAGGCAACTGGGCAATGGCCGGCCCCGTGAACTCCATAGCCTGGTACAAGGCCCCATCCACCCCGATGTCGCCGATGGTGTGTAAGATGAAATCTTTGCCTCCCACCCAGCGACGGCGCTGGCCGTGGAAGATGAACTTGATGGTGGCCGGCGCCTTCATCCAGATCCGTCCCGTAGCCATAGCCACGGCGATGTCGGTGGAGCCCATGCCTGTGGCGAAAGCCCCCAAAGCGCCATAGGTGCAGGTGTGCGAGTCGGCCCCGACAACCACCTGGCCGGGCAGGACAAGACCCTGTTCGGGGAGCAACACGTGCTCAATGCCCGCCCGTCCCCCCTCGTAGTAGTGAGTAAGGCCCTGCGCACGGGCAAAATCCCGCATGATCTTGCACTGCTCGGCCGACTTGATGTCCTTATTGGGAGTGAAGTGGTCGGCCACCATCACCACCCTATCCACGTCAAAAACCGATTCCACCCCGATGCGGGCGAATTCCTTGATGGCAATGGGAGCGGTGATGTCGTTGCTCATAACCAGGTCCACCTTGACCTGGATCAACTCGCCCGGCGTCACCTGATCGAGAGCGGCGTGGGCGGCCAGAATTTTTTCGGCCATGGTCATAGCCATAGGATATTTCCTCTTTTCTTGAGTGATTGTGCTGACTGGCTTACGGCCTGAACAGGTCCTTGCCTCCCCGACCTTCGAGGGTGAACTGCATCGGCCCTTTTTGGTTGCCGTGTTTACCGGCGGCCCGCAGTTGTATCTGGCGCTCCACCTCTCGTCTGGCGGCCATGAGTTTGTTCAGGGCGTACATGTAAGCCCTGGCGCTGGCGACCACGATATCGGTATCGCTGCCGCGCCCGCTGAAGATGCGGGTCACGGTGCTGCCATCGTGGGGCAGTTCGGCCTCGATGCGGATGGTGACCTCTCCCACGGCGTCGATACCCTCGGTGACGGCTTTGATGGAGAACTCGATGAGCTTGTTGGGCACCTGGATGACGCGGTTGATGGCCTGGTAAACGGCGTCCACCGGCCCGGTGCCCAGCGCGGCGTCGGACACAATGTCCCCCTGGGGGGTGCGCAGCTTGACCGTCGCCGTAGGAATGCTATGATCGCCACACGCCACCTGCACCTGCTCCAGGCGGTAAGATTCGGGCGGTTGATACAGCTCGTCGGCGATAATAACGTCGATGTCGGCGTCGGTCACGGTTTTCTTCTTATCGGCCAGGTCCTTAAACCTCTCAAAGATCTTGTCCACGTCCTCCACCTTCAGCTCGTAGCCCAGCCCCTCCAGATAGGTTCTGAAGGCGTGCCGCCCGGAATGTTTGCCCAGCACCAGAACATTGTCGGACAGGCCGATAGACTCGGCGGTCATGATCTCGTAAGTGCGACGCTCCTTGAGGATGCCATCCTGATGGATGCCTGCCTCGTGGGCGAAGGCGTTGGCTCCTACAATGGCCTTATTGGGCTGCACAGAGATGCCGGTGTGCGTGCTGACCAGATGGCTGGTGCGGTAGATGTGCCTGGTGTTGACGTTGGTGGTCAGGTTGAAGAACTGGGGACGGGTGCGCAAAGCCATGACCACTTCTTCCAGCGAAGCGTTACCGGCCCGTTCGCCGATGCCGTTGACGGTGCATTCCACCTGCCGGGCCCCGTTGAGGATGGCCGCCAGGCTGTTGGCCGTAGCCAGCCCCAGGTCGTTGTGGCAGTGCACAGAGATGATGGCCCCGTCGATATTGGGCACGTTTTCCTTTATGCCTCCGATCAGGTCGCCGAACTCGTCGGGCACACAGTAGCCTACCGTGTCCGGGATGTTGACCGTGGTGGCCCCGGCCTCGATGACTGCCGTGAGCACCTGGTAAAGATATTCGGGGTCAGAGCGTCCGGCATCCTCCGGCGAGAACTCCACATCTTCGCACAGGCTTCTGGCATAGGCCACCATGTCCCTGGCCCGTTCCAGAGCCTCTTGACGCGACATCTTTAGCTTGTGTTCCAGATGGATATCCGAGGTAGCCAGAAAAACGTGGATGCGGGGTTTGGCGGCGTAGCGAACCGCTTCCCAGGCTTTGTCGATATCTACCTGGTGGGCGCGAGCCAGACCGCAAATGGTAGGGCCTTCTACCTCGTGGGCGATAGCTCGCACGGCCTCCAGGTCGCCGGGCGAGGCCGCCGGAAACCCGGCCTCGATGATATCCACCCCCAGACGGGCCAGTTGTCTGGCTACGTCTATCTTCTCGTCGGTGTTGAGAGTGGCCCCCGGCGACTGTTCGCCGTCGCGCAGGGTAGTGTCGAAGATCAATACTTTTTCCATTTTATAATATCCTCCTTCTCTAAGTATCACAACACGGCAGGCGGCAAGCCTGGCCGTCCTGTGGGGGAAAAAATAAAATAACCTCCGGTTAGGGAGGTTATTTTTAGCCAGAGCTTTCTATTAACTAGTGGTGCGCCTCTAACTCGATACTTCCCTCCCAACCGCAAATTGCTCCTTAAGGCTAAGGAGCTCGGTAAGAGTAAGGGTCGCAATCTCGTCAGGGCGTCTCATCCGTTTATCCAATCTCCATCATACTCACGTTGCTATTGTATCACATTTAGGGATTCCTGTCAAATCGCCCTGCCCGCTACTCGGTTGCAGAAAGTGTGGCTCGAATTTGGGGCTCAGCCGAAGTAGCCAAAAGGCCCACCTCGTGGTAAAGTAAGAAAAATCGGCTCATGTTAAGGGCTAGTGCGAGGCAGGGCAACCAAGGCCGAGATGAACGAGGGCGTGATACGCTTGAGATTGATGCCGAACTCGCACATGGCAATGTAACCACTGAGGTACTGCTTATGAACGCCACGAAAGGGTCGC
>DAOULT010000115.1:0-5642 GCA_034417895.1 Anaerolineae bacterium | reverse complement strand
TTTCCCTTGCTCCTATGCTATAATTAACGATGATCCCCGTCAAATATTTTGCAGGGAGGTAGAGATGTTAATACAAGAAGCTATTGATGAATTCTTGGAAGCGCTTCGGGCCGACGGTTGTGCCGAGAAAACCAAGCAATGGTACGAGCAAAAGCTTAATGAACTTGCCCGGCACTTATCCGCTCCGGTGGAGGAGGTGAGCCGCCGTGATCTGCGCAGATACGTGGCCCACCTCCGAAGCCCGGAGCGTGGCCTGTCACCTGAGACTGTGGCTGGTCACGTCAGAGCGATCAAGCGCTTTTTCGGCTGGCTGCTCGAGGAAGAATGCATCGAAAAGGATCCCAGCACAGCGATTAAGCATAAAAAGGAAGGTGAGAAAGTACCCAAAGCCATTAAGCGGAAGACCGCGTTAGCTTTATTAAAGGTGGCTGACCATCCCCGCGATGAGGCTCTTTTGTACTTTCTGGCCCAGACCGCCTGTCGAGCAGACGAGGCTCGCACGCTGAGCTGCGACAATCTCGACCTCCAGGCCAGGAACGCTCTGGTCACCGGCAAGGGGGCCAAGGATCGGTTTGTGTTCCTCAAGCCTGAAGCCTGGAAAAGCATGCGAGCCTGGATGGAGATGCATCCCGGCGGCGAGTACGTGTTCTGCAACCTGGAGAGCGGCGAAGCCCTGAGCTGTTGGGGACTGCGCCAGATCGTGTTGCGGCTCAAGGAAAAAGCTGGGCTGGACAGCGAGCGATGCAATCTGCACAGCTTTCGGCACTTCTTTGCCAGGGAGTACCTGATGGACGGCGGTGACATGGCCAGTCTACAGGATTTGATGGGGCACGAAGACATGTCCACCACCAAGAGGGCGTACATCCTCTTTACTCAGCGCGACTTGCAGGAAAAACATGCCAGGCACGCGCCGTCCTTTGGGGATGACGATGGGGGCAAAGTTGCCTGATACCCGATTTGACATCGCTGATGGTTTGAAGTAAAATAATAGGTGCATGGCTGGATGTCCATGCACCTATATCTTCTTCTTGGGCCGCTAGCTCAATATGGCAGAGCAGCTGACTCTTAATCAGTAGGTTCGGGGTTCGAGTCCCTGGCGGCTCACTATTGTTGTTTTCCCTGGCGGAGGATCGGTTGACACGACAGCCCTTTCGGAGTGGTTCCAAGGGGCTGTTACGTTATACGGTACGTAATTCCCAAAACAAAAAAAGGAGGAAAAGAACGATGGGCAAGATCAAGATCGTGACTGACACCGCTGCCAGTATGCCGCTGGATCTGGCCGAAAGGTATGGCATTGCGGTCATACCCTATTCTATCCAATTTGCTACCGAGAGCTACCGCGATGGCATCGATATCGACGTGGAAACCTTTCACCAAAAGCTGCGCAGCGAGGGCACGATGCCCAAGACGGCCATTCCCGCTCCCGGTCAGTTCGTTGAACTCTATCAATCCATAGCCGAACCAGGGGATAGCATAATATCCGTCCACGTTGGGAGGAAGATAAGCGGCATCTGTGACAGCGCCGAATTGGCCGCGGCCGATCTGCCAGATTTCGATATCACGGTGATAGACACTAACTCGGTCTCTATGAAAACGGGTCTCATGGCCCTGGAGGCGGCCAGGGCCGTCGAAGCCGGTAAGGGCAAGGAGGAAATCCTGGCTCTCATCGAAGAGGTCAGTGAGAACACCCTTTTCTTCGCCACCTCGGTTGAACTGGAACACATCAAGGAAAGTGGCCGCATCGTCGGAGCCGAGGAAGCGGCCGACAGCGCGGTGAAGGTTAAACCCGTCATCCGCTTTATCGATGGTGTCCCCCAGGTCATCGATAAGAAACGCACCCAGTCAGCCGTTCTCAAAAGGATAATCGAACTGGTCAAAGAGGAAGCCGCCGGACGGAGCATCAAGCAGGCCGCCATCGTCCACGCCAACGTCGAACCAGTGGCCCTCGAGTTTAAAGCCCAGGTAGAGGAGGCCCTGGCGCCACAGGCGATCATCGTCGTTGAGCTAGGGCCGACCCTGACCGTCCACCTGGGGCCTGGCTCTCTCTCTCTGGCGCCCCATTATATCCCCTGAACACGGCTCAGGCCATGATATTTTTCTGACCCCCTTCAAGCGCGTGTTTGAGGGGGGTTGCATTGTCCTGCGCGTCCTTATGGCCTTAAGAGCGAGAAGTTGAGGAAAAGATCCGCCCATGACCCCAAAAACTACCCCCATGCGGAGACAGTATCTCCGCATCAAGAGCCAGTACCCGGACACCATCGTTTTCTTCCGGTTGGGCGATTTCTACGAGACCTTCGACCAGGACGCCAAAATCATCTCCCAGATATGCGATATCGTGCTTACCTCGCGGCCGGTGGGCAGAAAAGAGCGGGTGCCCCTGGCCGGAGTACCCCATCATTCTGTCGATACCTACATCGCCAGGCTCATCAACGCCGGCCACAAAGTGGCTATCGTGGAGCAGGTGGGCGATCAGCCAGCCAGGGGCCTGATGTCCCGTGAGGTGGTACGGGTAGTCACCCCAGGCACGGTGATCGAGCCTTCTCTCCTGGAGGAGAAACGCAACAATTACCTGGCCGCCCTGGTGGTGGAAGGGCAACGGGCCGGGATCGCGTACGTCGATATCACCACCGGGGAATTTGCCGTCACCCAGTTAACGGATGATAATATCGAGCGGGCGGTAGAGGAGGAACTGGAGAGACTTCAAGCGGCGGAATGCCTGGGGCCGGAAACGTATGTCGGGGAGCGGAGCGCCTTCCCTGTCCCTGTTTCTCCATACGAAGATTGGCGTTTTGAGCTGGATAACGCCCGTCAGGCCCTTCTCGATCATTTTGGGGTCGCCTCTCTGGCCGGTTATGGCTGCGAAGGGCTGCCGTTGGCTATCCGGGCCGCCGGAGCGATCGTGCAATACCTGGACGAGACCCAGAAGGCCGCCCTGAGACAATTGACCAGCCTGACCACCTACTCCACCGAAACCTTTATGACCCTCGATCCGGCCACCAGACGCAACCTGGAATTGACCCGCACCATCCGGGGCGGATCGGCCCAGGGGTCTCTGCTGGGGGTGCTGGATGCTACGGTGACGGCCATGGGGGGACGTCTCCTGCGCCAGTGGCTTAATCAACCCCTGCTGGACCTGGCCGCCCTGGAGCGACGTCTGGAGGCCACCGATGCCCTCTATCACCACACGCCGCTCCGCGCCGAGCTTATCGCCCTCCTTAAGAAGATAGCTGACCTGGAACGCCTGACCAATCGCCTGGCACAGGGCACGGCCAACCCGCGTGATCTGGTGGGGATAAGAAAAAGCCTGGAAGTGATACCCACTCTGCTGGAAGCAATAAACCAGAGGCCAGATATCGACCAGCAAGCGTGGGAGCGCATCGCGCCAGGGCTGGATCCTTGCCAGGAGGTGGTCACTCTGCTCTCTCAGGCCATTGCCGAGGATGCGCCGGTCACGTTAGCCAGCGGAGGGGTCATCCGCCCAGGCTTCTCCGCCGAGTTGGACAGCGTGGTGACCGCTTCCAAAGATGCCAAACGCTGGGTGGCCGCTCTGGAACGCACCGAACGCCAACGCACAGGGATCAAAAACCTCAAAGTCGGTTACAATAAGGTCTTTGGCTATTACCTTGAGGTCAGCAAGGCTAACCTGAAGCGCGTGCCCCCGGAATACGTTCGTAAGCAAACCCTGGTCAACGCCGAGCGTTTCATCACCCCGGACCTGAAGGAGCACGAGGCCCTTATCCTGAACGCCCAGGAGCGTATCCTGGACATCGAGACCCGCCTCTTTCGCCAGGTGTGCGAGCAGGTGGCGGCCTGGGCCGAACGTCTGCTGACCACCGCCCGCGCTCTGGCCCGCCTGGACGTGCACTGCGCCCTGGCCGAGGTGGCTCTCCGCCATAATTACGTGCGTCCCCTGCTGGCCGAGGATGATACCATCGAGATCGTGGCTGGCCGCCATCCGGTGGTGGAGCTGACCCTGCACGATAAGCCCTTTGTGCCCAACGACGCCCACCTCTCGGCGGAGGATATGATCTCTATCATCACGGGCCCCAACATGAGCGGCAAGAGCACCTATCTGCGCCAGGTGGCCCTCATTGTGCTCATGGCGCAGATCGGCTCTTTCGTTCCGGCCCAAAGAGCCAGGATCGGCCTGGTGGATCGCATCTTCACCCGCATCGGCGCTCAGGACGTGATCGCGGCCGGACAGTCCACTTTCATGGTGGAGATGACCGAGACGGCGGTGCTGCTGCACGCCAGTACCCCCCGCAGTCTCATCATTCTCGACGAGATTGGCCGCGGAACGAGCACCTACGACGGCCTGGCTATTGCCAGAGCGGTGGTCGAGTACATCCACAACCACCCCAGGATAAAAGGGGCGAAAACTCTCTTCGCCACCCATTACCACGAGTTAGTCCAACTGGAGGAGTACCTGCCCCACGTGCGCAATTACAACGTGGCGGTGGTCGAGGAAGGGGATAAAGTCGTCTTTCTGCACAAGATCGTGCCCGGCGGGGCAGACCGCTCTTACGGCATTCACGTGGCCCGCCTGGCCGGGGTGCCGAAAGCGGTCATCAACCGGGCCACCGAGATTCTGGCCGAGTTGGAGGGCGACCAGAAACTACGAGAGAAACGCCAGAGGGTGAAACAGACCTTCACCGCTCAGCAGTTGTCGCTCTTCAGCCTGGAGCCCCACCCGCTGATAGAGGAATTAAAAGACCTGAAAGTGGACGAGATGTCGCCCCTGGAGGCCATCAACAAGCTGTACGAATTGCAAAGAAAGGCCAGGGAATAGATACGTAGCCGGACATTCAGGGGCGAAAAGGCCCTGATTCAAGCCCCAGAGGGCACAGAGAACTCAGAAAAGCACACCAGGAGCGCAAAGCATACAGCGAACGTTGTTTGTGTTTGTGGTTTATACACTGAATTTGCTCAGGGTTCCGGGATACCCGACGGTAACCGGGGGCTGCCTCGACCCTCAATGCTAGGTGATATAGAAATGCCGGATGGCAAGAAAGTGGTAGTGGTTTCAGGGTTCTCGGCGATCTTCTCCAAAAGTTCCACCATGTAGATGCCTACCGAATCGCCGGAGTGAAGCAGCCAGGTCACTTTTTCCAGGGCGGCCACGTAGCGTGTGAGCAGTTTCTTGTCCACACCCTCGACCTCTGGTTTGGTCACCGCTTGCAGGAATTGTCTCAGGTTATCGGCCAGGGCTGCGTTCAGCACTCTCTCCAGCGTTTCCTGGGCCCTGGCCCGTTCCTCGATGGCGGCCCGATCTCCCTCGGCGGCGATAATGGTGACCAGCCGGTCGGTTTCCGCCCGCAGCTCGCGGATGGCCCGCTCCCAGGTGACCTCGCGATAGCGACGCACAGTCCTCAGAACACCTGGCTGCCTCCTGGCGATTTCCACATCCTTGATCGCCATTTCCAGAATCTCTACGCCCCACTGTGCGACGTCGCTTTCCAGCCGCTCTCTTATCTCCTCCACCACTTCCTCACGGGGGCTGGAGACCCCGCTGGCCGTCCGTCTCATGGCCGGATCGCTGATATCGTCCAGGGTGTAGCGGGCCACCACCTCCTGAGCGCGGAGGACGGTCTGATCCCTGACCGCTTTCTGCCAGTCGTCCACCTTGAAGGCCGCGGCCAGGA
>DAOULT010000114.1:0-6857 GCA_034417895.1 Anaerolineae bacterium | reverse complement strand
ATGCGCTGGGGTCGGTCAGGGGTCCAGAGAATGTTGGCCCTGCGCAGTGAGTTTCTCAGCGACCGTTGGGACGAAGCCTGGCAGTTGATGGCGGCCTAAAAACTCGCCCCCAAGCTGAAATGCACCCGCCGCTGTCCAGTTCTTGACAAAAAATACTAACTGTGTTATCATAAAATACCCATAGTGAGATAGCAAGTATTTTGGTCTTAATCCCTACCCAAAATGGTAAAAGGGAAGATAGCGAAGATTAAATGAGGTTTAACCCCGATGAAAGAAGATATGGACATCTTCAAGTACATCGTGGAGAACTCCATCGATGCCATTCTGATGACCGATCCCCAGCTTCAGATCGTCTACTCCAACCGGGGCTGTAACGAACTGTTGGCCCATGACCCAACCGGGCAGCCGATGAAAGTCATCTGGTGCGAAGAAGAGCTTCCTTTGCTGGATAGCATTATCTGGCTGGCGAAAGCAGGAGGCGTCCGCTCCGCAGCCCGGCTGAACGGCTTCCACAGCGTGGTCGATCAGTTTCCAGGGATTCAGATCGTGGGGACGCTGCCCGCCGATTGGAACCGGGAAAAAGGGAGAAGGGCCGCGCAGGATTTCTTGAAGCACAACCCACCGGGGAGGCTGGATGCGATCTGGGCGGCCTCAGGTGAGATGGCCCTGGGCGCCATGCTGGCGGTGGAGGCGGGCGGCCGCCAGGAGGTGAAGATCTTCTCCAACGACGTGACGCCGGAGTCGGCGGAGAGATTACGTGAGGGCCGCTTGATGGCCGAGACCTATCACGGCTTCCCGGAGTGGGGCTGGTACGGCACCAGGTTTGCGGTGATGCTGGCCCTGGGACAGGACGTGCCTCCCACCTTCGACATCCGGCCGCGCACGGCATACAAGGACAACGTCGATCTGTTCTACCCCACGCCAGCTTTAGAGCCTGTAGACTGGGAAGAGATCAAGGCCGAGGCGAAGAGCGAGGCAGGGCTGCCGGAGAAGATCGTGATCGGCTGGGCTCCGCCCGACGTGTCGGGAGTTTTCAGCACCGTGAACGATTATTTTGAAAAGGCCGCAGCAGATGCCCGCCAGCATGGCCTCAATGTGGAAGTTATCACCCACACGGCCACCACCCACACAGCTTTTGCCGAACAGTTAGCCATCATCGAGGACTACGTCCAGCAACAGGTGGATGCCATCGTCATCTCGCCTGCTGAGGTGGAGGTGGGCAAATCGGCCATCAAGAAAGCTAACCAGGCCGGCATCCCGGTGATCATCGTCAATCAGTTGGAGCCGATTGCAGGGGTCGGGGTCGCCTCCTACATCGGCTTCGACAACACCATGGCCGGGACGATTTCGGCCTACTCGGTAGTAGATTACCTGGGCGGCCCTGGCGTCCTGGGTCGGGGGAAGAAAGTCGAGGTTGAGCCTGGCACCTATCTCGACCTGGCCTGGTGGCAGGATATTTACAAAGCTGTGGCCCCCGGCACCATTGAGGTGAAGGGGCGGGTGGCGATCATTGAGGGCATCTCTGGCAACTGGCGGGGGGAGACGCGACTGGTGCGTTCTGATGGCAGCGTCGTCCATGTCGATGTCGCCACCTTCCCTATCCGGGACAAGACGGGGCAGTTCGAGGGACTGACCGCCGTCATCCGCGACATCACGGGGCGCAGGCAACTGGAAGAAGAACGTGGCCGCTTGCAAAAGGAGATCATCGAGACTCAGCGCCGCATCATCCTGGAGCTTTCCACCCCTATCGTGCCCATCACCGAGGAGATAATCGCCATGCCCCTGGTGGGGAGCATCGACACCGCCCGCGCCCAGCAAATCATGGAAAATCTGCTGGAAGCCATCAGCCATTACGGAGCAGAGATGGTGATCATAGACATCACCGGCGTGGCGGTGGTGGATACCCACGTCGCCAACCACCTCCTGCAAGTGTCCCGCGCCGCCGCTCTTTTAGGCTCGAAATGTATCCTGGTGGGCATCTCCCCGGAGGTGGCGCAGACCATCGTTTCTTTAGGAGTAGACCTTTCGGGCATCACCACCACAGCCGATCTCCGGGCCGGCATCGAGTACGCCTTAAAGATAGCAGGCAAGAAGATTGTTCTCCTGTAATGGTCTGCCATCCCACAGCTTCCAGAGCGCCAGGCGTCTTACCGTCTTTCTCCGTGCTCTCTGGGGCTTGAATTATTTCAGGATGGACAGCCCGCCGTCGATGCTCAAAGCCTGGCCCGTGCACCAGCCGGCCTCGTCCGAGGCCAGGTAGAGGACAGCCGCAGCGATGTCCTCGGGCTGTCCCAATCGCCCCAGAGGGGTATCAGCGGCCAGGGCCTCCCTCCCGGCTTCCTCCGGCACAGCCGCCAGCAGCATGTCGGTGTAGACCGGGCCGGGACACACGGCGTTGACCGTGATGTTGTAGGGGGCCAGATCGACGGCCATGGCCCGCGTCATGGACAGGACGGCCCCCTTGGAAGCGCTGTAAGCGACGTGACCACTCTCGCCCACCACCGCCGCCTTGGAGGAAATATTTATGATGCGGCCCCTTTTCCTCTCCATCATGTGGGGCGCCACCGCCTGGGAGGGAAAAACGACCCCCATCACGTTGACCTGGAACAGACGCAGCCACATGTCCTCCGGCTCCTCGACGAACGGGGCATTTACGTGGATACCGGCGTTGTTGACCAGGATGTCGATCTGGCCGAAGCGGCGCAGGACGGTATCTACCATTTTCTGGACCGCGTCCTTGTGGCTGACGTCGGTGCAGAGGCAGAAGCCCTGCCCTCCCAGGGCTTCGATCTCGTCCACGATGGCCCTGACCCTGGCAAGATTGGTGGCCGCCACCACCACGCTGGCCCCTTCCTGGGCAAAGGCCAGGACCATAGCCCGGCCCAGCCCCCGGCTGCCGCCGGTCACGATGACTACTTTATCCTCGAAGCGCATTGCTTCCTCCTTCTCTTTTTAGGGTAGCAGGCGGTCATCGGATTTGGAACGGATTTAACGGACACGACGCAGCGCAATCCGTTAAATCCGTTTTTTTTTTTATCCGTTGACGGTCTGCCGTTATCAGGCCAGGATGCTCTCTATCTTTTCCTCCATCTGTCTGGCCTCTTCCGGGCGCAGCAGGCCGGCTTCCACCTCGATGTGCACCGTCACCCTGGGAGGCATGACCTTGACGTTCCCTTTGGCTTTCTCGGTCAGGTATCCTTCCGGCTCTGCGGTGGCGGGCAGGATCAGCCCCAGGGCGTCCTGGTTGGGGATGCGGCATATCCAGCGCACGCCGTGGTCGAGTTCTGCGGGGCGGTGGCGGATGTAGTGGGCGTAGCCATCAGGTTGAACCTGCATGCTGTGCGCCCAACCTTCCTCGTCAGTCCGGTAATCGATGTAGAGCACCACTTCCGGGTCAAACGGCAGGTCGGGGGTGAGGACGTTGTGCTTTTCGGGATTTGCCTGCAACTCCTTCAGGAAGTTGAGGTGTTCCTCCGAGGGCTTGACGTGGGCCGGGAGCTGGGTGCGGACGCGAACATCCTGCGGCGTGCAGGGGGCGCTGTAGACCAGCCGCCCGTTATCCATGGGCCGGAAGTTGACGTGGGCCATGTACATCAGCTCCATCTCCGCCTCTCTCAGGTTGGTGATGGTGATGGCGATGGGCGCCAGCATCGACCCGGCGTAAAGCTTCGCCAGCGGCTCGGCCAGGTAGTTGAAGGCGAAGGCGATAGTGTGCCGGTACTGTCCGCTCACCCCGACGTAAGGGCCTTTATCGTCGCGGCCCACCTTCAGACAGGCTTTCTGGTAGGGAGCGTTGGGAAGCTCTCCGTGCAGGGGGTGGGTGTCTTCCTCGGTGGGGCAGCCCATAGCCGTGGCCCCGCAGTGGAGCACGAAGCCCCCGTAAGTCATCAGGTAGTCCTGGGTGGGGCGAGGCTCCTCGAACATGGACCTCATGGTCAGGGTGTGGCCTTCAAATTCTGCGTCCCAGACCTGTTGCCCCTGGAAGGGAAGCACGACGATCTGGCCCAGATCGTTCTTGATCCGCACCCCACAGACCCCGCTGCTGTAGCGAAAAATGGTGGCGGAGAGCTTTTCGTATTCGACCAGGGTTTTCTCCTTCTCCTCAAAGAAATAGGGTTCAAGATTGATGGTTATTTCGTCTGACATCCTTAATTCTCCTTTCTTGCATTAAATTTACCTCGAAGGTTACAGGTTCCGTATCTTCTCTATAATCTTCGAAATCATGAGTATCCCAAAAAGCCGCTGCTTCTTCCAAAGTGGCAAATTCTGGAATTTTAGCCATATCTCTTCCTGTACCCTCTTTTTTCGCGATCAGTCATTTCCCGCGCTATTACGATCAGCGCCAGGCGATTTCTCCTGGGGCCGCGCCTGATCTCAGGAAAGTTCCAAAAAACGTCTTCTACTTCCTGGAGGCTAACCCAATGTAACCGCTTGTATTCTCTGGAGTTTATTATAATACCGTTAGGCCGGAAACGCAACCGCTGTTTGGAGGGGGGGCGAAGCAGAACTGGATGGGTGTTAACACGCTCTTATTTCCTATTCTCCTCTCAAGAGGGAGTCAAGCTGGCTGACTTTGGATGACGATTCCGTCTCAGCCGAGCAGGCCCGTGTCCAGTACGAAGGCCGTCAGTTTGTTCTCTACGATCTAGCCAGCACAAACGGTACTTTTCTCAACGGTCAGCGCATAAAGAAACGGGCACTGCTGGATGATGACATTATACGCCTGGGCGAGGTATCTCTCACCTTCAAACAGGTAGAATGAGGAGGAAAAATCATGGAGCACGAAGACTGTCGTGCAAAAGATCGGCATAACGATCATCAACTTTCACCCACCCGCAGGGTAGAGTGCTGCTTACTGTGCTAAGGATCGACGACTAAGCAATTTCCGCAAATGAAATTTGCATAAATGGCTGAGATAGGGTATCCTATCTGCAACAGGCAGACAGACGGGAGGAGAGGATGATGGAGCCCTATTCAGTCGAAACTGAACAACTGATGCAACGATCCCACGCCACGCTCTCGGAGAAGGACCGACGACGGTACGCAGCCGTTGAAGCGCGAAAGCCTGGTCACGGTGGAGTAAGCTACATTGTTCGTGTTTTGAGCTGCGACCGCAAGACCATTCGGGCCGGGATGAAAGAACTCGACCGTCTTCCCAAGGAGCAGCCTAAATGACTCGGCAACTTATTTCCGCTCAGGAGCAAGAAAATCTCGAAATATGGTTAGAGCGGCGTCACTTCCGAGACAATCCTTTCGGCACTTACCAGGCCGAGTTGGAGGAACGCTTATACGAGTACTTCGACGAGTACTTCGTGTCGACAGCCTACTATGATGAGATTCGAGGGGCCGCTAGCGCCCCTCGGACAACAGTGGTTTTCGCAGCAAGGGGCTGTGGCAAAAGCGCCCACCGGATCATGGTTACCCATAAGTGCCGACCGACGTCTCTCGATAGCGATATTTTGGCTATATCCTATACAGACTTTGGTCATCTTCCTGATGAGATGGCTAGCGCTCAAAAATCTGTCCAACTCAGCCAACATTTGAATGAAATCTTGCGAGCAGGCGCAGATGCATTTCTGGAAGCTTTTGCGCAGGCTCCTGAATTAGTTGAAGCTCTGGAACCTGAGTGGCTCAGCAGGCTGAAGTGGTTTTGCACGCGACCGCCGGGTGTATCAACGCTGACCCCTCCGAAGTTATTGAGCCAGTTGCGGCGGCTGGCGGGAGAAAGCTTCAACCCCGATTGGGAAAAGTTCCAGCAAGCATGGCACACAGGTAAGCTGGAAGAGATGCTAAGGGGGCAGGCGATTTTAAAGGTCCCTGCTGCTCGTTTTTTGGTAAACCTGGCCGATGCATATCCTGAGCCGGTGGACACGACCTGCCTTTCAGCCGCCAGGCTGTTCGGCCTCTTTGTGGATTTGGTATGCCATACCGGGCTTAGGGCCGTATACGTATTTATAGATCGGATGGACGAAATTCCTCCTCTGGCCGACCATCCAGCACTGGTTGCAGAATTCGTCGAACCTTTGCTGGCTAATCTTCCATTGATGGAGTGCCCAAATGCTGCCTTCAAATTCTTCTTACCACTGGAAGCGCAGTCGGCCCTGCTTGAGAAGACCACCATCAGATATGACCGCTTACAGTTTCGAGAGCTTGTTTGGGATGAGAGTTCGCTGGCCGGGTTATTAAAGCAGCGTCTAATCGTATTCAGCGGGGGGGAAGTGGAAGCTCTCGCCGATCTTTGTGACGAAACGGAGGTTCGGCGCGGTTGGAATCTGGATCAGGAGTTCGTCCGGCACGCGCAAGGCTCCCCCCGTAATTTGTTACGATTGGGCGAGATGTTGTTTTGGGCCCACTTCCGGCAGCCCCAAAGCACTTTCAGCCTGACTCAGGCCGATTGGAAGTTGGCCCTCAGTGAATTTTACGGCGACGGCATAGAGTGGCCCGCTCGATTTCAAGCGCCGCTTCACCCACCGTTGCGGCTGGATAAGACAAATCAAGTGGTATGGATTGGGACCAAAAAGGTTGAGATGGCAGATGCTCCCTTTTCCCTGCTTTCTTTCCTGTATGATCGAGCAGGGAGAACCGTGAGAAAAGCTGAATTGCGTGAAGTAGAGGTCTCCCTCGACAATCTCTACCAACTAGTACGTCGCGTTCGTCAGGAGATTGAGCCGGATCCCAAGCATCCTGTCTATCTGGTGACTATACGTGGACAAGGCCTACGGCTAGACAATGTTAGGAGGAGTTAACAATATGCCAGGGCGAAATGTCAAATTTACAGTGCAACCTGTCACGAAGTTGTCAGATCAAAGCGCGGATAAGTGGTACCATATGGTGGTATGGTCAAGTCGAGATGGAAA
>DAOULT010000113.1:0-5077 GCA_034417895.1 Anaerolineae bacterium | reverse complement strand
AGCAGGACATCCGGGTCCCTATGGATGACGGTGAACCGTGGCGTCTGCTGTTCACTTACCACTTGGATGCTCCATCCTCTTCTGCGCAATTCAAATGACGCACTATGATGCTGGAAAATCATTTATGAGCACCACATTAACAGGAGTATAAATTCGGGAACGGCCAATTTGGGGTTGGGTCTGGCTCGGTGAAGCGCTTTTTGATAATAGCACTCGGGAAGCTCATCATTCCAGATTGCAGCTCTGCCGACTTCACCTCCTTCGCAAATGAGCACGTCGCCCTTATGCAGTCTAAGAATCTCTCTTTCTCTTTCGTCAAAATCCATCTCGTATACATCAGATATGTCAATTCTTCCCCATTGAACGTTTTCGTTTCGCAAGTAGGGACGCCTGTTTTCTCCTGTCTGCTGTTTGGCATCTAGCATTTTTCCAAGGCGAGTTTCGCAAACTTCACCGAAGCGAGCTATTGGAAATCTCATCGGATCCGACACCGGATTCCCAAACATCTCCAAAAAGACCGAACCCAGATAACCATCGTTCAGCTCGCGGGCGTAGCGACGCAGGCGGCGCAGCCGGTCGGCTTTGCTCAGGATGGCGGCAATGCGTTTTTGCTCGTTGAGGGGTGGGAGGGGGATTTCCTTCTCGTAAGCATCATTGCGATTGAGACCAGGAACCGCAGCCGATTTGTTCAGCTTGGTAAGATTAAGTGCAAGTAAGGTATAGTAAAGCCAGCCCAACTCACAAGGTTTCTCTTTGAGTTGCACATAGTATGTTGTGTCTATAGGCCAGCAGGGCATCTCGCTTAGATGAACTTCGCCAATGGACCCTTTCCGTCCAATAACAATAGCTGCCTCTTCAGTGAGAGGTCGGTTGTGCCATCCAACGATGCCGTTTGACCCGTAGACCGGAAACTTGCCGCCTTCTCGTTGGGCTTCCGTAAGTCCCTCTCCATAAAGAAAATCGCATACATCCCCCAATTTCACAGTCTGGTAATTCATTCAAGTAGTCGCTCCAACTCTCTTACTTCTTCACCCATCACTCGTTCCAGCGTTAACAACCGCTCCATCGTCACCTGCGGCTTTTCGTAATATGCCTCGTCTTGCTCCACCTGGCGGTAGCGGCTGGCCGACAGGTCGTACTTGTTGGCCCGCACCTCTTCCCTGGTCACCCAGAATTGGCGGGTGAGTTGGTCGATCTGGGCCTGGAGGGGGTCGATCCTGGCCTCCAGCTTGGCCAGTTCGGCTTTGGCAGCGTCGAGGGGTGATGAGAGGGGGAGTTGGACCTCGCCCCCCTCTAGCTCCCCCCGCTGGGGGGAGGACTTCCTGGCTTCCCCCTGGTGGGGGGAGGACGCCTGGGCTTCCCCCTGCCCCGGGGAGGACTGCCTGGCTTCCCCCCCAGCGGGGGGGATTGAGGGGGGGCGGTCCGGCGCGATGATGCTCTCAAAGGTCAGGCGGTTGATCTCGGCTTGCAGCCGCAGCCGCTCGGCTTTGAGGGGGGCCAGCTCGGTCTTTAGCCCCTCCAGCCGGGCCTGGCGTCCGGCCTGGAAGTCGGGATCGCGGCGCTTGGCCCAGCAGTCCAGGATGTCGGGAATGTCGTCCTCGGTCACCGGCTGGCGCTTGTCGTCCAGCGAGAAGCCGTCGTGCGCCATGTCGTAAAACCAGATGCGCTCGGTGGTGGCGCCCCGGGTGAAGAGCAGCACCGCGGTGGAGACGCCGGCGTAGGGTTTGAAGACGCCGCCCGGCATGGACACCACCCCGTCCAGCCGGTTCTCCTCGATCAGCTTTTTGCGCAGTTCCACGTGAGCCCGGCTGGAGCCGAAGAGCACGCCGTCGGGCACGATCACCGTGCAACGCCCGCCCATGTCCAGCGCACGCAGGATGAGGTGCACAAAGAGCAACTCCGACTTGCGGGTGTTGCTTGGTAGGGTCTCGCTCACGTCCCCCTTGTCCACCGCGCCCTTGAAGGGCGGGTTCATGAGGATCACGTCGTAGTCGCGCTCTTGAGTGAAGGCCTTGGACAGAGTGTCCGTGTAAAAGAAGCGGGGATGCTGGATGCCGTGCAGCATGAGGTTCATGGAGCCGATGCGCAGCATGGACATCCCGGAGTCGTTATCGTAGCCCCGGAAGGCCTCTTTTTGCAGGAACTCCCGTTGCTCGGGGGTCAGCAGGTCGCCCACCAGGTTGTGGGGCCAGCCTTCCTCATCATACTCCAAGATCTCGGGGGAGGTGTGACGCTCCAGGATATACTGGTAGGCGTTGACCAGGAAGCCACAGGTACCGGCGGCCAGGTCGCCGACCCGATCGCCGGGCCGGGGGTCGATCATGTGCACCATCATACGGATGATGTGGCGCGGGGTGCGGAACTGGCCACCGCGCCCGGCGATGGTCAGCTTGCTCAGCAGATATTCGTACAGGTCGCCCTGCACGTCCTGGTTTTGGGCCGAGATCTGCATGTGGTCGATGCTTTTGCAGGCTTCGATGAGCAGGCTGGCCTTGTTGATCTTAAACTCGGCGTTTTTCATATAGCGCTCGAAGGAGCTGCCCTCTTCTCCCATCTCTTTGAACCAGGGGAAGACCACTTCTTTCACGTGGTCGAGCGCCTCGCTTGCCTGGAAGTGGGTCCAAAACCGCCAGCGTTTGTCTTCGGGCAAGCGCGGTTGGTAGGACTGGCCGCGCCGCCCGGCCTGGCGTTCGCGGCGGTCTTCCTCGTCGTCCAGCCGTTTCAGGAAGATCAGGTACGACAACTGCTCGATGGCATCCTGCGGGTTGGTCAGCCCGCCCGTCCAGAGTTTGTCCCAGAGTTGATCCACCTGGGAGCGAAGTTTGGGGTCGGTTAGCATCGGTGCTCCTCGTCCAGATTCTAATCAAGGGTAGTAAACTCGTAAAACGTCAAACGTAATGCGTGATGCGTGATGCGTGAAACGTGAATATACCCATCACGCGTCACGTTTCACGCATCACGCATCACGCATTAGGGTCTTGTGGCTACCCCTGATCACTTCTCATGTGGCAATGTTTGTACTTCTTGCCGCTGCCACACCAACAGGGGTCGTTGCGTTTAGGTTTCTGGGGCCTGGCGGCCAGGGCTTGCTCCAGTTTGGCGCGGACGACCGGGCTGAAAATCCGTCCCCTCGTCTCCAGTTGGGCCAACTCGGCCACCAGAGGGGACTGCTTTTCGGGTTTGCCCCACTCCTCATACATGTCTATCAGCCGTTCCAGCACGTCCTCCCGATCCTCCAGGTTGGGCCGGGCCAGCGCCTGCCGAAGAATGGCCTCGGCGGATGGGTAGTCTTGAGTCGCGTCGTGCTCCATGTAATAATTGTCGGCCCAGCCGATGTAGGCCCAGGCATGGTCGGGCAGTTTCTCGACCAACGCCCAGTAAACCGCCTCGGCTTCGGCCTGCCGTCCCAGATGCCACAGAGCCTCGCCCTCGGCGCGCCTCATATTTAGATAAGTCAAGTCGTCCTGCTCGGGAAATTGGGCCAGATACTCGTGGACGAAGCGAATCCGGTGTTCGTGGTAACGGGCATCAGCAAGACCGGCGTTGCCCAGTTCCATTTCCATTTCGCTGATCCAATTGGAGACAAATTGGCTGAGCGGGTAGGCCCGGTCAAAAGCTTCGGTCGAGCGCATGTCCGGGGTGGTCAGTTGTTTGACCAGCTCCCAGGCCTCCAGCCAGCGGTCGCAGCCGGCGGTCGTCTGCCTTTGATCGTGGATCAGGCTGTAGCCTTCTTGCATCAGGTCGTCGAGTTTTTCATCCGGGTCCAATTCGAGGGGCGGCAGCGTGCCCGCTTTAACCTGCGCCCAGCGTTTGGCTTCGAGCTGCTCAAAGGCATCAATGGCTTGCAGGGCCGCCTGAGCTTCACCTTCGCCCACCTGATGCAGAATCCCGGCGCGCAAGGCGTCCAGCAGCAGTTTGTTTACCTCCGGGCTGTCGCCGCCGTCTTCAATTTGCATCTCCAACGCGCTGCGAATCCCATTCAATTTGCGGAAGCGGACGAGAGGTAGCCCCAGTTTCTCGATTTCAGCCTTAATCGGCATCAATTGGGCCACGCGTTTCCGGTCGTAGCGGACGGGCTGGTTGGAGGGTTTCCAGGTCATTGTGGTTTACTCCCGTTATCTCTACTTGCGTTTCACTGCCCGCTGGATGACCTGCTTTAACTCTCGGACGGGGTAGCCGCTAATTGAGCGGGTCTGACCGGACCACTCAAAAACAACGAACTGCTCACCATCAATTTGGTAGTTTGCCTGCCAGTCAATGGCAAATTGGCTGGCTGTCTCGGTGATGTCAAAGGGCTGGCGCTCCCCATCACGGGCCAGGCAAAGGGCCAGATTATCTAACGGGTCCAGTACCCAGGCATCGCCTGTTTCTGTTGAAAAGAAAACCAGGGGACCGAGGCCAACTATCCGGGTGTCACGTTCTCCAGCCTGCTTAATTATGTAGTCAGCCTCACCGGTGATGCTGATCTGAGGCTGATTTAATATTTGCCGCCGCTTTCTGGGCGGTCTTTTCTTGCGTTTGGCCATAAGTTTGAAACTCGTCAGGTTGGTAATGTAAGGTTTATCTTTTCGGCTTTTACTCAAACAGCCAGGCTGTTGACAAAGGCCACCATCTCCTCGACTTGCTCCTCACTAAACCAGCGTTCCACGGCGTCGTCGCCGAAGCTGGTTAGCGGAGGATCGTACAGATCGGCCAGCTCCAGGTGCCGTCGTTGCAGGAAGACGTTCTCCACCGCGCGCAGAAAACGGACCTGGTCGGCGTTGAAGGGGTGCCGGGCGATGTACTCGGCAAACTGGCGGCGCACGATGTCCCCGTAATCGGGCAAGCCCTCCAGCCCAAACAGGTGGCGCAGAAAGGCCAACAGGCTATCCACTTTGAGGGCATAGGCCTTGCGGATGTTAGCTTCGGTCAAGTACAGGTCCTCGCCCCCCAGAGTACCTCGCAGCGTCCGCTCCAGTTGCAGGAGATGGACGTCGTCCACCGGCTCGCCGCGTTCAATAGCCTCAATCACCGGGTTGTCGACCACCAGGTCCAGCACCCGCTGGTCGACCTGCCGGCGGTACTCCTCCACGTAAAC